>JAYVCU010000128.1:0-7919 GCA_043749835.1 Hyphomicrobiales bacterium
AAGCAAACCGAACCACGGGCATCACCGCCCTTTTTAATCAACCAGACTGGTACACTTTTACGCCGCCATCTGGCACATTTTGTCTCCGCCATTGACATCTGCCGCAAAGCATTTCTGAAAGTATGCCGGAAACTGTGAAAGGATTGGCGCTCCAACGACCCCATTTCTCTCGGTAGAAAATTTTCATTGAATCGCCGTCCTGCGTAGGCAAACAAATTGCCGTATTTGTCAGGCTTGAGCGTATCGAATAATCTTGCGTTACCACTTTCCGATCGCCGCCGAGCTACGAAATCAAGAAAACCGAGTTCGATGATGCTGTCGTGGATGGGGATCTTTCGGATGCTCGTCACAGTTTTCACAGACTTAGCCAGAACTCCTTTGCCTGAAGCGTCTCCCACATCTGTTACGTTAAAATAGCTGATACCGTTTTCCGTTTTCTGGATGTCTGTAGTGAGCAGGAGGCTTATTTCGTTTCCTCTCATGCCTGAAAAAAGTGCGACGATCGGGAGCCAGAAGCGCCACTCAAAGTCAGCTTTTGCCAGAACTGCTTTATCTCCGTTCGCGGCGGAACCATAAAAGGGGCCAACAAAAAACCCCTTCAGCTGTGAAACTGTAAAGGCCCGCTTCTTGTCTTTCTCTTTTACTTTCGCCTCAGTGACCGGTTTGAAATCAGCAGCTGGTAAAGATGCAAGCCATTTCTTGGCCACTGCCAGCTTTAGAATTTGTTGTAGTGCACCTAAGTACTGTGTCTGGCTTTTATGTGAAAGCGTTTTGGCTTTTGTTTCCGCCCCAAGGAAAATGGCGTCATCGAGAGATTTGCCTTTGAAAAGTTTCTTGTAGTTGGTGGGCACCCGGGCAAGTTTAAACCGAGTGCTTTCCAGAGCATCATAGTCAAAGCTGGCGACATAAAAATTTGGCCCGACCAGTTCGACAATGAGGGAAACATTCTGAACAACTTTGTCGATCGCCTTTTGCGTCCGACTGTTTAGCGCAGCAGCTTCCTTATATTTTTTGATATAGGCGTCTGCCAACTGTATAAATTTATGCATCGCGGGCATTTGAGATCCGAACGCCGGATCGCTGTGCAATTTGCCGTAATCATGATTCAGAAGGTTTAACTTGAAGTTCGATATCTCGATCAGTGCGCGCTGCAAATAGGAGATGACAGGTGGATTTGCGTTGATCGCCGATTTTTGCGCAACCGCCTCGGCTTCTAACTTCGTCCATGCGGAACTGATCCATTCATGAGCGTGGTGACTTTCTGCTTTGAGATTCTGTAAGACTAACTCTTGTTCTTCGACCATGTCTCGGCGTTCATCGGCGTCATTGGGTGGGTTATTTTCGACAGATGACGTAAATCGCTTTAGCGCGCGTTCAACATGCCCTCGGATCAACTCCTTGACCTCTTCATCGCTCAGCGTTTGGAGCGGAAGTTGGGTCTCACTGGTCAGACCTGATCGTAGTTTTTTGAACTTTTCATTCCACCGGACCTCCTCGATATCGCGACACGCGCGAGCTTGTTTCATGTCGCTGGTTTTGAGCGAGTACTTGATGACAACTTTGCCATTAAACGCAGCAAGAAGATCAGTGGGAACACGTCTACGATAATGCCACTTGTTGCCGATTTGAATCAGATTGAAATTTTTCGCCACGTCCGCCATATCCTAAAGTGTACCAGTTTTGTGTACCGATGACGATGACCAAGTTGCTGATATGTAAGACGAGTTTGAAATCCCTGAAGAATATAAGGATTTGGTGGAGCGAAGGGGGATCGAACCCCTGACCTCGGCATTGCGAACGCCGCGCTCTCCCAACTGAGCTACCGCCCCTTCCACGAAGGCTTGGTGAAAGCTAGCCTCCCCGAAAAGCGTCGTCAACGTCACACCACTTGTGAAAAACCAGGCAAGCCTCTAGATATCTTTCAAAGGATTTGTCATGGTATCAATGTTGTTTGAAATTGTGGGGCTGATTTTCAGCGTTATAAAATTTGTCCTCATCGCCAACATTGTGATGAGCTGGTTGATCTCTTTTGGTATCGTCAGCACTTCTAATCCCAATGTGCGCCAAACCATCAACATGCTCGACCGTTTCACTGATCCCATCTTAGGGCCAATCCGCCGCATTGTGCCGCCGTTCAACGGTCTCGACTTTTCACCAATCATTGCATTCTTACTGATAGACTATCTTGTGCGACCGCTGGTGTTTCAAGCTCTCGCTTCGCTCTTCCTGCGCGCCTGATCAGGTCAGGGCTGCGGATGGCTGCCTTTGTGGAGTACGAGTGCCGGTTTCGCGGGAATGACGGCACTTAAGAAGTACGTTTCAATTGAAACCCATTATGCTGAATCTTACTCCGCCATCGCTTCCTTGGCACGGCTCAGCCGCTTGCGCTCGTTTGGATCGAGATGGGTTTTACGCAGGCGGATGGATTTTGGCGTGATTTCCACCAACTCATCTTCACCGACATAGGCCAAAGCTTTTTCCAGAGACATCTTAATTGGCGGGGTAAGGATAACCGCTTCATCTTTGCCGGAAGCGCGCACGTTGGTGAGTTTTTTGCCTTTGATCACATTTAACTCAAGATCATTGCCACGCGTGTGTTCACCCACAATCATGCCGGGGTAAACCTTGGTGCCATGCTCAATGAACATCGGCCCACGGTCTTGCAGGTTGAAAATAGCATAAGCTACAGCGTCGCCATCACTGTTTGAGATCAGGGCGCCTGTGTGGCGGCCGGGAATATCGCCCACATAAGGCGCATAGGCATGGAACAAGCGGTTCATAATCGCCGTGCCGCGTGTGTCACTCAGCAATTCGCTTTGATAGCCGATGAGGCCGCGTGTTGGCGCATGAAACACAATGCGTTGGCGGCCATGGCCTGAGGGACGCATGTCGCGCATTTCAGCGCGGCGCTCTGACAGCTTCTGCACCACAATGCCGGTGAACGCTTCATCAACGTCAACCACAACTTCTTCGATGGGTTCCAGCCTGTTGCCATTTTCGTCGTTCTTAAACACCACGCGCGGGCGGCCCACGGTAAGTTCAAAGCCTTCGCGGCGCATTACCTCGATCAAGATGCCAAGCTGCAATTCACCGCGACCCGCCACTTCGAAGGCGTCGGTTTCCGTTTCGGAGGCGGTGACTTTCAGCGCCACATTGCCTTCAGCCTCGCGCAGCAAACGCTCACGGATTACACGGCTCTGCACTTTGTCGCCCTCTTTGCCAGCCAGCGGGCCGTCATTGATACGGAAGGTCATGGTCAAAGTTGGCGGATCGATAGGCTGCGCCTGAATGGCCTCGGTGATCGAAAGATCGCAGATTGTATCAGCAACGGTTGCGATAGTAAGACCGGAAATAGCAATAATATCGCCTGCATCGGCTTGTTCAACAGGAATGCGCTCTAAACCACGGAACGACAGAACTTTAGAAATACGCCCCGTTTCCACCACAGATCCATCACGCGCCAGCGCTTTAACGGATTGATTGGCCTTCACCGAGCCAGAGCGTATACGCCCTGTCAAAACGCGGCCTAAAAATGGATTGGCTTCAATCGTGGTAACAAGAAGGCGCAAGGGGCCCTCTTCAATCACTGGGGGCTTGAAATGTGAAACCACCATATCAAACAATGCTGCCATATCGTCGGCTTGTTTTTCAGGTTTGGCAGACATCCAACCATGCTTCGCAGAACCATAAATGATCGGGAAATCCAATTGCTCATCTGTGGCATCAAGTGCGGCAAAGAGATCAAACACTTCGTTCACCACTTCAACGTGGCGCTCATCCGGCCGGTCAATTTTATTAATCACCACGATGGGCTTAAGGCCAAGCTTCAAGGCTTTGGCCAAGACAAATTTGGTTTGCGGCATAGGGCCTTCGGCCGCGTCCACCAGCAACACAGCACCATCCACCATGTTCAAAATGCGTTCAACTTCTCCGCCGAAATCGGCATGGCCTGGCGTGTCCACAATGTTGATGCGCGTATCTTTCCATTGCAGCGACGTGACTTTGGCTAAAATCGTAATGCCACGCTCTTTTTCCAAATCGTTGGAATCCATGGCGCGCTCAGCCACCTTTTGATTGTCGCGGAACGTGCCCGATTGCGCCAGCAAACGGTCTATCAAAGTGGTTTTGCCGTGGTCAACGTGGGCAATAATTGCAATGTTGCGCAGATTCATAGGAGCGCCAACTTTCTTTGAAAAACGCACTGAACAAGCAAGTTTTTTCACTTGCAAAATGAACGATGCGCCGTGTTAAAAATGTAAGAGCAGCCGAATGATCGTCAGCTGCTCCATTGGAATTTGCGCGGCCTTAGCACGTGCAACATGGATAAGCAAACGCGGTTGAAATCTCTCGCGGGAATTACGCCAAAAGCCCTGGAAAAATTAGATTAAATGGTGCTTATCAACGGATCAGACGCCACGCACGGGAATCATGTGGTGTGGTAACCAGGTGGCCAACTGTGGAAAGGCGATCAGCACAAACAGCATTACCAACATGACCAGATGCATCGGCACCGACCACCAGCCCACTTTAAACATGTCATGGCCAGTCATGGATTGCAGCACGGTGAGGTTGAAGCCCACAGGAGGGGTGATCTGTGCCATCTCCACCACCAAAACCATGAAAATGCCAAACCAAATCATATCAATGCCGGCATGGCGCACCATGGGTTCAACAATGGAAATGGTCAGGGCAACGCAGGAGATGCCATCCAGAAAATGGCCTAGAATTGTATAGAGCACCAGTAGCCCCATCAGCAGCCAGAAAGCGCTGAGATGAAATGCCTCCACCCACTGAGCCAGTATTTCGGGCAAACGCAAATAACCCATGGCCAATGATAATGAACCGGCAGCTATAAGAATGAAGGAAATCATAACCGATGTGCGCGTGGCGCTCATCAGGCTGTTGGCAAACATTTGACGTGTAAAGGTGCCCTGGCCCAACGCCATCAGCAGCGCACCCATGACGCCCACGGCCGCTGCTTCGGTTGCCGTAGCAAAGCCAAACAGCATTGACAGAATGACGACAAGCAACAGAACGATCACGGGCACGAGTTTGCGCGTCCCCTGCAGTTTTTCTTTCCAACTCACATCGGGTTCGGTGACTGGGCTGTAGTTTTTCGTGGTAAGTGCGTTGAACACCACATAGGCCGAGAACATTGCGGCGAGCACGAGGCCCGGAAAGATACCGGCCATGTTAAGTGCTGCAATGGATTCGTTGGTGAGCGCGCCATAAACAATCATAATAATGGATGGCGGGATCATCAGACCAAGAGTTGCCGGCCCGGCCAAGGTGCTGACGATGAGGTGTTCAGGATAATTGCGTTTGCGCAGCTCTGGAATAGTCATTTTCCCCACGGTGGTGAGGGTTGCAACCGATGAGCCTGACACAGCTGCAACGAGCGTGCAGCCTAAAACATTGGTGTGTAACAGCCCGCCCGGCACGCGGCGCATAAGTGGTGAAAGTCCTTTGAAAAGATCTTCTGAAAGGCGTGATTGAAAGAGAATATCGCCCATCCAAATGAACATGGGTAAAGCTGTGAGAGTCCAAGATGATGATGTTGACCAGGCTGTCGTAGCAATTGATGCGCCCGCTGGCCTTCCGGCAACAAGGTCAATGGCCACTGCGGCAACAGCCATAAGGGTTGGAGCAATCCACACGCCGGAGGCTAAAAGAAAAAACATGAGGCCCAGGAAAAGGCAGACGATGACCAGCGGTTCCATGATTATGAGTTCCTGCTTAAACTGGCTGATTGCTGCGCTGCATGCGGTATTTGCCGGTGAGCAACAAGGTGAGAAAATTATCAATCATAGCGATGGTGAACAGAACCACACCGATGGCCATGGTTGCTTGTGGGATCCACAATGGTGTTGCGTCCATATCGGTGCTGACGTCATGCAAAATCAGCGTTATGTAGGCCATGCTGCAGGCATAGCGAGCAAACCAGATGGCAATGAGGGCGCCGACACCAAATGCAAAGACGTCGAGATAAAAACGTTTTGGGCCCAGTAATTTTGAAATTGTTTCAATGCGAATATGCGAACCATGCATCAATGCATGAGACAGGCCGAAGAAGGTTGATGCGGCCATAAAATATCCGGCATAACTCAAAAGGCCATTCAAGTTGATGCCCAAATACCGCGTTACCATTTGTACTATTGTGGTGGCAAAAATCAGAAAGATGCATATCGCAGCAGCGTAACCTGCGCCACGATACACATGATCTGACCATCTATGAAAACTTGAGAGCAATGCGATAGACGAAGGGGGCTTTCACCCGAGTTAAGATACCGCACATTTACAGGATAACCGCTCAGGCACTTCGGACTGCGCTGAACTTTTGTAGCTTGAGTGGCTTGGCCGGTATCAGGGCCAACCCGTCCTGCCATGCCTTGACTGCGTTCAGCCGCAAATCTCCGCCCAAATCTGCATGCAGTTGCCCAACTAAAGTTTCAGAAATGGGACGGCCGAAGTAAAACCCCTGTAATTCCTCGCAGCCAGCTGCATGAGCGAATTCCAATTGTAGAGCAGTTTCAACTCCTTCGGCCAAAACCGGCACGTTGAGCGCCTTGCCCAGCCCAACAACTGCCTTGAAAATTGCACCCGCACGCTCGTTTGTAGAGGTGTGCTGGATAAAGGATCCATCGATCTTGATGCGGTCAAAGGGGAAGGAACTGAGCATCGACATAGAGGAATAGCCGGTGCCGAAATCATCCATCGCAACGGCAATCCCCAAGGATTTGATCTGGCGCAAGTTATGAAGGGCGCGGTTAAGATCATAGATTAAAGCCGTTTCGGTAACTTCCAGCTCAAGTCTTTTAGGTGAAATGCCAAACTCCAAAAGCGTATTTCTGATGTCTGAAACAAGTTTTGGCTGGCAGATGGCCTTTGCTGAAATATTCACAGCCAGTCGCAGCAACCATTCGTGCTGCACCAAGAGCTGGCAGGAACGATTAAGAACCCATTTATCGATTTCGATAATCAGACCATTTTCTTCAGCTACGGGAATGAACTGCGCAGGCGATACGTTTCCGCGGATGTGGCAATTCCAACGCAACAGAGATTCAAAGCCTACGAGTTTTCCAGTTTCAGTGGCGAACTGCGGTTGCAGGTTCAGGCTGAGTTCGTCGTTTTGAATGGCGTGGCGCAAATCCAGGGCCAGAGCGCGGCGATCACGCACATACTGGTCCATCTTCGAATCAAAAATACAGATTGCGTTTTGAGCATCAGATTTACCCCGATACATTGCCAAATCGGCATTGGCTAAAAGTTCTTGCCGATGCTGGCCATGTTGCGGATAAAGCGCCACGCCAACGCTGACGCTGGCTTCAATCACCTTGTCCTGCCATTTCAACGAAAGATTTAATTTTTCCGCGATGCGCCTGGCAAGATCACGTGCGCGGGTTTGATCACTATTACTTTGCACCATGACAAATTCATCACCGCCAAGGCGCGCACAAAACTCGTCATCAGTCAACGTTGAGCGCAGCAGAATGGCCGCTTGGCGCAGGATGTGATCACCCGCCGCGTGGCCAAAAAGGTCATTGGCTTCTTTGAAGCGATTAAAATCAAAAAGCAAAACGGCCACGTTGCCGCCCGCAGCTTTGGCTTTTGGCAAGCAGTTATCCAAATAAGTATTGAAGGCCATGCGGTTGGGCAAAGTGGTCAGCGTATCCTGCAAAGCAATTGCACGAATTTTTTCACAATTATGCACTTGACATAACGGACTTGATACCTAAAATGGATAAACGTGAAAGGCTGGATAACGAAACTATTTCTTCTTTGAAGCTGCTTCCTCTAACGGAAGCGGCGTCGTCTGTATGCCTAGGGTGTGTCGTCATTTGAGCCAAACAAGCGCACAGGCGAGATGAAGGCCGGCGAGAAAGTTTCGTGCGGTTTTTTCGTAGCGTGTTGCAATGCCT
>JAYVCU010000129.1:0-4126 GCA_043749835.1 Hyphomicrobiales bacterium
AAGCAAACCGAACCACGGGCATCACCGCCCTTTTTAATCAACCAGACTGGTACACTTTTACGCCGCCATCTGGCACATTTTGTCTCCGCCATTGACAGCCTCAGGAACACAACTTGTGCAAGACTTGGTCGCTGCTGGCGTTAGCAAAGTGAAGGGCATCAAACCTGAAGGTGACAAGATCATGCGCCTTCACGGGCAGACCGCAACAATTGAGAATGGCTTTGTACACCTGCCGGGCGATGCCCCATGGCTTGCAGACTATCTCCACGAATTAAGCGTATTCCCCAACGCAAAATATGACGATCAGGTTGACTCAACCGTCTACGCCCTTGCTTGGGCCAACAGGTCCAACGCCAACACGGGATTTCTCGAGTTCTACAAGCGCAGGCTTCAATCCCGCCAAAGTGACGGAGACCAAGCGATGCACCGCAGCTTTTGATGGCAGGTTTCCTGCTGCCGTGAGTGCATGAAGGCAATAGCCCGCCAATTCATTTGGCGCGACATCACCTCGAATTTCACCGGCCTTCGCGCCCTGCTTCAATAAATCAGCAATGAGTGCAACGAGTTTTTCTTGGGCGCGAACAACATGGCTACCTTGGTGCATCAGCGATGCGAGTTCAATGTTGTGGCGTTCATGAGCAATGAAGGCATAGGTTTCGAGCATCCCTTTGAGGCGCTCGCCTACACTTCCACCTTGATCGCGGATTTCGGTGAGATTTTGCAAGTGATTGCCAACATGGCGTTCATGCCAAGCAGTAAGAATTGCCTCAACATCTGGAAAATATTTATAGAGCGTAGCGCGCCCGATACCAGCTGCTTCAGCAATCTGCGACATGGTCACCGAAGCCAGCCCATGTTTTTCAACAAGCGCAGCGGCTTTATCCAATGTGGCATCGCGCACGGCTTGCCGATGCGTCGTGATCGTGGTGTTCCATAGTTTTGGCATAGCTCAACCATACTCCATTGAGTCGAAATGTCGATATAAAAACAAAATGAATTGACAGAGACACAGTGTATCGATAGAATTAATTCAGGCAATAGGTCGAGGATTTCATGGTCGATCCAAAAAAGAACGATGAGTATAGAACTCCAAGTTGGGTGAAGTGGTCGGTGGGCATCGCCATCGTCCTGATCATTTTGGTTGTCTCACATTTCTTTATTGGCGGAATGGCGGGACTGCACTCCATGCCAACAGGCGGTTAATGCGGCCATGACCATGAACCCTTCCTTGCGGAAGTTTGCACTTACGTTGCATGTTACGTCGTCGGTCGGCTTGCTGGGTTCCATTGCTGCGTTTTTTGCACTCGCCATCGTCGCGATAACGACCGCAGATGATGGGGCTTTGCGCGCAGCCTATTTTGCCATGAATATTATTGCTCGGTTTGTCATCGTGCCTCTGGCATTTGCGGCTCTATTAACAGGTCTCATCCAATCACTGGGGACAACGTGGGGCTTGTTCCAACATTATTGGGTTCTGTTCAAACTTGTAATCACGATGTTTGCCACAACAGTTCTGCTGATAAAGACAGGGCTGATTTCTGAAGCGGCGCGTCTTGCAACGCTGACACCACTGCCACACGCGGAACTTTATGCGGCAGGCCTCCAACTTGCAGTTCACGCAAGTGCCGGACTTCTCGTGCTCCTCCTGCCAATGGTATTGTCAATCTATAAGCCGCAAGGCAGGACGCCTTATGGCTGGCGCAAGCAGCAAGCGCGATCGGGGTGAAACACGTTAGTCTATCGACGCACTACGCAGCCGTAACGCATTTCCAATCACACTCACGGAACTCAAAGCCATGGCCCCTGCCGCGATCATGGGCGAGAGCAGCACCCCAAACATCGGATAGAGAATACCAGCCGCAATCGGCACGCCTGCTGCATTATAGATAAACGCGAAGAATAGGTTCTGGCGAATATTGCCCATAACGGCTTTGGAAAGGTGGCGGGCACGAATAATTCCCATCAAGTCGCCGCGCAACAATGTGACGCCAGCGCTCTCCATCGCCACATCGGTGCCCGTTCCCATGGCGATGCCCACATCAGCAGCAGCCAAGGCTGGCGCATCATTGACACCTCCCCTGCCATAGCCACAACCCGGCCTTGGGCTTTCAGCTTGCTCACCACATCAGCTTTCATGTCGGGCAGAACATCAGCCTCCACTTCAGTTATGCCGAGGCGCTTGGCGATAGCATCAGCCGTAGTGCGATTGTCGCCGGTCAACATCACAATGCGAATGCCCGCGTGGCGCAAGGCGGCCAGAGCTTGTGGTGTTGTGGCTTTCACGGCGTCGGCAATGGCGATCACGCCGGCAATCTTGCCGTTGATGGCCACATAAACCGCCGTGGCACCTTCACCGCGCAAGGCTTCAGCTTTGATCGAAAGCACCTCTACGGCAATCTTGAGCTCGGCCATGAATTTGGCATTGCCGATGGCAAGACGCTTGCGCTCCACCATGCCGATGGCACCTTTGCCCGACGGCGCATCAAAGCCCATCACTTTAGCGAGTTCGAGTTTGCGTTGCTTTGCGGCATTGACGATGGCTGCTGCCAGCGGATGTTCGCTCGCCTGTTCAACCGAAGCGGCCAAGCGCAGCACATCGTCTTCTGACTGGCCTGCAACTGTGGCAACAGCCGTGAGGGAGGGTTTGCCCTCGGTCAATGTGCCGGTCTTGTCGACAACGATAGTATCAACTTTCTCCATGCGCTCCAGCGCTTCGGCATCACGAATAAGAACACCGGCCTGCGCACCCCGCCCAACGCCCACCATGATCGACATGGGCGTGGCTAGCCCTAAGGCACAAGGGCAGGCAATGATGAGAACGGCAACAGCTGCAACCAAACCATAGGTGAAGCGCGGCTCTGGGCCCCAGATCGACCATGCCGCAAATGCCACGACGGCAGCACCGATCACCGCTGGCACAAACCAACCCGAAACTTGGTCGGCGAGCCTCTGAATGGGTGCCCGACTTCGTTGCGCGTTGGCCACCATCTGAACGATGCGGGCAAGCATTGTCTCACTGCCGATTTTTTCCGCCCGCATCACAAAGCTGCCGCTGGCATTTAGTGTGCTGCCAATTACTTTGGCACCGACATCTTTAGTCACTGGCATTGACTCACCCGTCACCATGGATTCATCCAATGCCGAATGAACTTCAGTAATTTGACCATCAACTGGAACTTTCTCGCCGGGCCGCACCCGCAGGAAATCGCCAATGACAACATTCTCAAGAGCAACCTCTTGCTCTTGGCCATCGGCGCCAATGCGACGCGCTGTCTTGGGCGCAAGACCAAGAAGCGCCTTGATCGCCCCTGATGTCTGGTCACGCGCGCGCAGTTCCAGCACTTGGCCGACGAGAACTAAAACTGTGATCACAGCAGCCGCTTCAAAATAAACCGACACAGCACCATCCATTTGGCGGAAAGCTGCGGGGAAGATATTGGGAATAAGCGTGGCGATGACGCTATAAGTCCACGACACCCCAACACCCATGGCAATCAGGGTGAACATGTTGAGATTGCGGGTTTTCAAGGATTGCCAGCCGCGCTCAAAAAATGGCCAACCAGCCCACCACACAACGGGTGTGGCCAAGATCAACTGAATCCAATTAGAAAGCTGCTGGCCCAAGAGCATGGTAAGACCTGTGATATGGCCTCCCATTTCCAGGATCAACACGGGAACGGCGAGTGCCAAGCCAATCCACAATCGGCGCGTCATATCCATAAGTTCATGATTGGGCCCGCTCTCGGCAGTAACCGTCATCGGCTCCAGCGCCATGCCGCAGATCGGGCATGTGCCCGGGCCAACTTGCTGAATCTGCGGGTGCATCGGGCACGTATAAATCGCACCGGCGATCACAGGATCTGCCACTTTTTCAACTGCAAGATATTTCGCCGGGTTCGCCAGAAACTTGGTTTTGCAGCTCGGACCGCAGAAATAGTAGGTATGCCCGTGATAATTTGTTTGGTGCTTCGCCGTTTTCGGGTCAACGCTCATGCCGCAAACCGGGTCAATGGCTCCTCCATTAGCGGCCTGATCTTTCATAGGCGTGATTTTGAATTCATTGTCCATGTTGGTGGTCTCCTGACTTGACACCTATACCCCCTATAGGTATAAGTCAATCATGCAA
>JAYVCU010000130.1:0-14498 GCA_043749835.1 Hyphomicrobiales bacterium
CGAAACGTTTCATGTGGTTCTGCTATAGCGCGGCCCAGCGACTGTCCGGCGTGTGATGCAAAGCTGGCTAATTTACCGGACATCGCCTGCCCCATTGACTTTTATGCGCGATAACCCAACATTGCGTACATGAATGATCTTAAAATTAGTCTGACAGACCGAGCTGCCCAGCGCATTGTTGAACTGGCCGCAAAATCCGCCCAACCGGCCAGTTTGCGGGTTGCGGTGAATGGCGGTGGCTGTTCCGGTTTCCAATATGACTTTTCACTCTCAGATGTGCGCGAAGATGATGATATTGCCGTGTCGCGCCACGGTGCAACACTTTTGGTCGATTCCATGTCGCTCGTCCATATGGAAGGGGCGACGGTGGATTTTGTGGATGACTTGATGGGCCAATCGTTCCGCATTGCTAACCCGCTGGCCAAGTCTTCGTGTGGCTGTGGCACCAGCTTTTCGCTATAAGACATGCGTATTGCGACGTGGAACGTCAATTCAATCAAAGCGCATTTTGAGCAGGTGACAGCGTGGGTCAAGGCTGAAAAGCCCGATGTCTTATGTTTGCAAGAAATCAAATGTGAAGGCGCGAACTTTCCACAAGTGGCATTCGAAGAACTGGGTTATTCCTGCGAAGTTCACGGTCAGAAAACGTATAATGGTGTAGCGCTTTTGGCACGTGGGCGTGTTGAAAACGTGGTGCGTGGACTTGCCGGTGATGCGAGTGACGAGCAGTCGCGCTTCATCATGGGCACTGTTTTTGGTGAGGGCCGTCCAGTTACTGTGGCATCGATCTACTTGCCTAATGGCAACCCTGCGCCGGGGCCGAAATATGATTATAAACTTGCCTGGATGAAGCGGCTTAAAGCGCAAATTGAACGCTTATTGCCAGACGAAGAATCTTTTGTGTTAGCGGGAGACTTTAACGTTATCCCCGCACTGACCGATATGAAGCGACCAGAGGATTGGATAAATGACGCCCTTTGGCTGCCGCAATCACGTGCGGCTTTCCAAGAGATTTTAAACCTGGGTTTGACTGAAGCCTACCGTGCTTTGCATCCATCAGGGTCAGGTGACTTTAGTTTCTGGGATTATCAAGCCGGGGCATGGTTCAAGAATAACGGAATAAGAATTGATCACCATTTGCTCTCGCCAAAAGCCGCCGATCGTTTGCTTTGCGCTCGAATCCACCGGGAAACGCGCGGTGATGAGAGGCCTTCCGACCACGTGCCGGTTGAAATTGAACTTTCAGTTTAGCGGAATAAGAAAAAGCCCGCTGAATATGCCAGCGGGCTGTTCTAAATCCGACGACTAACGGTCGAGTATATTACCAATCCTGTTGTTAAACAGTCGGAGCTTTTACGCCGAAAGCGGCGAAACTTGTTTCATATGGCTTAAAAGCGCTCTTGGCAGCAGTCGTAGCCATTTCACCAAGTTTGGTGAATTCCGCAACTGATGTATCGAAGCTTTCCTTTGCGAAAGCTTGTTGAACTTCAACAGCTTTATCAACAGACTTCGAAGCTACCGCGTTTTGCCACACAGCAGCACTCTTTTCAAAAGACTTCTTCGAAAAATCGGCAATTTCTTGTGCGTAGGCTTGAAAGCCTTTGGTCAGAGCAGCGCTTGAGGCGGTAAAAGCTTCGATGCCGTCTTTATTCATGGCTTGTAGGTCTTCAAACGACTTAAACATGGTTCATCTCCTCAGGGTTCAACAATTTGATGAACGGGATATATGTGCACTGCAACATAATGTCAAGAAAATATTTTGCATTGCACCATACGGCGTTTTGGCGCTAGGAAAGGTCAATTGAGATGGTGGGCCTCTTTGGTTTACCCAATCGTAATGGCTTGTTCACTAAACTTGTAAAAATGTTTGGTCGAATGGTCTTTCGCCCAAGCCTATATTATGGAGTTTGCCGTTGAATTTTTTGAATTCTAAATTGTTGGGTCAGTTGGCGGTTGGCGTGCTTGCGTCATTATTGATGGGCGGTGCGGCAACAGCGCGTCCAGAATTTGCAGCACTGACAGTTGATGCGCGCACGGGGCACGTGTTGTTTGCAGATCATGCGGACGCTATGCGTCACCCTGCTTCACTCACCAAGATGATGACGCTTTACGTGTTGTTTCAAGATTTAAAGGCAGGCCGCATTTCACGAAGCACTGAATTGCGCGTGTCAAACCGTGCTGCGGCGATGGCACCAACAAAATTGCATTTGCGCGCTGGATCTACCATCAGTGTTGACGACGCCATAAAGGGACTTGTCACCAAGTCTGCCAATGACGCTGCGGCCACAATCGCTGAAAATTTAGGGGGCACTGAATCTAATTTTGCGGCGCGCATGACACGCGTCGCCCATTTGATCGGCATGGCCCATTCAACGTTTAACAACGCTTCTGGCCTGCCCAATCCCGGTCAATATACCACGGCACGTGATATGGCTACCTTGGGGCTTCGGCTGATGCGCGACTTTCCGCAATACTATCCCTATTTCCGCATCACGGCTTTTCAGTTTCATGGCCAGACAATTAAAACCCACAATAGCTTGTTGCAACATTATGAGGGAACCGACGGAATTAAGACCGGCTACATCGCTGATTCCGGCTATAATCTGGTCACGTCGACAAAACGTGACGACAAACGATTAGTTGGCGTTGTGTTAGGCTCTCGCTCAGCGAGTGCGCGTGGCCATTATATGGTTTCGATGTTAGAGAGCAACTTTGCGAAGGCTACGGGTGGTAACACCGTGGCGGCACTGGCAGGGTCTTCGGCGGGTGCGATTAACCCAATTCAGGAAGATCTAAAAAACTGGACTGTAAACAGCAGATCCTTGGCTCAAGTTGCTGCAGATGCAGCCCAGGACAACGTGCCGAACAGCGAAGCGACAACAACGGCGAGCACTGGCAATGCGGGTCCAGAGGTATTGCAAGCAAGTTTAGGGCCCGATGACAGCGTGCCAACCAAGTTTCCCTTTGCCGTGGTTTCGGCTAATGATCAGCCACATTCACTGGCCAATGTCATGACGGAAAGTTGGAACATTCAGGTTGGTGCCTTCCCTGAAAAAGCGCAGGCCGATGCGCGCATTGCTTCACTGCGCGGTAAACTTTTAAATCTGCTTGAGAATAAGCATGGCTTTACGATTCAAGCCGACAAGGATGGCGAAGTTATTTATCGGGCGCGTTTTGCTGGGTTTGATGCGGCCTCTGCCAAGAAAGTGTGCAGCAAAATCTCGCGCCGTCGTACGTCTTGCATGGCGATTGCGCCACAGGGGTGATTAGCCTTTTAACAGCTTGTCGCGCGCGGCGTTAATTTGCGCCGCCAAATATGTGCTTCCTCCCGCATCGGGATGGATGGCGCGTTGTAAACGTTTGTGAGCGGCACGAATGTCATCAGCAGACGCGCCAGCTTGAAGACCTAATATGCCATAGGCTTGCTGCTTATCCATTTGAATGGAAGTTGAAGTGGGTTTTGCGTTCATTTGCCCGATTAAGCCGTTAAAGCCCAGAAGCCCTGCCCCAATTGTGAAGGCGGGTAGCGCAATTAAAAAATTTCCACGAAGCGCCATGAGGGCCGCAACCCCACACAGAACATAGCCACCAATCTGACGCGCAAAGCGGCGCGATTGTTGCGGTGTCATGCGGCCCGCTTGTCGCAAGGCCCAAAGCACCAAAATTACTGCCGCAGCGAAACCCAAGCCAAACATTATTGAGGTATTGCCTCGATCAAGGGCTGATGTTTGATTTGGGAACCGTCACACGTTTCCGGTTTGGTTAATTCAAATTGCATAATCTTTCCGCGCATGGCGTAAGTACCATAGTCAAACAGCATTTCTGTCGAAACGCCGTTTTCATACATATTAAAATTCGCTTGGAACTCTGGTTCCTCAGCCTGCTTATCTTCCAGCGGGTAATAACCAAGTTGAAATGACCACGAAGCTTGTTTTTGCAAATCTTTGATTAGAGGATTTTTGACATCACTTTCATAAGAACCAGGAGCCCGGCGTTTGCTGATGAATGTGACAACGCGGTATTGCTTCACATCATTAGACCCATCGTAAAGGTCCGTCACGTCGTGAGTGGCCCCAGACTGCGCCAGAGCAAGTAGCTTTTTCTGATGAGCGGTTGGGAACAACGCCTCTTTTGCAACTTTGAATGATTTGGCCATGCTGCCTTTCATCTCTCCTAGGCCTTCATCGCCCGCAGTATTGCGTGAAATACTAATACGCAGATCATCAGCAGGTTTTTTGTTAACAAATTGCTTTTGTATAACCTCAAGCTGAAGGCCATCTGTGGATTCATAGGTTGACGATTGCAAATCGATCAGACGATCACTCTGCTCACTGTCAGTGAAACGATTGGCGAAGCGCGAGTCGATGGTATAGCCGGCGCATTCTGACCCGCTGACTTCATAAGCTAATTGCCCATCCACTGGCCTGCTGACTGCAGTTTGGTCAATGCGTGTTGGTTCAAACACATAAAGTGCGCGATACGTAGCCAAGTCCAGGGCGCCTGCGTGTGAAAGCGGCAAGGTCACAAAGAGCGCGTGGAGCAAGATTATTCGAAATAGGTTCATGCGTTGTATTCCTGAATCAAACCTAGCATATTATGCTGCGAAACAGCGATGTGAGTTTTTTAATTATGGGTAAGATTTCGGCAAAACTGAGTGAACTGGGTCTTATATTGCCGATACCTGCCAAGCCCGTGGCAAATTACGTACCTTGGGTTATCAGCGGCTCTCTGGTTTTTGTGGCGGGCCAACTTCCTTTAGAAGGCGGAAAGCCCAAATTTGTTGGGCAGGTTGGCGCTGCATTATCCATGGAAGACGGGGCTGCTGCAGCGCGGCTCTGTGCCATGAACCTTCTTGCGCAACTGAATGATGCCTGCAGCGGGGACTTAGACCGTATCACTCGTATTGTGAAACTGTTGGGTTTTGTAAACTGCGGTCCGGGCTTTACCGATATTTCAAAAGTGATAAACGGGGCGTCCGATCTTTTCGCATTGCTGTTTGGAGAGGCAGGGAAACACGCCCGCTCGTCGGTTGGGGTAACCTCCCTGCCTTTGGATGTGGCTGTGGAAGTTGAAGTCATAGCGGAGATTATGATTTGAGGTTTACACCACAACTCCGCGCAATTGACTGGTTGGTAGCCAAGCCCATAACCCACCGCGGTTTACATAATGAGGCTGCGGGCCTTGTTGAAAATTGCGAAAGCAGCTTTGAGGCTGCGATCAATCATGGATTTTCCATTGAATGTGACATTCAACTCACCGCAGATGGGCAAGCCGTAGTGTTTCATGATGACGATATTGACCGCGTCATTGACGGCACAGGTCCTGTGAAGCAATTCACCGTGAGAGAATTAAAGGCGATGAATTTTAAGGCCGGCAAAGACAAAATACAGACTTTGGCCGAACTCATAGAACAAGTGTCAGGCCGTACTACCTTGGTCGTCGAAGTAAAATCGTTGTGGGATGCAGAATTCACGCTCATTGACCATGCCGCTGCGGTGCTTTCAGATTACCAAGGTCCACATGCGTTAATGTCTTTTGATCCTGATTTGATCGCACGCGCTGCGATAATGGCACCTACAACAGTACGCGGCATTACGGCTGACCGAGTGATAGATCCCTATTATAACCGCCTGCCCATCGCCAAACGTTTGGCGATGCAGAGTTTCTCACACCTTCCGCAGACACGACCACATTTTGTGTCTTTTGATTTTTCGCAACTGCCGTTTCAGCCGATCACAGAAATTCGTGAAGCTGGGTTTCCTATAATCACATGGGCTATTCGCAGTGACGAAGAGGGCAGATCGGCGCGGCGCTGGTGCGATCAGATTACGTTTGAGAATTTTGTTCCCACATGACGGCGACTATCAAAGGCAAAATTCTCGCGTCTTTGGGTGAAATTTCCGCTCAAGAGTGGGATAGTGTTGCTAACCCTGCGTCTGCGCAATTTAATCCCTTTATCTCTCATGCCTTTTTGTGGGCCCTGGAAAAATCCGGTTCAGCCACTGAAAAGACGGGTTGGTCGGCGCACCACTTTGTGGTCGAACAGGCCGGCAAAATTCTGGGTGTGGCGCCTTGTTATCTGAAGTCTCACTCGCAGGGGGAATATGTTTTTGACCACGGCTGGGCTGATGCATTTCAACGTGCTGGTGGTTCGTATTATCCGAAACTGCAAGTGGCAATTCCATTTTCGCCAGTTATTGCCACGAAGATAAGTGGTCAGGACGCCGAGGTGCGTGAAGCGGTCAGCACCATGCTGCAAGCCACCTGCGATAAGAGCGGCTGTTCGTCAGTTCATATTACTTTTGCTTCAGACCAGGATATTGCACTGCTGAGCGCAAAGAAAAAAATCTGGTTAGAGCGTCATGATGTTCAGTTTCATTGGCAAAATGCTGGCTACACATCATTTGATGATTTTTTGGCTGCACTATCTTCGTCTAAACGCAAAAACTTGCGTAAAGAGCGCCAAGCGGTGCGCGGCGCCGGCATTTCAATGCAGGCAATCACAGGCAATGACATCAAGCCTGGGCATTGGGATGCGTTTTGGAAATTCTACATCGATACGGGGAACCGCAAATGGGGGCGGCCTTATCTCACACGGCGCTTTTTCGAAATGCTGCATGATACTATGCGCCAACATATCTTATTGGTGATGGCTTTTCATGAAACCCGACCGATTGCCGGTGCACTTAATTTTATCGGTGGTGACACACTTTATGGCCGCAACTGGGGTTGTGTTGAGAACGTACCGTTCCTGCATTTTGAGACATGTTATTACCAGGCGATCGAGTTCGCCATTGCACGCGGTCTGAAAGTGATTGAAGCCGGTGCACAGGGTGAGCATAAACTGGCGCGCGGTTACGTTCCGGTGAAAACGGTAAGTTATCATCATTTAGCGCACCCTGGCCTTGCCCGCGCAGTCGCCGATTATTTAGAACACGAACGCATGGCAATTGCGCAAGGCCAAGCGGAACTTGCGGCCCACGCACCATTTCGGCATGCTGAACGTGAGTGAGGTATGCAATGATTTATGATCCTAACAATATATTTGCCAAAATTTTGCGCGGCGAAATTCCAGCGCATAAAATCTTTGAAGATCAGCACACGCTCGCCATTTTGGATGTGATGCCGCGGGTGGAGGGCCATTGTTTGGTTATCCCCAAAGCAGGTTCACGCGGGTTATTGGATGCTGATCCTGCTATGCTGGCTCACCTTATGGTCGTGGTGCAGAAAGTAGCTGCAGCTGCCGTGGCCGCAAATGGTGCTGATGGTTTTCAAATCCGCCAGTATAATGAAGCAGCGGGTGGACAGGCGGTATTTCACCTGCACTTTCACATTCTACCGATGAAGCAGGGTGCGCCGCTGAAACCTGCTGGCAAAATGGCGGATCCCACGGCGTTGGCCCAACAAGCCAAAACTATACGCGCCGAAATTGCTAAGCTTTAGTTGGGGCGACATTGTTCTTTTGCTTAATGACCAGCCAAATTCCACACAAGATAGCTACTGATGCCAGAATAAGTTGAAAGCTTAGCTGTTCACCCAGGAGAGTTATGGCACCGAGCGCTGCGATCACTGGAACACTTAATTGGAGCGTAGCAGCCTGAGTGGCTTTCAAACTGGGCAAAACACTATACCAAATTGCGTATCCCAAACCGGATGTGATAATGCCGGAAGCGACAGCAAAAAGCCCTCCCGGTAAATCGATTACCGCGTGGCTCATAAACAATAAACTGAACAGACATGTGAAGGGCAAGGTACGGAGAAAATTGCCAGCTGTTGTGGTAAGTGGATCGGTTGATGTGCGTCCGCGCAAAGAATAAATACCCCAAGCGATTCCTGCGGTAATCATGAGCGACGCACTTAATGGCGGCGGAGCTGCAAGGCCGGGCAATACCAAATAGATTAGGCCGGCCGCAGCTAAGCCCAAGCCAGCAAGTTGCAAGGTGTTAAATCGTTCACCTCGGAATAGACCAGTGCCGATCATCGTCATTTGAACTGCGCCAAAAAGCAGCAAGGCACCTGTTCCTGCGGCGAGATTGACATAAGCCATTGAGAAGGTTGCCGCGTAAACGAAGAGAGCCGCAGCGGATGGCCAATCTCCCAGACTGGATGTGTGTGTGTTGGTTAACTTGACCAATAGCCATAGCGCCAGTGACGCTGATATTAACCGCAAGGAAGTGAACGAAGCCGCGTCAATCGTGGTTGATTTCAATGCCAGTCGGCACAGCAATGAATTTCCTGCAAAAGCAAGAAGTGCCACGCCAGTTCTTAAAATGATCTGGTTTCTAACCATGCTCCCTCAATGTCCAATCAGTATAGGCAGTGAGGGATTATTCGCAAAATGCTTTGGGCGATTTTGCGCAGGGCTATTTCACCTTGGTAGGTTTACTGGCTTTCTTCACTGCAACACGAGACCGTGGCAGAGCTTTACGTTCGGGAGGTTTTGGCAAAGCCTTTTCGTCTTCGCGGCTGAGATAGGCAAATAATAACTTGCTGTCCTTCAGCAGGATGCGCACCGTGCCGCCACCTGCAAGCTTGCCGAAGAGTAATTCCTCAGCCAAGGGCTTTTTGATCTCTTCCTGGATGACGCGAGCCAAAGGTCTGGCACCCATTTGCTGATCATAGCCTTTGTCGGCCAAATAATCCGCTGCTTCAGATGAAAGTTCAATGTTGACCTGGCGTTCGGCCAATTGGGCTTCCAATTGCAACACAAACTTTTCAACAACCTTTCGCACAACTTCCTTTGGCAAATGACTAAAGGAAACAACAGCATCCAGGCGGTTACGGAACTCTGGTGTGAAAAGTTTGATAATAGCTTCCTGATCATCACCCTCACGCTTGTTTAGCGTAAAGCCCATGGCCGAGCGCGCCATATCTTGCGCACCGGCATTGGTGGTCATGATCAAAACGACATTCCGGAAATCAATCTGTTTACCGTTATTGTCTGTCAATTTGCCGTGATCCATCACTTGCAACAGGATGTTGAATAGATCGGGATGGGCCTTTTCAATTTCGTCAAGCAACAGCACACAATAAGGATTTTGGTCAACGCCGTCGGTGAGCAAACCACCCTGGTCAAAGCCCACATAACCTGGGGGTGCGCCAATCAAACGGCTAACGCTGTGGCGTTCCATATATTCAGACATGTCGAAGCGCAGCATTTTCACGCCCAGCACTTCTGCGAGGCGCTTGGCCACTTCGGTTTTGCCGACGCCTGTCGGGCCAGAGAACAGGTAAGAGCCAATAGGTTTTTCAGGCTCACGAAGGCCTGCACGCGCTAATTTGATGGCAGCGGTAAGTTGGTCAATCGCCTTGTCTTGGCCAAACACCAAACGCCTTAATTCAGAATCCAAATTCTTGAGTACCGTGACATCATCACGCGACACCGTTTTGGGCGGGATACGGGCCATTGTGGCGATCGTCGCTTCAATATCGATAACATCAATGATTTTCTTGCGCTCATTTTCAGGCACCAGCATTTGTGATGCACCAGTTTCATCTATGACGTCGATGGCTTTGTCCGGCAATTTACGGTCTGCCATATAGCGCGATGAAAGCTGAACAGCACTTTCCACAGCCGCATCAGTAAAATGGACTTTGTGGAACTCTTCATAATAGGGCTTGAGGCCTTTAAGAATTTCAATTGCATCTGGTATGGATGGCTCATTCTCGTCGATCTTCTGGAAGCGGCGCACAAGGGCGCGGTCTTTCTCAAAGTGCTGACGATATTCTTTATATGTCGTGGAACCGATACAGCGTAATGTTCCAGCGGCCAGTGCTGGCTTTAACAAATTAGAGGCATCCATAGAGCCACCAGATGTAGCCCCTGCGCCAATAATTGTGTGAATTTCATCAATGAACAGGATTGAGCCCGGCTTTGACTCAATCTCTTTCATTACAGCCTTCAAGCGCTCTTCGAAATCACCCCGATAACGCGTGCCAGCGAGAAGGGATCCCATATCAAGCAAGTAAATCGTACAATCTTTAAGTACCGTGGGAACCTCACCCTTAATAATTTTGCGGGCCAAGCCTTCAGCAATTGCCGTTTTACCCACGCCGGGATCACCAACAAAAAGTGGATTATTCTTGGTGCGACGGCAGAGAATCTGGATAGTACGGTTGACTTCAGTCATCCGACCGATGAGCGGATCAATTCTGCCTTCAACCGCTTTCTTATTCAGGTCTGTGCAATAGGCATCAAGCGCAGATTCCTTTTGCTTGCCGCTTTTGCTTTGTGGAGCGCCTGGCTCATCCCCGGTGTTTTCGCGTTCATCTTCAGTACCACGCACGGCGCGGCTTTGCGATTGGCCTTTTTTGGCAATACCATGAGAGATAAAATTCACCGCGTCATAACGCGTCATATCCTGCTCTTGCAAGAAATAGGCGGCGTGACTTTCACGTTCAGCGAAAATGGCCACTAAAACATTCGCACCCGTAACTTCTTCGCGGCCAGATGATTGCACATGGATGACGGCGCGTTGAATAACACGCTGAAACGAGGCCGTGGGTTTGGCTTCGGCCACATTGTCAGTGATCAGGTTGGACAATTCGTTGTCGATATATTCTTCCAGATTATCACGCAAATCTTCTACATCAACGCTGCACGCCTTCATCACATCAAGCGCATCCTGGTCCTCGGTGAGTGACAGCAACAGATGTTCCAAAGTAGCCAATTCCTGACGGCGCTGTGCGGCCAGAGATAAAGCGCGGTGGAGGGCCTTTTCAAGGCTGCGAGAAAACGTGGGCACAGTCTGACATCCTTATTGGTTCTTGCACTATATAGGTAGAAATCGAGACTTGGGGAGACCTGTTTGCAAGATTAATTACGCCGGTTCTATGGCGCATTGAAGCGGATGACCATTCTCTCTGGCTAAGTCCATCACCTGCTTCATTTTGGTTTCTGCCACTTCAAATGTGTAAACACCGCAAACACCAACACCTTTAGTGTGGACATGCAGCATAATTGTGGTGGCGTCCTCGTGGGATTTATTAAACACGCTTTCTAAGACATAGACCACGAATTCCTGCGGCGTATAGTCATCATTCAGCAGCAACACCTTGTAGAGTGTAGGTTTTTTAGTTTGGGTTTTGGTACGCGTAATGACGTCTGTGTCGGAGTCTTCGCGCTTGGGAGGTTGCTTTGCCATGGTGCCAATATAAGCAATTCTTTTATTTCGTCAAAATTATGTATTTAAACATCTAATTCAGAGGTTGAAACAAATTCGGCCCGGGCGGTTATGAAGTTAAACCGTTCCTCTGGTTTGTTGCCCATCAACTGTTCGACTGTGCGGGCCGTTGCGGCTTGAGCGGCTTCCACTGTGGTGACACGTAATAAAGTACGGCGGGCCGGGTCCATCGTGGTTTCCTTCAGTTGGGCGGCCATCATCTCGCCCAGACCCTTAAACCGTCCTACTTCAACCTTGCCGCGGCCCCCTATATTTTTTATCAATTCGTCACGGTCTGCTTCGTTGCGTGCATAAACTGTCTTGCCGCCTTGGGTGAGGCGGTAGAGCGGGGGCACAGCGAGAAAAAGATGACCTTGCTCGATGATCTTGGGCATTTGGCGATAGAAGAATGTCATCAACAATGACGCAATATGCGCTCCGTCGACGTCTGCATCTGTCATAATGATGATTTTATCGTAACGCAGATCTTCCTCGCGGTAGGATGCGCCCATGCCGCAGCCTATGGCTTGAACCAGATCGCTGATCTGCTGATTTGCCGAGAGTTTATCTTTGCCGGCACTGGCAACGTTTAAGATTTTTCCGCGCAAGGGCAACACCGCCTGCGTAACCCGGTTGCGAGCTTGCTTGGCTGAGCCACCAGCAGAGTCACCCTCCACAATAAAAAGTTCAGAGCCTTCAGCCATCGTTGCCGAACAATCCGCCAATTTGCCGGGCAAGCGAAGTTTACGAACTGCGGTTTTGCGTCCCACTTCCTTTTCTTGCCTGCGCCGCACCCGTTCTTCGGCACGGTCGATGATCCAGCTAAGCAATTTATCAGCCTGGGCAGGGTGACCCGTCAACCAATGATCAAAATGGTCGCGCACCGTGGTTTCTACAATTCGGGTAGCTTCCATGGTGGCAAGTTTATCTTTGGTTTGGCCCTGAAATTCGGGCTCACGAATGAAAACCGAAAGCATGGCACCCGATTGCACCATCACATCATCTGCGGTGATCGCCCCTGCCCGTTTATTATTGGCCAGTTCTGCGTAGTCTTTTAATGAACGCAATAAAGCATAGCGGAAGCCAGTTTCGTGGGTTCCGCCATCTGGTGTGGGAATGATGTTGCAGTAAGACGACATAAATCCGTCGTCGCCACCGAACCACGCAATTGCCCACTCAACCGTGCCGTGGTTTCCTTGTTTTTCCACACGACCAGAGAAAATATCGTCAACAACGCGGACGTTGCCTTCAAGGCGTTCCTCCAGGTAATCTTTGAGGCCGCCAGGAAAGTGAAATACGGCCTCTTCAGGAATGTCTTTATCTTTAATCAGACCCTTGTCGCAGTGCCAGCGGATTTCTACACCGCCGAAAAGATACGATTTAGAGCGCGTCATTTTGTAGACCCGCGTTGGGTTGAACGTCGTGTTACCTCTGCCGAAAATTTGTTCATCGGGCTTAAACTTAACCATCGTGCCGCGACGACCCGAGACTTTCCCGAGTTCCTGAAGTTTTCCCGATGGTTTACCCCGGCTGAATTCTTGCCGATAAAGTTGCCCGCCGCGCGCCACCTCTACAATTACATGTTCGGACAAAGCGTTAACTACAGATATGCCGACGCCGTGAAGGCCGCCGGAAGTTTCATAAGCTCCTGAGTCAAATTTGCCGCCCGAATGAAGCATGGTCATAATCACTTCAAGGGCAGATTTGTCTTTGAATTTCGGATGTGGATCAACGGGCATGCCGCGACCATTATCGGTAATGGCAAGATAGCCATCTTCTGTGCAGCTCACTTCGATGCGGGTGGCATGGCCAGCTACAGCTTCATCCATGGCATTATCGATCACCTCAGCAAACAGATGATGCAGCGCCTTTTCATCCGTGCCGCCAATATACATGCCCGGTCTGCGACGCACAGGCTCTAAGCCTTCCAGCACCTCAATATCAGCAGCGGTATAGCTGTCCTCGCCGCGCGACTTTGCTGTACGCAGCGGTTTGGGGGCTTCTGGTAAATCGCGGAATAGGTTATCGTCTGCTGGTTTTTTGGGCATTTCACATCATTTCGAATCGGAGACTCAATATGGCAACTGCCTGCCGCGAATACCAGCCACTCATCTTTCTGGTTTTTTCAACATTGATTTTCGGTGTGAATCCTGTACTGGCCGAACCCGTAAGACTTTCAGGCACCAAAATCCAAATGACGTTAAATGAAAGGGAAGTCACTGGCACCGACAATGGTCAACCCAGCAGCCAAATTTTTCGGGCCAATGGTGCAACATTTTATTCTGTGGGAGCCAATCAAACCATCGGAAGTTGGAAAGTGGTTGATGACACCTATTGCTCGGTTTGGCCACCTTCGACAAACTGGGTTTGTTATGGCGTTGTGCGCGACGGCAACGTGATCCAGTTTGTTTCGCCAAGTGGAACTGTGACTGCCTACACGTTGAAGCATTAGAATGGCAATTACACGGTACAACGGACAGAGATATTTCTTGCTGGCGCGTGAAGTTCTGATAGGGCATCGCATTCTTGTTCGATGGAGCTTTACACGATGGCAAAAAAATGGCGTAGGCACGCAGATTGGAAGGGTCCTATCGTTCTGATCGGCTATGGCTCGATCGGGCGCGGTACGTTACCTCTCATTTTGCGTCACATTGGGTGCCAGGCATCGCAGATCACAATTGTAGAACCGCTCGATACCTACAAGGGAATGGCCAAACAGTACGGCGTTAATTTTCGTCAAGCTGCGCTTACGCGTGAAAACCACAAAGGCATTATGCTGCCGCTTCTTTCTTCGCCACATCAGGCATTAATTATTAATCTTTCAGTTGATGTGGACAGTGTTGACATGATGCGATTTGCGCGGGAGGTGAATGCGCTATATGTCGACACCGTGGTAGAGCCGTGGGCAGGCTTTTATTATAACGGCAAAGTGGATAATGCGCTGCGCACCAATTATGTGTTGCGCGAAAATATGCTGAAATGGAAGAAGCGCCTGGGTAAAGGTGTTACTGCTGTTTCCTGTTGTGGTGCCAATCCCGGAATGGTGTCTTGGTTTATGAAGCAGGCGTTGTTGCATCTCATTCATAACACTGAGGCGCGTTATCCGAAGCCAAAAAACCGTGAAGAATGGGGCAAGCTTGCCAAAAAGCTTGGTGTGAAGGGCATTCACATTGCCGAGCGCGATACGCAAGTGTCTTCACGGCCTAAACCACTTGGCACTTTCGTCAACACCTGGTCAGTCGAAGGATTTATTTCGGAGGGAAAGCAACCTGCTGAGCTGGGTTGGGGTACGCATGAGAAAAAGCTGCCTGCAAACGCGCGCAAGCACCGGCGTGG
>JAYVCU010000131.1:0-10990 GCA_043749835.1 Hyphomicrobiales bacterium
ATAACGCGGCAAGAATAAAGCCAGCATGATTACCAGATTAACAAAATAACGCACCGCGTGCACAAAAGGCACAGAATAGCTGGTGAATAGATATTTGCCCAAGGCATCCTGGCAGGCAAACATAAATACGGCTGCGAGCACCAGCCCAATGCCACGCCAGCTGGCCTGTTGGTTCATGCCCGATATTGGTCTTCGCTCACGTGCTCCAACCAATCAACTGTTTTACCATCCAGTGCTTCGTGAATAGCAATATGGCTTAAGGTTGTGGTGGCCGTGGCACCATGCCAGTGCTTCTCATCAGGCGCAAACCATACCACATCAGCTGTGTTAATTTCAGTCACTGGCCCACCCCAAATTTGCACCCAGCCCGTACCTTGTGTGATGATTAGTATTTGACCAAGCGGATGCTTATGCCAGGCGGTGCGAGCGCCAGGCTGAAATGTAACTAGCGCGGAACTGGCGCGGGCGGGTTGCCGCGCATCAAAAAGGGATTCAATTACAACAGAACCGGTAAACCAATCAGCTGGTCCCTGTCGGCGAACGCGAGAGCCGTTTTGAAAAACATCCATCTGGTATTCTTAGCCTTTTATCGTTCAATGAATAGGCATGAGCTAATGCCGATTAAGTACGCCGCCTACGCCTGGCGCACTTCCAGCAGTTCCACCTGCACCTTTAAGCAGTTCAGAAATCAGTGAAAATTCGGAACCGACAATAGGTGTCTTGCGACTGTTCAAATCGATCACGCGCCCATCGACCAAACCATATTGCGCAAGACTGGTCACCCGGTCCTGGCGGTCAAAACGCACTGCAATAACTTGCCGGTCAATTTCAACAGTACTTAATACAGATCGGTGCGATGTAACCGACGAAATATAATAATAACTGTCGCCTTGAAAATTAATTGACGCCGTCGTGGACGGCGAACCCAGGGTGCCTTCGACCTCAAGTTTGCTCATGCCTTCGTGCATGGCATTAAATGCGCCGGGTTTTGCGATATAGCCGCGGTGGTCAAGTTGTTCGGTGCAGGCGGCTAGCGCACTTGCAATCATAACGACAAACAGCCAGATAAGGGCAGATTTCAATCGCGTGATATAAAAAGGCATGTTTTTTTCCATTATTTGCAATCGCTTTTGCCCGCACCCGAGATTCGGGGCAAGTGCATGATTTTGCGCCACCTGTTTAGGCCCAAGCCTGTGAAGGCAGAGGCCGTCTATGCAAAAATTGTGGCGGCCACGCGGCAAGCCTATTTTTATGCGGACTTGGAGGTGCCCGACACAATTGATGGACGATTTGATCTTCTGGTTCTCCATCTAGCGCTGGTTGTTGCGCGGTTGAAAGGTGAAGATGACAATTTACGTCAACAATTGATTGATGTGTTCTGTTCCGACATGGATGACAACATCCGCGAACTTGGTGCTGGCGATTTGGGCGTGAGCAAAAAAGTGAGGCGCATGGCAGAAGCGTTTCAAGGGCGCTATGTTGCTTATGGCGCCTGTGTAGAACCAGCCACCATGATGGCGGCGTTGGAGCGCAATGTTTATGCGGGCAGAACGAATAGCAACGTGGCAAAACTTGCCGAATATGTATTGGCATCCAGAAAGCGGTTGAGCGAACAATCAATTGAAAATATCATTGCAGGAAAGTTTGTATTCGCATGAGCAAGATTGCAATCCAGCCGGAATTATCCAGACCACTTGCAGTAGACCGCGTGTCGCGCAAAGGCTCGCATGAGCACATCGTTGCTGAACCAAAAGAATGTGAAGCTCTGGCGCGGCGGTTTGGTTTGCCGGTTTTATACAGTTTAGACGCACGGTTTTTGGCGGTGCCGTGGCGCGGTGGCGGGATGAAGGTCACGGGAACTGTGGTAGTTGATGTGGATCAGGTGTCTATTATCTCACTTGAGCCTTTTCGTAAAACCTATTCCTTTTCGGTGGTGCGCTATTTTCTTCATCCCAAGCATTTGGTCGATGCCGTATTGGACGATGCTGACCCTATCATTGACGGGATAATCGATTTAGGTGAAATTGCTGCCGAAACACTTGGCCTTGAACTTGATGCTTACCCGCGAAAACCTGATGAGGCCTTTGCTGAACAAGCCTCATCTGCCGAAAATAAATGAACAAAATAAATGAGATTGTGTCAGCCTCACAACTCTCTATTTTGCGCGCGATGAAGCAAGAATCATAATCGGTGTGACGCCAATAGTTACCATAGCCATAGATGCAATGGGCGGAGACCGCGGTGCTGAGATCGCCATTCCCGGCTGCGCCATGGCTTTGCAGCGCCACACTGATGTGCGTTTCATTTTTTTCGGAGATGCGCAGGTAATTAATGGTTTACTTGCAAAACGCCAAGCGCTGGCCAGCAAATCTGAAGTTCGCAATTCTGAAATTTCAATCGCCATGGATGAAAAACCGTCACAGGCTTTAAGGCGTGGCCGCACTAAAAGCGGCATGTGGCAGGCCATTGATGCGGTGCGTCAAGGCGAAGCCGCAGCTATTGTGTCTGCTGGCAACACCGGTGCGCTAATGGCGATGTCGCGTTTTATCTTGCGCACATTGCCCGGCATTGAAAGACCGGCCATCGCCGCCATCTGGCCCACAAAGACGGGTGAATGTGTTGTGCTGGATGTAGGGGCCACGGTCGGTGCCGATGCCCATCAGTTAGTTGAATTTGCCATTATGGGCGAGGCCATGGCGTCATGCCTGTTTGGCAAGCCCCAGCCAACAGTGGGTTTGTTGAATATCGGCGTTGAAGAATTAAAAGGCAATGACAGCGTGAAGGAAGCAGCGCGCATGTTGCGGGAACTGAATTTGCTGCTGCACTATGACGGATTTGTTGAGGGCGGCGACATTGGCGAAGGCCGTGTTGATGTGGTGGTGACAGAAGGCTTTACGGGCAACGTTGCCATAAAAGTCGCTGAAGGTACTGTGAAGCAAATGACGTCGTTTATGCGCAGCGCTTTGAACGCTACGCTGATTTCCAAACTGGGCGCGTTTCTCGCAGGCGGTGCCTTTGCAGCTTTGCGCGAAAGACTTGATCCGAGTAAACATAATGGCGGGGTTTTTCTGGGCTTAAATGGCGTGGTGGTGAAAAGCCACGGCGGTACTGATGTGTTGGGATTTGCCACCGCCGTTCAAGTTGCCATTGAAATGATACGCAATGGCCTAACCCAACGCATTGCCCGTGATGTGGCTGAAGTTCATATCGTATTGCGACCCCCCGTGCCGCAAGAGGATGCCGCTGAATGATCAGGTCTGTTGTTATTGGCGTTGGTTCTGACCTTCCGCAAAAAGTAATGACCAATAACGATCTGGCCACGTTTATTGATACCAGCGACGAATGGATCATTGAACGCACCGGCATTCGCGCCCGCCACATTGCCAGCGATGGCGAAACCACCAAAACCCTGGCGGTAGCAGCAGCACGCAAAGCCCTCGCCAATGCCGGCCTGACCGTTGACGATGTTGATCTGATCATCCTTGCCACATCAACGCCCGATCACACATTTCCTGCCACGGCCACAGAAGTGCAAGCTGAGCTGGGGATTACCAAAGGTGCAGCCTTTGATTTACAGGCCGTATGCTCTGGCTTTGTATTTGCGCTGTCGACAGCTGACGCCTTGCTAAAGGCTGAGCAGGCAACATGCGCACTGGTCATTGGATCAGAAACCTTTTCACGCATTCTGGATTGGTCGGACCGCGCAACCTGTGTGCTGTTCGGCGATGGGGCAGGGGCGTTTGTTGTCAAAGCGCAAAAAGGCGGCAATGCCGGTATCCTGGGGAGTAAATTGCGATCCGACGGCAGGCATTGCATGAAGCTTTACGTTGACGGCGGGCCTTCTACCACACAAACGGTTGGGCACTTGCGCATGGAAGGCCGCGAAGTTTTTAAACATGCTGTGGTCAATATGGTTGAAAACATGCTGGAGGTGAGCAAAACGGCCGGTGTTGAAATTGCCGATATTGATTGGTTTGTGCCACATCAAGCCAATAAGCGCATTTTGGATAGTACGGCCAGAAAGCTCGGCGTGGCCCCAGAAAAGTTTATTATTACCCTAGATCAACACGGCAACACATCGGCCGCGTCTGTACCTTTGGCCTTTGACCACGGCCTGCGGCACGGTTTGATTAAACGCGGACAGCTGGTGATGATGGAAGCCATGGGTGGGGGTTTCACCTGGGGTGGCGTTCTGTTGCGCTTTTAACTTGCAGATTTGTTAAAAGTCTCCTGTAACCTATTGAGAACATGTAAATCTTGATTGCCGAGAGATACGAAATCTCGTAATATCGAATCAAATATCGGGAACTATCATGAGTGGAAAAACACTGACGCGAGCAGATTTAACGGAGGTACTTCACCGTGAGGTGGGATTATCGAGAACCGAGTCTGCGGAAATGGTAAACTCTGTTCTGGATTTGGTTTCGGATTCCCTGGTGGCGGGCCACACGGTAAAACTCTCATCTTTCGGCACCTTTATGGTGCGCTCCAAACGCCAACGCATGGGTCGCAATCCCAAAACCGGTGTGGAAGTTCCCATCACGCCGCGCCGCGTGCTGGTGTTTCGCCCCAGCCAGATCATGAAAAATATTGTCAATGGGCAGGAGCCTGGAGATGAAGACTAACCCTCGCACTTTGGGGGCAAAAGAGGGGGCCTTGAACAATGATGCTTGAAAAATCACCAGACGCCTTTCGCACCATTAGCGAAGTGGCCGAAGAACTCAGCGTGCCGCAACATGTGCTGCGTTTTTGGGAAACACGCTTCACGCAGATAAAGCCGATGAAGCGTGCTGGTGGACGGCGCTATTACCGGCCCAGTGACCTTGAGCTTCTGCGCGGCATCCATGACCTGCTGTATAAAAAGGGCTATACCATACGCGGCGTACAACTCATTCTCAAAGAAGAGGGTGTGGCCTATGTAACAGCCATTGGGCGTGGCGAAATAATGCCGCGCAAAAGTGAGATGGCGCTGTTGGGCGCGCCCCCACCTGGCACAGCCAAAGCTGCACCGCGTTTGGGCAGGGCCACACTTTCGCAACCTATAGGCGATGCACCTGAAATTATTCATAAACTTTCCAACAATCAAGCCGAGGCCCTGCGCGCCGCCCTTAAAGATTTGGGCGACGCCCGCAAACTGCTAGAGACGGGTCGCTAGTTTTTCATGACATTAACGCGAATGCTGCAGCTGATGGCAGGCAGCGTGGGGCTTCGCGTGATGGGGGCAGGGTTAGGCTTTGCTACTCAGTTGGTGTTGGCGCGAACCTTTTCACAAGTTGATGTTGGTGTGATTTTTCTGGCCATGTCGTTGGCTGCTATTTTCAGCATGATGGCGGCGGTAGGCTACCCAATGTTGGCCCTGACCCAGCTGCCACGGTTTTTTGCCCTTGATCTGAATAAATTGGTGCGGGCCTTTCACGGAACTTTTTTACATGATTTAATTGCAGGCCTTGGTGCGGTGTTGATCATCACTGTGGTGTGCCTTTTTGCCTTGCCGCTCTCCTTTGGCACAAAAATGGCGATTTTATTCGGGGCACTCTCGGCACTGCCTTCGGCCATTGTGAGATACAACAGCGTCTTGGCCAATGGCATGCGGCTTTTTCAATGGGCTTACGTGCCAGACTTTATTTTGCGTCCATGTTTGTTTTTGCTTTATGTTCTCGCGGCATTTCTGTTCCCGTCGTTGTCATCTTTACCGCTGGTCCTAGCGGCCTATGTGGCTAGCAATGTGCTGGTCGCGTCACTGCAAAGTATCGTTGTCCGCGCCAAGGGCATATCGATGCAGGACTGGAATAGGAGGCGGCCCGCACTGACGCGCGCTTTACGCAGCCGCTCAGCGGCTCTGGCCATTGTTGGCGCGGTAACGGTGATGTTCGCCGACATCGTGACCATGTTAGGCGGCTGGTTCTTGCCGCATGAACAACTCGCCGTTCTAGGCCTTGCCGTGCGACTTGCTGCCATTGCTGGATTCGTGGTGCAGGCCGCACAGCAGTTTGTTTTGCCAGATTTAACTGAAGCCTTGGCCAAACATGAAAATACCACAGCCAACAGCTTGTTGCTACGCCTTAACGTGTTAACGCTTTTAACGTTAACGACAGGGCTGGTTTTCGCTCTTGCATTCGGGCGTTGGCTATTATCACTCTTTGGCGAAAGCTATGCCAATGGCCATCACTTGCTGGTACTGTTCCTCATTGGGCAATCCATCCGTGCCTTGAGCGGCATGAACCAAAATCTCATTTCCATCGCGGGCAAGCAAATGCGCTCTGCCATGGCCTGCTTAACCGGCTTGATCATTTTCGCCGCAAGCTGGGCGCTACTGCAAAACATATTTGGTCTCAATGCTGCTGGTTATGCGGTCATTATAGCGGAAGTGTGCTGGGCATTGTTGTTAGCCTCTCAAGCCCACTCGATCTTGGGCCGGCGTGGCGATTTGATATGGCTCTTTTTCCGGCATTAGCTTTGTGTTGGACTTTACAGCCGCAGATGCTAGATCAGCGCTCAAGTCGGAGCGTAGCGCAGCCCGGTAGCGCACTAGTCTGGGGGACTAGGGGTCGCAGGTTCGAATCCTGTCGCTCCGACCAATTTCAAAAAAGTTTAACTTCCAAGACACGTCAAACAAGACACCTTAAATTTAGTTGGCGTGACGCGGCGGAATAATGATTGCCAGCAACGACGGATCTAACCCGGCTTTCCGCCGCAAGATATAAATCGCCAGAACGTTCCACATCACAATGCCGCAGGCTGAAGCGAGAGCTGCACCCAGGCTGCCGTATCGCGGTATAAGTATGACTTGAGCGGCTATGACCAACACATAACAACCCACCAGTGTTTTGAGATAGGCTCCTTCAAATTTTGTCATCTGCATGAGATAGGCGTTCGGCCCTGAGACTGCATCCACCACAGTTCCCAGCGCTATGGCAATGAGAATGGGATAGGCCGCAACAAATTGCGGATCAAAAAAACTTAGCAAAATTTTTCCCGCAAAGATCAAAAACACAAATCCAACTATCGTGACGCCAGTAATAGCGATGGCCAGTTTTCGGCACAGGGACTGTAATTCGGCAAGTCTCCCTGCATGATAAAGTGCTGACATATGCGGCGCTGTGGCAAGCCCGCCGGAGATTAATACCAGGCTCAAAAGTTGAGCTGTTTTTTGCGCGGCAAAATAACTTCCAGCATCAGTTTTTGACAACAGCGAACCCACGATCACCACATCGAATTGCTGAATCATGGCATAGACCACGGCGGCCGCCCAGAGTGGCAACAAGCTGGGAAGAAGCGAACGGAGATCACGCTTGGCCTTAATGAGGCCGGCAAATGCGCGGACGTTAAAGCGTATCCACGTCCCTTGCCATATCGTTAGAACGACCAAAACACCGGCCGAAATGGCAAGTGAAAGTGTGCTGTCCAATGCCACTGCTTGGCGCGATAAGAGATAAGCGATCGCCGGAGTTGCCAAACGCCAAAAAACATCGCGTGGCAACATGGAAACCATCGTACTGCCTTGGGCTCGCAGGAGGTTGGTCGAAAAATCTGCAAACGCAATTATTCCGCCGAGAACTAAGACGGTAATAATGTAACTGCGCGATCCCAAATTAGTTGTAGCGGCAAGAAAAGAGCTGAGCAACACAACCAAAACTAAAAGCAACGCGCTGGATAAAAACGTAATCAGATAGCCCAGCTCGACAGTGCCTTTGGCAAATGCCGGGTTTTGCGCCACGACCTGTTGCGGCCAATAGCGCATGACACCTGTATTGAATCCCCAACCTACGACAGCAGCGATGATAATAGCGCCGTTCAGCCCCAGCGCAAAACGACCGTAATCGTCTGCGCTGAGAAGATGAGCGAAGGCCACGATCATGGCGTAACTCAAAATGGCGCCTGTGACTTTGATGAGAAGCGAGACAACGCCGGAAGCAAATATGTTTTGACCCGAACGCAAAGTCATGAACGCTGCGATGATATGTTCCAGCCGTAAAGAACATCCTCGTTTGCAAAGCCGCAGGCCTGACGTTCGCGCCACGCCGCAAAGAACCCCCAGTTAATCCCCATCAGCCAATACAGATGACGCCAATGCTCGTTATCAATTTGGATGCCCTGCAAGGTCATAACGAAAAAGGTAACAGCAAGCGGGATTGCAACGCTTTGCAATTGAGAGCGCGAAAAGACCAGTTGGAAGGCCATATACGTATTTGTTACAAATAACAGAAAATAGGAGATTCCACCGAGCCAGCCGCCGGACGCGAACGCGTTCAGGAAGGTGTTATGCGGCGCTTCAGAGAATATTTCTTGAAACTGGTAAGGTCCAAAACCCAGTGGCAATCCAAAAAGCATCGGAATGGAGTTCAATTGATTGCCAAAACGGCCCGTTTCACCCGAATCATAACTTTTGACCAACGCAAAGCGATCAAGAAAAGCGAGTTGCAGACTTGGTATGGAAAGCAATACGACCAGCAAAACAATGACAACGAGCATCAGAACACAGGACGTTAGCACCAAGCGTTGACGCTGCCTGTTAGATGGTGAAAGCACGACAACAAGCAGCATGATCAGCACAGCCGATGCAAAGGCCTCGATCCAGGCGCCGCGTGAAAAGGCCAACAGCAATGCAATGGTCATTGCCAGAAAACTTGCCACACTGATGAAGCCGATGCGCAACCGTCCGACCATCAACGCGTGAAGCATCGACATCAGCGGAAAAACCAGCCACGTCGCAAAGACATTCGGATCTTTGTATCCACCCGTCACGCGCCAGGCATAGTCGCCATAACTTGTCGTGCCAATTGCGCGAAATATGGATAAGAGCGGCTCAACCCTAATATAAAGCGCCAAGCCAAGCAGGGCGCCGATCGTAGCGCCGATCCAATAAGCGCGTTCGATACGCAGATATCGGCGCATGGGATCAGCAGCAATATAAGCCGCCAGAAATATGCTGCTAATACTGGTGCAGGCCAGAACAAGCGGATACGTCAGGGGGCTATAATTGGCCTCAAATCGGCTGGGCGTCGAAATAGGAATACTGGAAACCAGTCCAGATAGAATAAACACAAATAGAAAAAACAATGGTACGGCCAGGTAGCGCGAAAAATGCAGGCCGTTTCGGAAATAGAGAACGACCGCAAGCAACACGAAAAAATCCGTAAGTGCAGGTTCAACTTTAACAAAAAACGATGACATGAAAATGAGGGTGACCGAAAGTTCCCGAAGTCCCTCAAAGGAAAACCTTGGCCGAGGGATTTCAAGATTTCCAGCGTATGTGGTCATGGCGTCTCAATAGGCGTTTTGTGTAGTCATCAACGCGAGTGGAGTTCTTGCCAAAATGTAAAGATCAAAGGTTAACGACCAGTTTTCAATATAGTAAAGATCACACTCTACACGGCGCTCAATTTTATCGGCGGTGTCAGTTTCCCCCCGCCAACCGTTGATCTGCGCCCAGCCCGTCAGGCCGGGTTTAACCCGGTGTCTTGCGAAATAGCCATCCACCACATGTTCATAAAGATCAGCACCAGCCTTGGCCTGCGTGGCATGAGGGCGAGGCCCAACGAGCGACAGATCGCCCTTCAGTACGTTAACCAGCTGCGGCAATTCATCCAGCGTGGTACGGCGAATAAAGCGACCCACCCGGGTCACCCGCGAGTCACCTCGCGTAACCAGTTTCACTGCGTTATCATCAGAATCGTCCATGTGCATTGAGCGAAACTTGTAAATTTCAATAAGTTCATTGTTAAAGCCATAACGTTTTTGCTTAAAAATCACTGGCCCTTTGCTGTTCATCTTGATGGCAAGTGCGATTAGCGCAAATATCGGTGCAAATAAGATCAACGCCAAAACGGCAATGCTTTTATCCGTAATGGTTTTAAACAACGGGCCCCATTCGCCCAAGGGTTTGTCATACACATCAAGGCAGGGCAGGTTGCCGATATACGAGTAAGCCCTCGGCCTCAGACGTATTTTTTGGTTCTGTGCGCTGATGCGAATATCCACAGGCAAAATCCAGAGCCGCTCAAGCAGTTGCACGATGCGTTCTTCGGCATAGGTTGGCAGAGTAATGATCAGCGTGTCGACTGGCGTGGAACGCACAAAATCTATCAGGTCATCAATGCTGCCAAGTTTAAATAGACCGCCAGTGACAGATGGCACACGTGCATCACTGCGGTCATCAAACACACCTATAAGATTCACACCGCTCTCATTGGAATTTTCCATAACCGAAATCACTTTGGCGGCGTTCTCTCCACCGCCGACCAAGATCGACGATTTATTGAAATGGCCATCGTGGTTGAGGCGACGTAAAAATCCACCGAGCATGATGCGCCAGGAAATAAAGAAGAATAAACCCGCAACAGCCCAGGACGTGAGCCAGACCCGCGAAACTTCATTGCCGATTTTCAGAAGAAATATCCAGCTGACGACAATAGCGAAAGTAGTTACCCAAGCGGTAATCAGTTTGGGAAGTTTACGATAAGTGGCGATAAGATTGCCGAACTCATACAGCCCCATCGCCTTGACGAAGGTTATAAGTAAAACACCCGCAACTAAAATTACTGAGGCATAAAGCGCCCACGGAACATTTGCAGCAACGCCAGGATATTTCCAGGCAGAGGCAATACCAGCTAAAAACGTGCCAAACAAATCAGCCGCAACTGCTAAAACCAAAACCATCTGCGGTGAAAAAAACTTTTTGTGGCCTACACTAACTGAAACAGCTGCGCGAAACTGTGAGCGGTTCTCAGTTTTCAGAAGCTCGTCCAGGTTAACCCGAGTGGCCACATTGAGATCTATTGGATTGAATTTCATGATGCACCGAACCGGCACAGATGCCGTGTGCGCCATGCCATGCAAAAGCTGCGCCGAACCTGGGGCCAGCGGTTAACAAATTCATTATAGTTAAAAAAGTATTAGGGCGTGTCGTCAATTAGGGGATTCGCAAATCAGTTGAAGCGTGATTCATAGGGAGCCTTCTTGAAGGAGGCCTTGATGGTGAAACGCTATG
>JAYVCU010000132.1:0-4213 GCA_043749835.1 Hyphomicrobiales bacterium
CGTAAAAATTCCCCGCTTTGCCTTTGAGAAATTTCCGGGATCTAAACCTCTACTCACCACCGCCATGAAATCGGTGGGTGAAGTCATGGCCATTGGCCGCACATTCCAGGAGTCGATGCAAAAAGCACTGCGCGGTTTGGAAACTGGCCTGTCTGGCTTTGATGAAGTTGAGATTGAAGGCCTTGGTGAAGGCGATGACAAGAACGCCATTCGCGCCGCTCTGGCCCAGCCTACGCCAGACCGCCTGCTGAAAATCGCACAGGCTTTGCGCCACGGCACCAGCGTTGAGCAGATTTTCGATGCCTGCAAATATGAGCCTTGGTTTATCCGCCAAATCGAAGAGATTGTACTTGCTGAAAAGCGGATACATATCAATGGCTTGCCGAGCGATGCTCAAAACTTACGCAAACTTAAAGCCATGGGCTTTTCGGATGCCCGCCTCGCCAAATTGGCCGACACCAAAGAAGCCAAGGTCGCAGCCCACCGCAAAAAGCTGAAGGTGCACCCAGTCTACAAACGCATTGACACGTGTGCTGCCGAATTTGCCTCGCCCACCGCCTATATGTATTCAACGTATGAAACCGGTGTGGCAGGTAACACGGGCGACGAAGCCAGGCCATCAGACAAACAAAAGATCATCATCCTTGGCGGTGGACCAAACCGCATCGGCCAAGGCATTGAGTTTGACTATTGCTGCTGCCATGCCTGTTTTGCGCTGCATGATGCAGGCTATGAATCCATCATGGTCAACTGCAATCCTGAAACCGTGTCAACCGACTATGACACCTCTGACCGCCTCTATTTCGAACCCCTCACCGCAGAAGACGTTTTGGAAATCATCCGCACCGAGCAAAGCAACGGCACGCTGAAGGGCGTCATTGTGCAATTCGGTGGGCAAACACCATTAAAACTGGCCGCTGCACTGGAAGCAGCCGGTGTGCCGATTTTGGGCACCACACCTGATGCGATCGATCTCGCTGAAGACCGCGACCGTTTTTCCAAGCTCGTGAAAAAAATCAAATTGGCGCAACCTGAAAACGGCATTGCCACAACCGCTGCGCAAGCCAAAAAAATTGCCAAACGCATCGGCTTCCCCGTGGTCATCCGTCCATCCTACGTGCTTGGTGGCCGCGCCATGGAAATCGTCAAGGATGAGGCGCAGTTGCAACGCTACATGACCGAGGCCGTAGTCGTGTCGGGTGACTCACCGGTTCTCATCGACTCATATCTTAGCAACGCCATAGAAGTGGACGTTGATGCAATTTGTGACGGCCAGGACGTGTTCATCGCAGGCGTCATGGAACACATCGAAGAAGCCGGCGTCCATTCAGGTGACTCGGCCTGCTCTCTGCCGCCCTATTCGCTGAAGGCCCCTGTGATCGCAGAGATGGAAGCCCAGACCAAAAAGCTGGCTCTGGCTTTGAATGTGGTGGGCCTGATGAATGTGCAATTTGCCATCAAGGACGATAAAGTTTACATTCTGGAAGTGAACCCTCGTGCCTCGCGCACCGTACCCTTCGTCGCCAAAGTCATCGGCCTGCCTGTGGCCAAAATCGCCGCGCGCGTGATGGCAGGTGAGAAACTGATAGACTTCAAGTTGAAAAGTAAGAAGCTTCATCATGTTGCTGTTAAAGAAGCTGTTTTTCCATTCGCACGCTTCCCCGGCGTAGACACTCTGCTGGGCCCTGAAATGCGCTCCACGGGAGAGGTAATGGGCCTCGATACAAACTATGACATGGCCTTTGCCAAATCACAGCTGGGTGCTGGAATGCGCATTCCACTGTCCGGTACGGTATTTGTGTCTGTGAAAGAGAGTGACCGTGCCAAGATTTTGCCTTCGGTTAAAAAGCTGGCCGAACTGGGCTTCACCATCAAAGCCTCAAGCGGCAACCACGCCTATTTCGAAAGCAAAGGCGTTGTCTCATCGAAAATCAACAAAGTGCTGGAAGGCCGCCCTCACATTGTCGACGCGATGAAAAATGGCGAGATTGATTTAGTACTCAATACCACGGAATCCCGCTCATCGGAATCCGATTCAAAAGCTGTCCGCCAAACCGCTGTTATGCAAAAGGTGCCTTATTATACCACCCTGCCCGGCATCCTCTCGGCCATCAAAGCCATAACCGCAAGAAAAGCCAACGCCATCGAAGTGCGGCCGTTGCAGGATTATTTCCGCTAAATTGCAGTAAACCCATTATCCACAAACAAATGTGTACCCGTTATGAAAGCCGATTCATCACTGGCCAGGTAAAGTGCGGCGCGGGCCACATCTTGCGCCTCGCCCATGCGGCCTTGTTGCGCGTTAATTGCAGCGGGCGAAACATCCACGCCCAGCGCGGCCAATTCCGCCACTTCGCGGTTGCCATGCGGCGTGCGGATGAAGCCCGGACACACTGTGTTACAGCGAATATTGCGGTCGCGGAATTCCACAGCAATTGCCCGCGCGAATTGATGGCAAGCACCTTTGGTTGTACAATATAAAACTTCGTTTGGCGTTGCGGCCACCGCCGAGATGGAAGATGTGCAAACGATTGATCCGCCACCCGCAGTTAGCATGTGTGGCAACACGGCTTTTGTCATAAAAAACATGCTGCGCACATTCACATGATGCAACCAATCCCAATCGTCAGTCGTGGTCTCCAGAAACGGTTTAATGATTATCGTCCCCGCATGGTTGAACAACACATTGATCGGGCCCAATGCCGCCGTAACGTCCGCCACCGCGCGTTGCACGTCCTGATCTGAAACAACATCAGCAATGGCAACAAAAGCCTTGCCACCTGCATTGGTAATCTCTTCAGCCGTGGCCCGCGCCGCTTGGTCGTTCCGGTCAACAATCCCCACCGCTGCCCCCTCGGCCGCAAATAGCAGGGACGCGGCTCCGCCCATGCCTGTGGCCCCGCCAGATATCAAAGCCACTTTTCCATTCAATCTTCCAGCCATTTTTTCACTCCCATCAAGGCTTGCAAATCTGCCAAAAAAGGGCCACATTAAGCAATGCCCGGCTGGGAGTTATCCCAAGCCGGGTTGATTTTTCTGACGAATTAGAGCGCTTGGCACCAACGATAGGGCTGGGTTTTTTATTGTGTTTAGAGGTTTAAAATGGTTGAAAAAGTGCCCATGACGCATGAAGGCTATGCCACCATGCAGGAAGAGGTTCGCGTGATGAAGCAGGAAGAGCGCCCGCGCATTATCCACGCCATCGAAGAAGCCCGCGCCCATGGTGACTTGTCCGAAAACGCTGAATATCACGCCGCCAAAGAAGCCCAGGGCTGGAACGAAACCCGCATTTCTGAGATGGAAGATAAACTTTCGCGCGCCGAAGTAATTGATCCGGCTTCGCTGTCTGGCACCACTGTGAAGTTCGGTGCCAGGCTTATCCTTATCGACGAAGACACGAAAGCCGAAGTGAAATATCAAATCGTCGGAGATTTTGAAGCCGACGTAAAAAAGGGCCGCATCTCGCTCTCAAGCCCCATCGCCCGCGCATTGATCGGGAAGAAGCAAGGCGACAGCGTGGACGTGAACACCCCCGGCGGCGGCAAGAGCTATGAGATTAAAAAAGTGGCTTGGAAGTAACCTGCCTACGAGTTGCAAGAAATAAAAAGGGCCACAGCAATGTGGCCCCAATTCTTTGCAATTTATGCTTCAGGCTAATTCAAGACCTTATGCGTCAGCCTATTCCCTGCGATCCAAAATTTTTGCTTGTTTAAGTGACAACAGTACCATTTTCTCTAATGAATCCTAGGCAAAACTCCAAAAAGCCGCCCGCTATTAACAAGCACTTCTGGCTCACCAATTCGACCGCTCCCCTCGTAGCGAGCGACATAAACCCGATTTGAGCCGCTATCCACATGAGCGAACCAAGACAACACGTATTCGACCTTTCCAACGGAATTGAAGGCAAACGCCAACCTCATGAGTTGCGCGTCAACATTGGGCTCAATGGTCTTGTCTGCTGTGACAAACCGTTCGGTTTGTACTTTTTCATTATCAATTAGGTATTGAATATTTTGCTCCATTTGGGGTCCGCTTCCGACCCTCTCAGTTGGTGCTATGCTATCTAAGCGAACAATTGTTCCAGAAGGATGGATGCATATCATAGTGGTTAGGTAGTGACCTTGCCCCAAACTTCTATCCAGTTTTGAGTTCGCTCCGGTGGTTAGTTATGCCCGATTGGGCTGATGATGCAAAGGCCATGGGCGCGTAGGCC
>JAYVCU010000133.1:0-17142 GCA_043749835.1 Hyphomicrobiales bacterium
GGCCTACGCGCCCATGGCCTTTGCATCATCAGCCCAATCGGGCATAACTAACCACCGGAGCGAACTCAAAACTGGATAGAAGTTTGGGGCAAGGTCAACGCCACTACTGAAGCGAAAGACGCCTTAGATTGTATTTATGGTTATACCTTTGGTAAAGTTCGGCAGAAAGCTAGGAAATGTTCCCACAATAAAATCTGATTTAATCCAGTAAAGTTTGTTTGTTGCTCTGTAGCACATCAACACCTACTCAAAATTTACTCCAACCGCAGTTCGCGCATCAGCCAGTCTCTGAAAAGTTGCAGTGGTTGTCGATGAATTGCCAGGCGTGGAAAGACCAGAAAATGTCCGATATATTGCACGTCGCGCGCTCTGCCAGACAGGATTGCCACCAGTGAACCGTTGGCAATTTCTTTCTCTGCCAGCCGTGTCGACTCAAGGGCTACGCCTAAGCCATGCACTGCTGCTGAAATAGCAAGGAAGCTGCGATCAAAGCGCATGCCATGGGGCTCTGGAGCGCTAAGCCCATTTGCTGCAAACCAGTCTGGCCAGCGCACCTTCTTATTGTCACTATCAATAAGTGCCTGGTGCACCAGATCCTCAGGCCGACGAATCAGGCCTGCAAATTTGGGTGAACAGAGCGGGGTGACGGTTTCCTCGCCAAGAGGCAGGATGATCGCGCCCTCTTGTGTCGGCCGGCCATAAACAATATCGACGTCAAATTCGTCATTCGCGAAGCGTGTGTAATCCGTGCTAGCAGATAATCGGATTTCGACATCTGCATTTGCTGCCAAAAAGCGAGGCAGCCTGGGTGTGAGCCATTGTGCAGCGAAACTTGGTGCGCAATGTACGCGCAGCACTTTGGGGCCCCGCATTGAGACTTGCTCCATGCCTCGCCGTAGATCATCAAAAGCTGGGCCGATATGGCGCATCAAGGCGGTTCCATCTGGGCTGAGTTTCACCTTACGACCATCACGCACAAATAACGTTGCCCCCAAGTTTTGTTCGAGCTTGCGGATGGCGTGGCTCACGGCACTCGGCGACAAATGCAGTTCAGTGGCCGCTTCCTGGAAAGAGCCGGAGCGTGCCGCAGCTTCAAATGCGCGGAGAAGTGAAATGTTCATTTGCATTCAACAAGTGAACAGGATTCATCAATATTTGTAAATATCTAGTTTGTCCAAAAGCGAAAATGATCGGAAGCTTGGTTCAATAATAATGAAAAATTGAAGATACCCAGGAGGGGAATTTGCTTCTGCAAGGCAAAACTGCTGTTATTTCTGGTGCAGCCAGCCGCCGGGGCATTGGCCTGGCAACAGCCAGGCTGTTTGCGGCACAGGGTGCCAAGGTTGCAATTCTCGACCTGGACTTGAATGCCGCACATGAAGCCGCTTCGTCATTGGGCGACGGTCATCTCGGCCTTCGGTGTGATGTAACGGATGCAGAGGCTTGCCGAAGTGCGGTTTCTGTTGCACTCAGTAAGTTTGGCGCGATCGATATTCTCATCAACAATGCCGGCATAACACAGCCGGTGAAGACCCTAGAGATCGATGCCAAGAGTTGGCAACGCATCCTCGACGTAAATCTGACGGGCGTTTTGCTTCTCAGTCAAGCCGTTATTCCGCATATGAAATCGCGTGGTAAAGGTTCAATTGCCTGCATGTCATCGGTGTCCGCACAACGTGGAGGCGGAATTTTTGGCGGACCTCATTATTCTGCTGCGAAGGCCGGCGTGCTTGGCCTTGCCAAAGCAATGGCACGGGAATTCGGGCCTGACGGCATTCGCGTCAATTGCGTAACACCGGGTCTGGTTGAAACGGATATCACGGGTGACAAGCTGACGCCTGCGATGAGGGCCGACATTATCAAAGGCATTCCGCTGGGCCGGCTGGGAGCAGCCGGCGATGTCGCCAATATCTACCTGTTCCTCGCATCGGATTTGTCATCTTACATGACCGGTGCGGTGATCGACGTTAATGGAGGAATGCTGATCCACTAAGATTGGAATAAAAGTGCAAAAAACAGGAGGAAGACATAATGAATAGACGTGAATTACTGGCAGCAGGCTCATTGCTGGCGCTTGCGCCATCGGTAGCTTTGGCGCAGGCCAAAAATGCAGCAGAAATTGCGGTTGAAGCCGCAAAGAAATATGCAGGCACAGAAATTAGCATCGTGTGGGAAGCGGGCCTTCAATCCCTCGATCCACTGAATTACTCGGGCCCGAAATGGGAGAAGTTGACAGGCATCAAGGTCAAGGTTGTGGAAGTTCCGACAGACCAGATGTTTACAAAGATTATGCAGGATTTTCGCTCAGGTGCGGGAGCTTATGATGCCCTGAATGTGATCCCGTCCTGGATGCCGGATCTGGTCAAGGCAGGGGCGCTTGAAAACCTTGATGCTATGGTTGATCAGTTTGGCTATCGCGAAGAGTTGAAAGATATAGCCCCTGCTTACCGTGACAACCAGATGATGGTGGACGGTAAGATTTATGGCTTCCCGGATGATGGCGACGTCATGTTGCTCTACTACCGCAAGGACATCTTCGAAGACCCGAAGATGAAAGAGGGATTCAAAGCCAAGTTTGGCTATGACTTGGCTCCGCCGAAGGATTGGAAACAGTTCGCGGAAATCGGCCAGTTCATCACCGACAAAATGGCTCCGAAGACTTACGGGGCAGGCTTCTTCCGCTCACCACCCTACCCACAATACATGTACCAGGAACGCTTCCGCATGGAAGGCGGCAAGTTCTTTAATGCCGATACAATGAAGTCAACAGTCAACAGCGAAGCTGGCGTGAAAGTTTTGGCAGGCATGTTGGCAGACAACAAGTTTATGCCTCCGGGAGTTGAGCAGTGGAACTTTGTCGATAACCTGGCGAACTTTTTGCAAGGCACAACGGCGATGACGATTTCATGGCCACCTTATGGCCGCTGGGCTGCTGGTTATGGCTCTGGTGAAGAAGCGTTGAATTGGGTGCCTAAAACTCAGATTGCCGGCAAAGTAGGATATGCTGTTAATCCGCTGGGACGCCCAGAGCTCGGCGTTGGTTTTGCACTGTCTGTTGCGTCCACTTCGAAGAAAAAGGAAGCCGCTTATCTATTTATTCAATGGTTGAACAGCAAGCAGACAAGCCTAGAGCGTGTACAACTGCCCTACACCTTGCGTGATCCCTTCCGCACCTCGCATTACGAAAGCCCTGAATACCGCAAGCTTTGGCCGGATGCTGGTGCCTATCTTGATACGATCAAGCTTTCGGGTGAAAAAGGTCTGCTCGATCTTTCGATGTTGCAACAAAATAAATATGATGAAGCCATGTCAAAGTCCATCAGCGGATTATGGGCCGGCCAAGACCCGAAGACGGTGGCCGACACGATGGCTGCACAGTTTGATGCCATCACCGACAAGGTCGGCGTTGACAAACAAAAGGAAACTTACAAGTCTTGGGCTTCTAAACCCGGCGCGTATCCTTGATCTCCAAACGTGGGCGGAGGGCAGCTCTGGTGCGGCCTTTCGCCTATTAATGTTGAAATAAAGCATGACCCAGTTTTCAACCCTGTCACATCGCCTGTCGGTTTCCTCTGACAAGCATTTCAAATATGTGATGGTTGCACCAGCAATTCTGATCATGTTGCTGGTTGGCATTTTCCCACTCATCTACTCACTCGTCGTAAGTTTCCAGAACATAACAATGACGGATGTGGATACATCCTTTCAGGGATTGCTGAACTATAAGCAACTTTTTAAGGATTTGCGCCTCTGGCAGGCGCTCGGCCATACGCTATTGATTACTGTTATTGCCCTACCATTGGAACTGATTTTTGGATTTTTACTGGCGCAGCTATTTTTAGATCGCATGCCGGGTAGGCAGATCTTCGTGGCGCTGCTTGTGCTGCCCACGGTGATATCCCCCATCGTTGCTGGAGCGACGTGGCGCTTGATGTTTGATGTTCGCTTTGGGCCGATCGGACAAATCATAAGTTTTTTTGCAGGCGAACCCGTCAACATCCTCTGGACGGTTAATCCGAAATTCGTTTACCCGGGAATTATTATCTGTGAAGTCTGGCAGTGGACGCCTTTCATGTTCCTTTTGTTATTGGCCGCGCTATCGAACGTTGATCAATCGCAACTTGAAGCGGCTGAACTTGATGGCGCATCTTACTGGCGAGTGCTGCGCCAGATTGTCATCCCGGCGATCAAACCGGTGGTGGCGATTGCCGTCTTAATCCGCGGCCTCGACTTGTTCCGCATCTTCGACATCATTTGGGCATTAACCGAAGGTGGCCCAGGTTCGATGACCGAAACTATTTCACTTTACACCTATGTCATCGGTTTTACACAATTTGACACCAGCTATACCGCTGCCGTCGCCTTCTTGGTTGTTGCCATACTTACGGTCATCGTTACCTTCGTGCTGCGTCGAACGGAGTTGGTGAAATGAGACAAAGCAAATATTTTCGCCGTGGCGCTGGCAAGTTAATGTTGCGCTATATAATTGCAATTGCCGTCACTGTTATTTTCCTGTTTCCAGTTTATTGGCTGTTCATGATCTCGTTCAAAACACCTGACGAGATTTTTCATGTGCCACCGCAATGGCTTCCGGGGCATTTGCAGTTCAACAATTATTGGGTACTGTTCAAAGATGGCGATGTCGTCACGATCTGGAACAGCTTGGTGGCGGCTGGAATGAGTTCAATCATTGCCATGATCCTTGGAACATTTTGCGCCTATAGTCTGGCCCGCTTCAACACCGGTGGTGAAAACCTCGCAATGTGGATCATCTCGCAGCGCATGATCCCGCCTATTGCCGTCGTCTTCCCGATCTTCTTGGTCTACGTCTATTTTAGAATGGTGGATAGTTTCGCAGGCCTCATTCTGCTCTACACGGCCTTTAACCTGCCTTACGTCATCTGGATGATGCGCGGCTACATTGTCGATATTCCACTCGAACTCGAAGAAAGCGCATTGGTCGATGGTTGTACACGCTGGCAAACGTTGTGGAGGGTCGTTTTCCCAATGGCCCGGTCCGGCCTTATGGCAACGGCAGTATTTACATTTGTGTTTGCTTGGAATGATTTTCTGTTCGCTCTCATTCTCACACGTACGGAAGTGATCACCTTCCCGGTTCAACTCACCCATTACATGGGTGGGCAATCCAATTTTTGGTCGAAGATTGCAGCCATGTCTGTTCTGGGAACATTGCCTATCTTCATCGCGGTCACGCTGATGCAACGCTATCTGGTGCGGGGCATCTCGCTCGGCGCGGTTAAAGGTTAGGTAGAGAAGAAATGGCGGATGTCCGGATTTCACGTCTTCAAAAGTATTACGGCAAGGTGCACGCCCTCAAAGGGATCGACCTGGCAATTGCTGACGGCGAGTTTGCAGTATTCGTAGGACCATCGGGCTGCGGCAAGAGCACGTTGTTGCGCAGCATCGCAGGCTTAGAGCAAGTCGATGACGGTGAAATTTCCATCGGAGGCAAGGTGGTCAACGACATGCGTCCGCGTGATCGCAATATTGCCATGGTATTCCAGAATTACGCTCTCTATCCTTTTCTGACCGTTTACGAAAATATTGCGTTCGGACTCAGGGCGCGGAAATTCGCAGAAAAAGAAATCGGCAAACGTGTAGACGATGCGGCTTCAATGTTGGGTATTACTGCATTGCTTGAGCGTTTTCCCCGTCAACTGTCAGGTGGCCAACGACAGCGTGTGGCCATAGGCCGGGCCGTTGTACGACAAGCGCAATTGTTCCTGTTCGATGAGCCTTTGTCCAATCTTGACGCCAAGCTGCGTGATGAAATGCGCGGCGAGATTAAACGGCTGCACAAAAACATTGCCACCACCATCATCTATGTAACGCATGACCAGGTGGAGGCCATGACCCTCGCTGATCGCATCGTTTTGTTGCGCGACGGGCAAATCGAACAGCAGGGTTCACCACTTGATCTCTTTGAAAAGCCCGTAAGTGGCTTTGTTGCCGGGTTTCTTGGTTCACCTTCAATCAATCTCATTCCCGGTGAATTAGTGAAGCAAGGCAGTAAGGCTGCCGTGAAATTGAATACGGGCGAATTTCTGGAATTGCCGAAAGTACCCGCCAATTTTTCAACAGGAGATAGGGGGCGCAAGATTATCCTTGGCATAAGGCCACAGCACTTGGCGCGGGCAAGCAGCGAGACTTTGCCCAAGGGCCATATCCGCATCGCGGCGGTTGCCGATCTCATTCAGCCCACGGGAACACGCATGTATGTAACGTCACGCATTGGGGGCGTTCCAGTAACGGCTGAACTTGGAGCTCATGATGTTCACGAACAAGGCGCATCACTTGACTTTGACATCGATATGACCCGCTGCGTTCTTATCGACCCTGATACGGACAGGGTCTTGTAATATGAAAGTCAGTGTTTCCAATTTTAGCCTTGAACAACGCGCTTACCATATTCGCCGCCACGCGCTGCGCATGGCAGAGGTGCAGGGGCAAGGCTATATAGCCCAGGCTCTCGGCATTGCTGACGTTTTGGCAGTGTCCTATTTTGATGCCTTGAACTACCGGCCCCAAGAACCTGAATGGGAAGGGCGTGATCGCTTTCTTCTATCGATCGGTCATTACGCCATCGCCCTTTATGCTGCCCTGATCGAGGCTGGTGTAATTCCGGAAGACGAAATCGAAACCTATGGATCAGACGATAGCCGCCTGCCCATGTCGGGCATGGCATCCTATACGCCCGGCATGGAAATTACGGGCGGATCGCTGGGACAGGGTCTGAGTATAGCCGTCGGCATGTGCTTGGGCCTCAAGCGCAAATCATCACAAAGCTTTGTCTACAACTTGCTTTCGGATGGAGAACTGGACGAAGGTTCAACTTGGGAGGCAGTAATGTCGGCCTCCAGCTACAAACTCGACAATCTTATCGCAATCGTCGATGTCAATAACATGCAAGCCGATGGGCCATCGAAAGACATTCTCAATTTCGAGCCCTTGGGCGACAAATTTGCTGCTTTTGGCTGGCATGTGCAAAGGGTGGATGGCAACAACATGTCAGCACTCACTGAGGCGTTCCGAACTGCACGTTCGCTAGTTGATGCCCAACCCCGCATCATTATCTGCGATACAAAAATGGGAAAGGGTGTCGATTTTTTGGAGGCCCGGGAACGCAATCATTTCCTCCGTGTCGAACCAGATGAATGGATCTTGGCCTTCAAAGTATTGGATGCGGGGAGGCCCGCATGAAGCGTGACAAATACAGCCGCCCGCAACAGCAGCAAGGGGGCGTAAAGCTGAAGACCTCAGCCATGATCGCCTCCATCGCCGCAGACAATCAACCCACAGTCACGGCACCTTTCGGACGCGCTCTTGTTGAACTTGCCAAGTTGCGGCCAGACATTGTCGGCATGAGCGCCGACCTCGCTAAATACACCGACATGCACGTGTTTGCGCAAGCCTATCCTGATCGCTTCTATCAGATGGGGATGGCGGAACAGCTTCTCATGGGGGCTGCTGCCGGCATGGCGCGTGAAGGCTTTGTGCCGTTTGCCACGACCTATGCGGTCTTCGCATCGCGCCGTGCCTATGACTTCATCTGCATGGCAATTGCAGAGGACAATCTGAATGTCAAAATTGCCTGCGCATTGCCCGGTTTGACGACAGGTTATGGACCCAGTCATCAAGCCACCGAAGACCTTGCCATTTTTCGCGGGCTTCCCAACATGACAATTATTGACCCCTGCGACGCGCATGAGATTGAACAGGCCGTACCCGCCATTGCTGCGCATCAGGGCCCTGTTTACATGCGACTTTTGCGCGGCAAGGTGCCTCTGGTACTCGATAAATATGATTATAAATTTGAAATCGGCAAGGCCAAGTTGCTATGTGACGGTAGCGACGTCCTGTTCATTTCGAGTGGCTTGATGACAATGCGCGTACTTGAAGCTTCAGCGGAACTTCGCAAGACCAATACTCATGCCGCAGTGTTGCATGTGGGAACCATAAAGCCACTGGATACGCAAACGATATTACACGAGGCAATGGTTCCCAGTCGTCTTGTCGTGGTAGCAGAAAACCACACAATCGTTGGAGGGTTGGGAGAAGCCGTTGCAAGGTTACTTCTTCTCAATGGCTTTGTGGGCCGTTTTCGGCACATCGGCCTGCCGGACGAGTTTCTTGATGCAGGTGCATTGCCCACATTACATGAACGCTACGGCCTCTCGACATCACGCGTTGTCAGAGCTGTAAATGATTGGCTCTAATAAAAAGAAGGACATATCATGGGATCAGGAATTTTTGCTTCAAACATCGGTGCACCAGAAGGCCCGGTTACGCTGCTGGATGGATCGATGTATGTCACTGAAATGTCCAACGCCACACTGAATGTGACCAAGCTCAATCCTAGGGGCGAAAGACATGTGGTAAAGAAAACCGGCGGTCGTCCCAACGGGCTCGCAATTGATGGCGAGGGGCTGATCTGGATTGCAGAAGCTGGTCATCGGGCATTAATCTGTATCAATCCCGAAGGCCAAGAGATTAAGCGACTTGAGGGCGACGACAAGCATGGCCGTTTCTTTTTTCCCAACGACCTTGCGTTTGGACCAGATGGTCACCTCTACATGACGGACTCTGGCATGGCGCTTGTCGACTTTCTGGATGGCCAGGACTTCGCCAAAGGTTTCATGGATTTTAACTGGGACGGTCGCGTCTATGAGATAGACCCAAAAGCCATGAAGATTGTGCGGCTCCTCGACACCCGCATCCGTTTCACCAATGGCATAGCCTTTGATGCCTCGAATAACTTATATGCAAATGCATCATTTACTGGCGAGATCTATCGCTATGATGTGTTTGGCAGCAAAACACCGAAGCGCGAGCTATTTGGGAATGTTCTCCAGCCCGATAATCAAACAGGCTTCAAAGGCCCTGATGGTATGAAGTTTGGCGTCGATGGAAGATTATATTGCGCGGTCTATGGTCAGAAGAATGTGACTGTGTTGGACAAAAATGGAGCGGTGGCTGAACGCTTAATTCTGGATGGCCCATGTCCTACCAATCTCGCCTTTTCCCGCAACGGCAAGAAGATATTGGTAACGGAAGTCTCCAAGGGGCAAGTGGAAAGCTTAGATGCGCCATGTGCCGGCCAAGAGCTGTTCTATCCCGTCACACATTAGCAAATTATTTCGGGGCAGAACCCGATTTCAGTGCAGAAAAAGCTGAGGCAATGTTGCTCGTCGCTAACTCAAAACAGTGCCGGATCAATGGCCTCAAGTCAACAATCACCGCCGCCCCTTCGCGCGGCTGAAGAAGTCAGCCTCGCCCATCTGACCACCTTTGAGCGCGATCTCGAGCCCGTCAAGGTGAGGCTTATGTGAGAGCGCAAGACACAAGGGTGCGCTGGGTGCGACCGGTGCCAACGCTGTCACAGCGCTCAGGCCCATTGCAAGGCAGGCCTGCCCCGAACTGTCGCCACCGGATACGACCGCCCGACCAATGCCGGTTTCTGCAAGAATGCGATCAAGAATTTGGCCAAGCCCCGATCCCAGCCGGAGACTGATTTCTTTGCGGTTGCAACCCTCTGCGTGACATAGCGCATCAAGACGGGCAATCGATGGATCATCGGGACCAAGTGCGGAATAGACAAGGGGATCACGACCTTGCCGGCACCCTTCCAATGCCTCAGCCGCACTGCGCTCGATCTCGCTGTGCCAGGCACAGGCATCGAGCGTGAGAAGCGGATCAACGCGCACAAGATGAAATCCGCTTTTCTCGGCATGGGCAATTTGGGCGGCTGTGACTGGTGAGCACGAGCCGGATACGACAGCGATCCGGTCAACGGACAGCAAAGTTGGAAGTCCATCCATCCTTGGCAAAAGACCCTGCCGCCGCCAATGCGCGATCAAGGCATATTCAACGCCTTGCGAGCCGGCAACAAACGGATCGGCCCCGCGGCCTTCCCACATCAGTTCCCCGGCGCGCTCGAGCGTTTCATCATCAACCATATCGATCAGCAGAATCTTGGCACCACGGTCTCGTTCACGTTGAAGCTTTTGCGCCGCGCCCCCGCTCTTGAGATCAACTAGATCAATCAAGCCGATCAGGGAAGGTGTCTGCAAGGCAAGATGGCGCCGCAAATCGCCGTCGTGCATCGGTGTTACCGGATGGCGCATCATCACCGGATGGCGATCGATTCGAAAAACCTCACCTCCAATGCCTGCAAAGAGGTTGCCGAAGGCCTGCCAGCGCGCAATATGGGGCGAAGCCGTCAGCACCTTCACACACTTACCCGGCACGAGACGTGCGCCAATGTCTATGGCTTTGCCAATCGACCCAGTCTCCGGTGCCGAGTCGAAGGTTGAGCAAACCTTATAATGCAGCAGCGGTGCACCCACCGCCTTCAGGCTTGCAAATGCACGCGGCAAATGCGCGTCCATCCATGCGGGCGATTTGGATCGCGAAAGGCCTGCAAGACCGACCGCATGAACCGGACCAGCCTTGGCCAACATCGCCGCATCAGGCTCTTCGAAAAACAAGACTGTCTTGAGGCCGTTAAAAGCAAGCGCTTCGAGAACCGCCGTCGACCCCGTGAAATCATCCCCATAGAAGGCGAGGAGCGGGCCATCGGGAAGACTGTTCATTATCGAAAGGTCTCCAGTGCCAGTCGCATCACTGTATTTGATTTGGCAACGATATCGAGGGGAATGCCGGCTATCGCAGCGTCCCATGCATCGCGAATGCTCCGGACGCCGTCGCCCGGCCCGCCGGGATGGGCCATGATGCCACCGCCTGCCGCAAAAATGAGATCAGCGCGACCCAAGGCCTGATAGGTTGGTTCTGCTTGGCGAACGGTCTGCCCCGACGAGAAGACCGGCATGGCAATGCAGGGTTTGGTGTCGAAGAGGGGTTCGAATGCCGCTTTTGCCGAGCGCACGACGCTTTCATCGCTTTCGGAGAACTTGTTGCCAATGCCGTTGACATGCATATGGTCGACTCCGGCGAGTCGCCAGACCTTTTGCCAGGCGCGATAGTCCCACCCGAGCATCGGGTGGCGGCTCAGATAGCCCCATCCGTTGCGGTGCGCGTGAAGCGGCAATTGCGTGTGGCGCACAAGCTCCAGCATGCCGACAAGGCCTACGGAATTGAGGCTGGCCATGATGCAGGTCCCACCCTCTTGCTGCACAAGATCATGCCGCCGGCGAATCTCGTCGAGATCCCCTGTCACGTTGAAGGCATACATCACGGTTTTTTGGGTTTTGGCGGCATGGTTGCGGATCACTCTCATTACTGAGCGAACGCGTTCGTCAAAGGGGCAATGCGACGCATCGCCTTGCAATTCGTCATCTTTGATAAAATCAATTCCGGCATCACACAATTCGTTGACAAGGTTCGCGGTCTCCGCCGGCGTCAAACCGATGCTAGGTTTGATGATCGTGCCGATCACCGGACCCGCGGCGACACCCGATAATTGGCGAGTTCCGGTGATGCCAAACTTGGGGCCGCCATATTTATTTTCAAAAGTTGGCGTCATCCGAATGTCAACAAGACGCAGACCGGAAAACTGTTTCAACTCGAACAGATTGCCAGCCACCGTTGCCAGCAGATTGGGCAGCGTACCATTCAAATTGGCATCGGGCCAACTCAAGGTCACTTTCGCCCGCAAAATCTTGCTGCCCGCCGGACGACCGGCACCCGGCAAAGAAGGGCTCGCAAATTCGTCAATCACCTCAAGCGCTTCGACCCGCGCGGCCGAGCGCTCCTTCAATTCCGGCGACTCGCCGGGCAGTGCGATGAAGGTGCCGCTCGACTGTTCGCCCGCCATCGCCTCGGCAGCCTTCTGCGGATCGAACGCCGTTTCAATGATATAATCGGCCTCAAACCGATTGTTGAGCGCACTGTTCACCAGAATACGCCTCCTTTTGTTTACTTATTTGTTTCCGATTAAGGACAGCAGGCGGGCAGATGCTTTTTCGCCAATTGCAACACCCATAGCGGCGGCGAGTGCATTTACGGCAGAAATTTCGCCGTGATCCCACATGTCCTGCGCATCTCCTATCCGGCCTGACAGATGTGAAATCATTGCGGCAGCAACACCCTTGTTTTGCAACATGTCGAGTGCTGCGATACCAGCCCTATCCTTGCCAATACCGGCATCATTGAACAGGACCAATCGAAGGGGAACCTGCATTGCGAATTCACCAGAACTGACGCCGCCATGTGAAGCGGAAAGTACGATTGCCCCCTCGTCATGGGGTTCAATTTTGGTGATCGAGTCGACGAGAATGATGGCCCCTAAAGATGATTGAGAAATTGTCCGTTTAAGCATGACCGCGCCTCACGTAATCCGTTTGATGCTGGCCATAATCTCGTCCGGCTCAAAAATGCGCTTCCAGTCGGGATTCATCAGTGTTGGCTTGCCGAATTCGATCGCTTTGTTGCACGCATCCGAAAACACGCCATCCACTTCCTTGAAGATCACAGCGCCGAGAACATTCATGTGGCCGAGCAGAAAATCGCGGGCTGCCTCGCGCGGCACACCGCGGCGCACTACTTCATCAAGGGCTTCGCGCATGACATCGAGCAATGAGGCGCAAAGTGTTTCGGAGAGGCCCGGTTCCAACAAGGCCATCTGTTCGACAGTAACGCGGTGGGAGCGCATCACGGGTGCCCAGATGATGCGGGCGATCTCTTCGCCTTTTGCATAATGGGATTCCGGCCCCTGCATCAAAGCGGAAACGATATGCTGCTTGGCCGCAACGCCACCAAAAAAGTCCCGCTTTGCCGCCATATCCGTCTCATCATTAAAGATGGGCGGATGGCATGGATGGGTTACGAAATAGGTGACATCGGACCGCTTAGGAAGATGGCCGGCAAAAGGAGCTGCCGCGTCGAGAATGATGATGATCGTGCCCGGCGCGAGGTCGTCAATGATGGAACTGCATATCCGGCCAATCATTGTATCGGGCACCGCGAGAATGACGACATCAGCACCTTGAATTGCGACTTTAGCATCGACGGCCTCATAGCCGAGGATCGATTTCAACCGTGCTCGTCCCGCCTCGCTGGTTTCCACATGGCGGACAGTGGCACCCGCTTTTTGCAAGTTGGTTCCAAGGCGGATTCCCATTTTCCCGCCTGCTCCAAAAAGTGTGATCACAGACATATATCCTCAAAATCCATCTAATCAAGCTAAGCCAGATTCTGGCCACTTTCAAGTAATGAGAAACCGACCATGTCTTTGATGCGAAACGAGGCAAGTCCATGGAGCTTTGATTTGTTGTGATGAAAGCTGCCCCCTTTCAGGGATACTGCGTATCGATTGCCGGGCAATGGATGAGTTCAAAGTCAAAACCACGGCCATAAATCAGCTGTGGCAGACCGACTTCACCTGCTTCAAGATCATCGGCTGGGGCTGGTTTTAACGTTCAACTATCCTTGACGACTTCGCGCGTTACAACATCGCGTTGAAACTTTACACCACGATGAAAACAACAGATGTCACCGATACATTAAACTTGGCATTACAGGCCTCTGGTTGTGATGTGCATGTTGTTCACAAGCCAAGGCTGCCCAGCGACAATGGCTCGTCTTACATCTCAAGCGAGATCGCAGGCTGGCTATCAAGCAAGGGCATGGATCGCGTGCGGGGTGCGCCCATGCATCCCAGACCCAAGGCAAGATCGAGCATTGGCACCAAACCCTCAAGAACCGCATCTTTTTAGAAAACTATTATTTGCCGGGCGACCTTGAACAAAAGATCGCCAACCTCACACCTCCTGATATGCCAGAGCCTCTATTAAATCAGGCTGCCAAAAGTCCATATTTATCTGACCACGGCCATACACGATGTGGTTTCACACGAGCATACTAACTCAGGGGTAGGATCGCTCGTATTCAATGGGCGCCTTGTTCAGGCGGCTAGCCAATATCCTCAATTTCACCCCGGCTTATAATCCCGCGTTGCTTCCGGGTCATCTCTGCTGAAGGGCAGCGCCAACAGTTCTTTCCACGCGTCCTCGGGGATCGGCCATTTGGCCCACGCCAAAGTTTCATCGATGCGTTCGGGGCGGGTCACCCCGCAAATCGTCGAGGCGATGCGGGGATTGCGCATAGAGAACTGAAGTGCTGCGGCACCGGGCGGCACGCCGAAGCGCGCGCAGATGGCTTCCACCCTTGCGATGGGGGCGAGCATGTCTTCCGATGCCTCCTGATAGACGTAGCGCTGGTAGTTGCCTGATCCCTTGGCCAATGCACCGCCGGCATAAGGCGCAGCGTTGAGGACAAACATACCTTTTGATTCCGCCAGTTCCAGCAGCGGTTCAGCATTGCGGTTCACCAGAGTATAGCGGTTGTGGGTAATCAGCCCGTCAAGGTCCCAGTCACGCAGGATGGGCAGCATTACCTCGACGTTGCCGGCAGCGAGGCCTACCGCGTCGGCAAGCCCCTCCTCCTTCATGCGTAGCAATTCATCGAGCGCGCCGCCTTTGCGCGTTACCTCCGTAAGGTCTGCGCCATGTTCGGGATCGTGGAGGTGGAGGATCTGCACATGGTCAACGCCGAGTGCTTCCAGACTTTCGTCAAGGGATCGCCGCGCGCGGGCGGCCTCGAAACGGCCCGTCGTCATGTCGCGGTCAAGCTTCGTGGATAGAATGCAGCCACGGGGCCAGCCGCCTAACTCACGCACCACCTGGCCGATGCGCGCTTCGCTGCGCCCCATGCCATAGATGCGCGAGGTGTCGATGAAGCCATCAGGCAAGGCCAGGATGGCGCGGATCGTTTGGCGCGCGCGCTCTTCACTCACAGCGTAGCCATAAGTATCAGGCATGTCGCCGAGCCCGGAGCCGCCGAAGGACAGGGGTGGCAGATGCAACCCCGTTTTACCGATCATATGTGTTTGCTTCATGATCCCCCCACTTGATATCGCAAACAGGGTATCGCACTTTCCTACCATACGCAATTCTTGGAAATGAGGATTTTGAAGAAAGGCAGAAGTTTGCCGTTCCAATAGCCGATGTCGCTAGCGCCCGATCTTTACTGAGAATGGAGTATTAAAGCGACCCTTTGCCGAGCATGGTGTTGGCGAGAAGAATTTGCAAAACAAGGTATTTGAATTTTGGTTGCGGAAGGGAAACGGTAGCAGACCTCAACTAAAAACGTTCGCCTATTTGCTCGCTGCATTGGCTCGAAAGGCAGTGGCAGGACAAAACCATGTAACGCAAGGCTTCACGAATGACGTTGATGCTATTTCGACTTTCGCCGCATCTGCAGATGTGATGTTTCTGGATAAGGAAGGTGTGAAACTGCTATCGAAAAGACCACTGTCCTCAGACCTATGATACAAAGCTAAAATATTTTCCATGTCCAGCCTTAGAGCTTTTATTCCTTATTAGACCGAGACGTAAAATGCAGTTCTAAAAGAAATCTCCTAATTTGCAAAACGGGATTACGGAGTGGACTAATAGCCACCCAGCCTCCGTCTGCTAGCGCCCAGTCGCCATTATCGCAAAACCAATCCCTCTCGACGCGAGGTCACACATGCAATAATCTCTCAAAACGTTTGATACAAAACATCGGTCAAGCCAACGTGATATATCTACAATCAAACCGTCAGCCATCTCGCATTATTTAAAAGACCGGTAAATGGGCCAATCATGACACATTCCAGCAATTCGTTCGATCCTCGGCACTTAGGGTCAGGACCGCCTTTGGGCGTTGCGGTGCGCCGGATGGAGTGGGACCAAGCACCTTGGAACCGCTGGTCTTTCCAACATATCCGCGAAATTTTACCTACGACGGAAGTTTGGCGCGGCGATCAACCTGTTCGCGAATTTAAACGCCATGAGAAAGACCTTGACACTCTAAAGGTAAGAAACGTTGCTGGCGAAACAGCGATGCTTCAAGACTTGTTGGAAGAAACATACACCGACGGTTTTCTGATTCTGCACCGAGGCGCAATTGTTTACGAGCGGTATTTGGGCACCATGACACCCCGCACCCTTCATCTTTCGCAATCCGTTGCAAAATCTGTGGTTGGCATGACTGCTGGGATTTTGATTAGCAATGGTTTGCTTGATCCAAAACAACAAGTCTCTCACTATTTACCCGAGCTTGGTGCAACAGCCTGGAAGGATGCAACCTTGCAGCAGGTTTTCGATATGACTACGGGCGTAAAATTTAATGAGGATTATACCGATCCTCATTCCGATGTTGCACAACTTGATGTGGCCTCAAGTTGGAAACCAGTTCCATCCGGGATTGATCCTAGACGCAAATGGCCTTCCCATGTTTGGGAACAAATATTGACACTGAAGCAACTAACGCGGCCCCATGGGGCGCAGTTTGAATATCGCTCCATCGAGACCGATGTATTGGCGTTTTGCATGGAGCGCGTCACCGGAAAGCGCCTTGCCCAAATTGTTTCAGAAGGGGTGTGGCAAAAACTAGGGACCGAAGAAAGCGCCTGTTTCACAGTTGACCCCGCAGGTTACTCGATTGCTGATGGTGGTTTTAATGCTACACTGCGCGATTATGGGCGTTTTGGGCAAATGGTTTTGGCCGATGGCGAAAACATCGTTCCAAAAGCTTGGATCGATGAAACGCGACAGGCCAACCACGCCTTGTTTGCAGAACCCTATACGATAGTTTTGCCAAACGGTGGCTATCACAATCAGTTTTGGGTTGAAGAGCCATCTTCGCGAAACTTGATCTGTCGCGGGGTGTTCGGTCAATTGATCTATATTGATTTTGCCCACCAATTGGTGGCGGTGAAACTTTCGAGCTGGCCCGAATTTGTAAGCCCTAAAAAAATGATTGCCACTCTGGCCGCTGTGAGGACAATTGCCGCAACACTAGCATGATCGATTGGGCCTTAATATCAGATCGTTAGATTTAACCAGTCTTTCAGCGCAGCGTTAGTCAAGGTGGGTTGTTCCAGTGTTGAGATGTGTCCAGCATTGCTAATTTCACGCAATACAGCACTCGAAAGTATTTTTGACATTTGTGCGTGATAGACCGGAGGGCAAAGCGCGTCTTCTTCACCACAAAGCAGAAGCGTGGGGCCATGGTAGCGGCGCAAATTTTCTGTGTTGTCTGCTCTGTCGCGCAAAGCAAGTGATTGCGTAATAAAAACTTCATCGCCGAGATTAAGGGCCATAGTGATCAGGAGATCAA
>JAYVCU010000134.1:0-6257 GCA_043749835.1 Hyphomicrobiales bacterium
TTGCGGCAAGCCGACGATTTATCGAAACTCAAAGTGGGGCGGCGCGTTGTGGTGATCGGTGGCGGAATGACGGCTATCGACATCGCCGTTCAATCAAAGCTGTTGGGTGCTGAGGCGGTTTCGATTCTTTATCGGCGCGGGCGTGAACACATGAAGGCTTCAGCTTATGAACAGGAATTAGCGCTGAGTCACGGCGTGGCGATTTGTGAATGGGTAATTCCGAAGAAGCTGATCGTCAAAGGTGACCACGTTGTCGCAGTGAAAGTTGAAGGATCGGCCATGCAGGGTAATAAGCTTGTTGGAACGGGTAAAACCTATGAACTTTCTGCCGATGTTGTGTTCAAAGCCATTGGCCAGACTTTTGCGGATCTGACAGCCGGGGCCTTGGCGCTGGAAGATGGGCGCATCAAAGTTGATGAAAACAAGCGCACGTCTAACCCAAAAGTTTGGGCAGGCGGAGACTGCATTGCAGGAAATCGGGCATTGACGGTGGCTGCCGTTGACGACGGCAGGCGTGCTGCGGAGAGTATTCATGCATATTTGACGCTTTGATTTATTTTACTATGTTTTACCTTCCCCCTTGTGGGGAGGGTTAGGGTGGGCGTCGAGCGGTGCCTAATCTTATCGCGCGAACCCTTCGCAATAATGCAACTCCGGCTGAGCGAATGTTATGGCAACATTTGAAACTGCTCAAATTAGAAGGCCGTCATTTTAGGAGGCAGGTTGTAATCGGTAAATTTATTGCGGACTTTGCTTGTCACTATCCAAAATTGATTATTGAACTTGATGGCGGCCAACACAGTGATACAGTTCAATATGATACGGAGCGTTCACAGATACTCAAAAAGCACTGTTACCCTGTGATCAGGTTTTGGAACAAAGATGTTTTGCAGGCAACCGAAGGTGTGGTTGACCGAATTCGTCATGAAGTCAAACTACTAACAGCATTTATTTATGATCACTTGCACGAACACCCGACCCCCACCCCGGCCCTCCCCACAAGGGGGAGGGACAAGATGGAGACTTAATTATCATGGCTGACCTTCGATCTGATTTCGTTGGTATTAAATCGCCTAACCCATTCTGGCTGGCTTCTGCCCCGCCCACCGACAAGGAATATAATGTGGTCCGCGCGTTCAAAGCGGGTTGGGGAGGCGTGGTCTGGAAAACTCTTGGCGAAGACGGCCCACCCATCGTCAATGTGAATGGGCCACGCTATGGCGCAATCCATGGCGCAGACCGGCGCCTTTTAGGGTTTAATAATATCGAGTTAATCACCGATCGCCCGCTTGAGGTGAACCTGCACGAAATCAAGAAAGTAAAACGTGAATGGAAAGATCGTGCCATGGTCGTTTCTCTCATGGTTCCGTGCGAAGAAGACGCGTGGAAGAAAATTCTGCAGCGCGTTGAAGAAACCGAATGTGATGGCATTGAATTAAATTTCGGCTGCCCGCACGGGATGAGTGAACGCGGCATGGGCTCTGCCGTGGGACAAGTTCCGGAATATATTGAGATGGTAGCGCGCTGGTGCAAGCAACACACGCGCATCCCCGTAATTGTGAAGCTCACGCCCAATATCACCGATGTTCGCAAGCCTGCGCGTGCGGCAAAAGCTGGCGGTGCTGATGCAGTATCCCTGATCAACACGATTAATTCAATTACCCACATTGATCTTGATTCATTTGCACCTATGCCGACGATCGACGGTAAAGGTTCGCACGGCGGCTATTGCGGGCCTGCTGTAAAACCGATTGCATTATCAATGGTATCTGAGATCGCGCGAGATAATGATACGCGAGGCTTTCCCATTTCTGCAATTGGTGGAATTACCACATGGCGTGACGCGGCCGAATTCATTTCAATGTCCGCAGGCAACGTGCAAGTGTGCACGGCGGCGATGACTTATGGATTTCATATTGTGGACGAGATGAAATCCGGCTTGGCGCGTTGGATGGACGAGAAGGGCTATGCTGCAATTGATGACTTCCGTGGTCGCGCTGTGCCCAATGTCACCGATTGGCAGTATCTCAATCTCAACTACATCGCCAAAGCTAAAATTAATCAAGACTTGTGCATCAAATGCGGGCGCTGCTATGCGGCGTGTGAAGATACATCACACCAGGCCATTTCCATGCAGAAAGATGGCGCGCGCCATTTTGAAGTAATGGATAATGAATGCGTGGCCTGCAACTTGTGTGTGGAAGTTTGCCCGGTGCAAAATTGCATCACGATGGTGCAGCAAACTTCCGGTGTTGATGCGCGAACGGGGCTTCAAATAAATCCTCAACCGTCGAATTGGACGCAACATCCGAATAATCCGATGAGCATGAAGGCAGCGGAATGAGTGTTACTTAGACGCACTGTTGGCTATCGGTAGATTTCTCTGCGATGGCCGATCTCGATCACGACGATTACAAGGACGCTGTTTCTGACTTCTGCAATAATGCGATAGTCGCCTACCCGGTAGCGAATTTGGCCCTGATACTTCTTGCCATGCAGTGTTTTGCCTAAGTTGTTTGGATACTTTGAAGTGGCAATACGTTCGCGCAAGTAATTGATAATTCGTCGCGAGACCACTGGGTCCAGCGCCTTCAGGTTGTGTCTTGCACTTTCAGAAAACTCAAGTGTCCAAACCAAGATCTTTTATGACTTTTTCAAGTGAAACAGTTTTCTCACCCGATGCATAAAACTCATCCAGCGCCTTCTCAGCGATATATGTATCTTCTAAATCCTCCAGATAATTGAGGATTGCCTCTTTCGCGTAAAAAGTTTTTGTGCGCCCGGTCTTTTTGGCCATGTCTGTTAGACGGTCTTCCAGTTCTTTGGGCAAACGAATTGCGAGCATGGCGGTCTCCCTTTAGTGATATACATGTATACTAAACATTGAAGCGTCATTCAAGATGACGTTTTGATGCACTCAACGATTCAACCTCCAATAAACGCTTCAAAGGCTGCTAGAAAGCGTTGTCTGATTTCTGACTTTTCATTCAGAATTTCGTGTTGAGAATCCGCAATCGTAAGGGATGAAAATCCAGGGGCACGGTCAAGAAAGCGTTTGGTGGCAACATTATTTACCACGCGGTCTTGGCCTGCCATGATGATTAATGTGGGGCAGGAAGGACCACGGTCTTTCGGCCACTTTTGAAGTTCGTCGATTGAATCGAGTGCCGCGCGTAGCCAACTGTAAGTGGGTGCCCCAGTGCCCAGTTCAGGGTGAGCCAGAAGAGTTGCTGCGTCTCTATCCCAACGTTTACGATCTGAGGTGAGGGGGTTATTTTCGAATGTCCAACTTTGCACGGGCTGTGTTGGAAAGCCGGGCAGGGGTGCTGTGCCGAATCCGATTCTTGCTACCATCCATGCTAAACCGCGAGCGACAGGTTCTGGCCACGGTTTGAAGTGTAACCCTAATAATGGTGAGGTAATGACGGCACGCTCCACCCATTTTTTGCCACGCAAGGCGCGAAGCATCATGTGGCCGCCAGTTGAATGGGCAAGCGCATAATAGGGCTTCGGGCAATGGGCCACAAGAACGCGCGAATAAATTGCATCCATATCCGCATCAAAATTGGTAAAGTCACTGATGTGCCCAAGTTGGCTGTTTTTGACTAAACGTTGAGAACCGCCTTGGCCGCGCCAATCAAACGTGGCCACAGCATAGCCATTTCTCATAAAATCATTCATGATTTCAAAATAGCGCTCAATGAATTCGGCGCGGCCTTGCAGGATCAAAATCGTGCCTTTGGCCTGCTTGGGCACAGCAAAAGCTGCACGTAATTTTAAACGACCTTGGGTTAGGACTTCAACGCAATGAATATTGGGTGGCGCTTTATTTTCGAGACGGGGAAAAAGTTTCATCGCTCGTCTCTAACCGCACCGCGCGGGTGAGACAAGCTGCCATGCGGCTAGAGCTTTTTCACGGCGATCAATTCTCCGCTGCTTGGGGAGACATTAATTTCAAACGGTTTACCGCCTCGGCTCGCATTGTAAACCAACGATGTGCCATCACAAGATTTGGTGGAAACACCTTCAAAGCCGAAGCTTGAAACAATGCTGGCACCTTTCTCACAGTTCACAGCTCCAGATTTTTTGGTAACCAAAAGTTTTGGTTCTGCCGTTACTGGCGGTGTCAACATTGGCGTTGTCAACGGCGCAATTTGCGGTGCGGGTGCAACTGTCGCGGTCGCAACCAGCTTTTTGACAATTGGCTTAGGGGGAATGGCTGTGTTCACCAGCTTGCGCTTTGGCTTTGTTGGATAAATTGGTGCCGCATAAGGCGGCGAAGAATGAGGGACGGCGTAAGGTGGTTCACTTTTGGGCCCCTGGTAAGTATTGCGGTGATAACGATGCTGCATTTCGCGGCGATATAACTGATACTGGTCCTGATTGAACTGCTCATTAGGGGCATCATAGGGATCTGGCCCATAGACATCTTGCGGGGCCACGTCGTCGTCGTAAACATTAGGCGAGAGTGCCATGCCATCAGGGTTGACCATTTCCCACCAGAACAGGCGGCGTGCTTCGGCAGGCTGTGCCAAAAGCAAGCTTGGTAAGACTACCAACAACATTATTTTCTTAAACATGTCGCACTCCGTTCTATATTTTTGCAAACAATCTTAACAAAATAAAGGCCTCATTACGGCAAAAAGCGGAGGGTATGAACCCTCCGCCTAGCACTTAATAAATCAATAAATCGGCCTAACGGACACAATACGGCCCGTTACGTTGACGCTCACACGGTAAATTTCGCCGCGCTTCCATGCTTGATAGGTATAGACAGGGCGTGAACAATTTGTGGCCCTAGCACCGCGAAATCCAGCCGCGCGCACAACATTGCGGGCTGACGCACATGAAAGGCCATAGTGGACCACGGGTGCTGAATAGTCTTGCTGCCAACCATAATGGCGATAGCGATGATGAAATGGGTAATCCCCAAAGCGGTCTTCACCATCATAAATGTAGTGTTGTTCTAGATCACCAGAATAATACTGGTGGTCGGGATAATACTGTTGGTCTGGCTCATAGCCACCCAAGTTACCAAAGCCTATGCCGATTGATACACCAACTTGTGGGTCGGCGTGGGCGGCGGTTACTGTGCCAAGAACTGCAGTTGCAGCAATAGCAGCAGCAGCGATTGTGGATTTAAATAACATTTTAATTCTCCTTAATTTATCAGCCGGTGCGCCCACCGACTTTCCATAAAACAACTTTTAGGCAAACCAAGCTGAATGCATACAGAAGAGACCGTTCATCTGACGTTCATATTTGTTACACATGCGGGGCCTTGAAAAGCCAATACGACTTCTTACGTGTTGCCTCGCGGGTGCCTTTCGGGCCCGATTTTTGTCAAATTGCTTAAGGAGAATATGACATGTTTGATTTTACCCCCCTCTACCGCTCATCTGTGGGCTTTGACCGCTTGTTTCAGCTTTTGGATGAAGCGGCCACTACTGAGACCCATTCTTATCCGCCCTATAACATTGAGCGCGTGGGCGACAATGAATACCGGATTACCATGGCGGTCGCGGGCTTTGGCCCTGACGACGTAAACATCGAAGCCAAGGGCAATACGCTGACTGTGACCGGTAAAAAAGGTGATAAACCTGAAGCTGTTGGCGAGATGCTGCACCAAGGTATTGCTGCGCGTGGCTTTGTGCGCCGTTTCCAGCTGGCTGACCATGTGGAAGTGAAAGGTGCAGATATGGACAACGGACTGCTGCACATCGCTTTGAAGCGTGAAGTGCCGGAAGCTTTGAAGCCGCGTCAGATCACCATTGGATCAGTGCCTAAGCTGAAGTCAATCGACGCCAAAGCTGCCTAAGCTGCACATATCAGTGTGTCGCGTTGGGGTGCAAGGAAACTTGCGCCCCGTTTTTATTTCCAATCTCACGTGCGGCCAAATACGTGAAGATCAATGCAACGGCGATACCAGCGGCGGCGGCGATATAGATTGAGCTTAGGCCTTGCGTCTGTGCCAACCAGCCCAAGAGCAGCGGCAGCAGGATGCGTGGTGGACCACTCACCATCGAGGCAAGCCCCAAGGCCGCAGCGCGTGCACCTGGCACCAAATGAGCGGCCACCGAAAACAGACAGGGGAAGATCAATCCCAAGCCAAAACCGGTGATTGCAAAAGCTGCAACTGACACTGCAAAAGTCGGGTGAAATGATAAGATCATCAAACCGGCAAGCCCAACGAGAAATGACACAGCGACAAGGCGCATGTCGCCAAACCTTGCGCGAAGCCTATCTCCGAACATGCG
>JAYVCU010000135.1:0-5575 GCA_043749835.1 Hyphomicrobiales bacterium
CGCATGTGGTTAGTTCAGATCGTGTAGATGTGGCTTTGGTTCTGGCAGTTGATGTTTCCAGCAGCGTTGACAGTGGCGACTTTCAGTTGCAGATGCAGGGCATTGCCGCTGCACTTCGGCAAAGGGCCGTGTTGGAAATCATTCAGGCTGGAACCCATCACCAGATGGCACTCGCTTTGGTTCAGTGGTCGACCTCTAACACACAGTCGATCACAATTCCTTGGCAGATGCTGTCCACTTCCGCAGATATTGAAGCCACATCACATGTCATTGAATCAGCAGAACGGGATTATGCGCCGGGTGGAACGGGCATGGCTGCGGCCATCGCGTTTTCTGCGGCGTTGCTGGTAAAATTTCCCTTATCCGCCGACCGCAAGGTGATCGACGTTTCAGGCGATGGTTTGGAGAATGACGGCGGCGATGTTCCATCAGCTAGAGCAAGCGCAGTTGAACGCGGAATTGTGATTAACGGGTTGCCCATTGTAAGCGACTCGCGGTTATTAGTGCCTTATTACCGCGACGTGGTCATCGGTGGGGAAGGGTCATTCATTGAACCCGCTAAAAACATTCTTTCGTTTGGTGAGGCGATGGCACGAAAGTTTATCCGCGAATTGCAACCGACCTTGGCTTGATCGCTGGTACAAACTCAACTAACACCAGCCGAAATATCAGGTGAAATATGGATTCCGCAAAGCGCATAGCCGATCAAAAAGACTGGATCAAAAGTGCCACGGGTGATTGGGAAATCATCATTGGGCTTGAAGTCCATGCGCAGGTTTTGTCAAAGTCCAAACTGTTTTCAGGCGCTTCGGCGGAATATGGTGGAGCTCCAAATGAACACGTGTCGTTCGTCGACGCAGCAATGCCCGGCATGTTGCCAGTAATCAATGAATTCTGTGTGGAACAGGCCGTGCGCACCGGGCTTGGACTTAAAGCGCAGATCAATGAGGTATCAGTCTTTGACCGTAAGAATTATTTTTATCCGGATTTGCCGCAAGGTTATCAGATTTCGCAGTTCAAGCAGCCTATCGTTGGCGAGGGTGTTGTGGCTGTCGATCTTGATGATGGCAAGTCTATTAACGTTGGCGTTGAGCGCCTGCATCTGGAACAGGATGCGGGCAAGAGCTTGCATGATCAGCATCCCAATATGAGCTATGTTGATCTCAATCGTTCTGGCTGTGCGTTGATGGAAATTGTGTCGCGGCCTGACATGCGCTCAGCCGAGGAGGCCAAGGCTTACGTCACCAAGCTGCGTCAGATCATGCGTTATCTCGGCACCTGTGATGGCAACATGGAGCAGGGCTCGATGCGCGCTGATGTGAATGTGTCGGTGCGCAAGCCCGGTGCGCCCTTTGGCACGCGCTGCGAAATCAAGAATGTAAATTCCATTCGCTTTATGGGTCAAGCGATTGAATATGAGGCACGGCGTCAAATTGGGATTTTAGAAGACGGCGGCACGATCGATCAGGAGACCCGGCTTTATGACGCCAAAAAGGGTGAAACGCGCTCAATGCGGTCTAAAGAAGAGGCGCATGACTATCGCTATTTTCCAGACCCGGATTTGTTGCCGCTGAAACTTGATCCGAAACGCATTGCGGAAATTAAAGCTGGTTTGCCCGAACTCCCAGATGAAATAAAGGCACGCTTTATGACCTCCTATGGGCTCTCAGCTTATGATGCATTAGTCCTAGTGGCTGAAGCCGATCGCGCTCAATATTTTGAATTGATGGTAGGTACTGGGAGCAATCCAAGAGGTGCAGCAAATTGGCTGATCAATGAGCACCTCGGACGATTGAATAAAGATGGATTGAACATCGCTCAGTCGCCGATTCCGGCTGAAGTTAATTCTACTATTGTTCAGTTGGTTTCGGATGGAACTATCTCAGGAAAAATGTCGAAAGATCTTCACGACATTGTATGGAATGCTAACACAAATCCGGAGAAACACTCTAAAGTTGTCTCATATAGCGACGTCCTAAATATCGTCGAAACCACGAATATGAGACAAGTGACCGATCTGGGGGCCATTGAAAAGGCCGTTGATGAAATCATTTTAGCCAATCCTGACAAGGTTGAAGCCGTGAAGCTCAAACCTTCGATGCTGGGTTGGTTTGTGGGCCAGGTTATGAAGACCACTGGCGGCAAAGCCAACCCCCAGGCGGTGAATGACCTGTTGAAGAAAAAACTAGCCATTTCATAGATATGCAGATCGTTAACAATAACCTAACATGCCTTCCCCTTTTTTTGGCAAACCGCTATAGTCCGTGTGCTGATCATCAGAACACGGTATTATAGGAGTTTGCTCTTATGGCGAAGAAGCCACAGCGGGCCGTAGCAAAAGCGGCGCCTAAAAAAGTGGCTGCACCCAAAAAAGCGCCGGTCAAGCGCGAGAAGGCCTTGTCGCCCAAAGAGCGTGCCCGCTTTACGCTTTATGGCAATGCGAACTCTGGCCCGACGTATACGGCCGCTTTGGGGCTAGCACTATCGCGCCACCCATTTTCATACATCCATGTAAATTTGCGCGAAGGGGCGCATAAGCAGGCGGATTATTTGGTGAAGAACCGTTATGGCCAAGTACCGGCGTTACGTGATGGCAACCTGATGGCGGTGCAATCTGCGGCCATTCTGCTGCATTTGGCCGAGAGCCTCGACAAATTCAATTCCAAGGTTCCATTAGAAAAGCAACGTATCCGTGAGTGGTTGTTTTGGCAGTGGGATAAGCTTGCCGTTCCAGTGTTTCGTTTGCGGGCGCGGGCACGGGGACTTCGGCAATTCGGCGATGAGGTGCGCGTGATGTATGACACGGAAGCGAAAACCGCCATTGCGGTTTTGGAGCAGGAACTCACCAAGTCTGTATGGATTGCTGCCAGGAAACCCACGGTGGCAGACATTGGCATTTACGGTGTGCTGCGCTATGCGCCGGAAGCCAGTATCGATCTTTCGCATTATCCTCATGTGATGGCGTGGAAAAAGCGCATTGAAGAAATGCCCGGCTTTGCTACACCAGAGCAGTTGCTCCCAATGGAAAGCAAACTGATCTAACTGCATAAGGCAAATCGTGGCGTTGAAACAACCGTGGCAGGAGGACAAAACTGAAACTGAAGTTCAGGCTGCCTCGGACAAGCGCAAAAGACATCGGGAATGGAGCGGTGCTGTTGGGTTTCTGGTGCTTGGTTTGGCAGGGCTGTTTGCAGGCAAGCTCGGTCTGTTGTGGCCACGCTTTGATATTTTTGCACAGTTCACAATACAGTTTGCAATATTCGTTATCGCCGGTGCTGTTGGGCTTTTTAGTCCACGTTTGAAAGGTGTTGCGGCTGGGCTTGTGGCTGTGGTTTTACTGTTCGGTTATGGCTTATGGCCTAGCTTCAATGTCCAAACCACCGAAAGTTCTCTTGCATCAGGTGAAAAGCGTCTCAAGGTTGCGCAGTTTAACTTGGGCGGTAAGCGATCTGATACTCAAGCCATTGTTGATAGTTTGCACGCACTAAATGCCGATGTGGTTACAATGGTGGAAGTTTTATCAAACCGTGAAGACGTGTTGGCGAGGTTAAAACCTGATTATCCGTTTCAGGCGAATTGCTTTGAAAACCTTGGCTGCGACATGGCCGTGGTTTCCAAAATTCCCCTGTTAAACAATCAGGTAATTTACGCTGGCCAAACTGTGCCCTTGCTGAAAGTCTCGCTTGGGGCGGCATACGGTGGGTTGGTTATTGCGGCAACACACACAACGCGGTTTCCGCATGTCACCGAACAGTTCGGACAGTTTCGAGCCATTGGGCAGACCTTGGAAGTAGATGCAGGTCCGTTGGTGTTGATGGGAGACTTCAACGCCACGCCTCAGTCTCGGTTATTAAGAGGCTTGGCGGATCGCTTGGGCGTTTCGATCGTAACCTACCTACCCAGCTGGCCTGCCACTTACGGTCTGCCACAATTTGCAATTGATCATGTAATGATCAGCGCTTCGATTCGTGCACTTTCGGCAGAAACCGTGGGGCAAAATGCGGGATCAGATCACGTGCCAGTGTCTGTGGTATTGGCTGTTACAAAGGGGGCTAAATAACAGTCTGGTTGTGAAGGTGGTGAAGTCTTCGTGAATTTTGCCACAAACCATGATTTCACAAAAACAACAGTAAGTATATGACTTGACAATATATTTAGAGATTTTTTCAAGGGCGAGTTAGAATTTCGATTCACCGACCATTAAGTCTGCTGTTTAACCCACTGTTTTATCCATTCAGTCAAAATCGAAGAAGTCAAACGCCCTCAACAGAAGGGCGGTGGCGCACAACAGGATGGTACGAAATGGCTCATGATATGAAGCAGGGAAACCTGGCGAATGAAAGTGGCAACGATTTGCTGCAACTTGGCTTACAGTATTGCGTAGGCCAGGGTGTGGCGCAAAACCGTGTTGAAGCGCATAAGTGGTTTAGTATTTCAGCTTTAAAAGGCTGTGCAGCCGCCAAAGCTTACCGCATCGAACTATCACAAGAAATGTCAGTTCAGGAAATTGCGGAATCTTTGCGCCTGGCACGCGAATTAATTACCGTTCACTAACCTACGCAGCGGGCGGTCTGGCCACTCTTTGCGTCAATAGTTGAGCACGTTGTCCGTCAAGTTGGAATTGCGGTCTGACTGGAAATTTTGAAATTTGCTGTCAAATTGTTTGGCACGCAGCTGGCGTTTATAAATTTCAGTTTCGTAAATATCAGCTTGATTGATTGCGGCGCGTTGGCGCGGTGTTAACTTGGTAAGGTCAACTGATCTGGTGGAATAGCCCAGCCCCAGAGGCAGGAAACTGTCATAGGCATGTGCCGAACCACTAAAGGCTAAGACTACAAAAGAAACACTCAAAATAAAGCGCATTAGCAAACTCCTGCCACACCTATAGCCCAAACATTAGCCAAACACATCAACAATCGGTTAAACACATTATGTTTTGGTGCGAAGCTGCAATTGGGTCATTTGTCGGTTGTTGTGGACGCCCATAAACCGCGCTTGCATGGCGCACCAAATCAAGGCAAAGAACGCGGCAGAGCCGGGTTGCCATTAACCCGTATGGTCTTAAGTTTTGCGGAAACGTGGCCGAGTGGCTGAAGGCAACGGTTTGCTAAATCGTCATACGCTGTAAGGCGTATCGAGGGTTCGAATCCCTCCGTTTCCGCCAATTCCAATTTTGCCTTTGTGTGCACGCGACCACCAGCGTTCGTAATATGCTTGTTCTGTAAGGGTCTTTTTCCACTGTTCCAGTCGCCCGTGATGGTGAAACGAGCGTCGCTGGATGCACAGCGCCAGGCCAGTGAGCCTTTGGCACTTGCATCACTAGCTGCGCAGGCATAGTCATGCATTAGCGCGAACTGAAATCTGGCTTGAAGTTAGAGGGAACGGCAGGTGCGGTCCGATGAGGCGCAGTTTTGTTGAAAGCGTGTGGAACTGGTTTTGCTCAAGCCGCGTTTCCCGCTATTTTACATCGCAATTTCCGCGCGGGTCTGCTTTTATGGCCAGGCGGCTTTTGTGGTCGGATCCCCTTGGTCTGAGGCTAACACTGGGTGTTGCAGCGGCGGCACTGTGCTGGTTT
>JAYVCU010000136.1:0-3433 GCA_043749835.1 Hyphomicrobiales bacterium
GGGCAATCTCAAAGCTGATGGCTATCTCGGCTGCAACGTCACCATTCCGCATAAGGAAGTGGCCCTCACCATGGTTTCCAATAGTGATGATATAGTAAAGCGCACGGGATCACTCAATACGATTTATTTCGAGGGCGAAACGCTTCACGCCACGTCAACGGATGGTGAAGGATTTTATCAAAACCTTTTTGCCAATGTACCAGAATTGAATTTGACTAACAAAACCGCACTTATTCTGGGTGCTGGCGGCTCTGCGCGTGCCATTATAGAGCGCCTGTTGCGGGCCGATATTGGCGAGATTAAAATTTTGAACCGAACGCAGGCGCCGGCGGAAAAACTTGCCGCTCTTTTTGGAAGCAAAGTAATGCCTATTGACATTAATCGTTTCGCCAGTGAATCGAAATCCACATCGCTCCTCATCAACACCACATCCCAAGGCATGAAGGGGCAAGCAGAATTAGAAATTAATCTTGCTTATTTGCCACGTGATGCCGTCGTTGCGGACATTGTTTATGTTCCGCTGAAAACACAATTGCTGGCGAATGCCGAAGCGCGAGGACTGCGAGTGGTTGGCGGCTTGGGAATGTTGTTACACCAGGCCGTTGTGGGCTTTGAAAAGTGGTACGGCGTAAGGCCGCTTGTTACTAACGAACTATATCGCCTTGTAGCCCGCGATGTCGATCCGGGTTTTAAATGATGATGGTCATCGGTCTCACCGGTTCAATCGCGATGGGCAAATCCGAAGCAGCTCGTATTCTGGCCAACTATGGTTTGCCGGTCTTTGATTCAGACGCCGAGGTTCATAACCTCTATGCCAGCGAACGTGGTGTCAAACTGATTGCGCCAATCTTGCCTGAGGCCATTGCTGGCAAAAAAGTTAACCGCGAAATTGTCATGAAGGCTGTTTTATCTGACCAGGCTTTACTCACAACATTAGAGCAGATTGTTCACACAGAAATCCGCAGGCGCCGGAACAGTTTTATTGCGAAAACAAAGCAACAAGGTGCCAAAGCCGTAGTGGTCGATATTCCGCTTTTGTTTGAAACCAATGCACAAATCAGTATGGATAAAACTGTGGTGATCTCATCCCAGGCACCAACTCAAAAAGCTCGTGCCATGGCCCGGCCACATATGACCGAAGGGCGCCTCGCAATGATTATGCATCGCCAAATGCCAGACCTTCAGAAACGGGCCCTGGCTGATGTCGTCATTGAAAATGATGGTACTGTTGATGAACTCAAGGCAAAGCTCATTGAACAAATGCTAAAATGGGGAATTTGATAATGGCCCGCGAGATTGTTCTTGATACTGAAACAACCGGCCTTGATCCAGCACAAGGCCACCGCATTGTTGAAATCGGGGCGGTTGAACTGATCAATCACATGCCCACCGGCAGGACCTATCACGTCTATCTCAATCCTGAACGCGATATGCCAAAAGAAGCAGAAGCTGTTCATGGATTAAGCAGCCTCTTCCTAAAAGATAAGCCGCTGTTTGCCAGCCAGCTGCAAGCCTTCATGGCATTTGTTGAAGGCGCAACGCTCATCATCCACAATGCCAGCTTTGATATGTCCTTCATCAATACTGAACTGGGATACTGCAACACCCTGGCCATTCCTCTGGACCGGGTGATTGACACTTTGGCCTTGGCGCGGCGCACCCACCCGATGGGACCAAACAATCTTGATGCCTTGTGTAAGCGGCACGGCGTAGATAATTCCAAACGTACCAAACATGGAGCTTTGTTGGACGCTGAATTGCTGGCCGATGTCTATCTCGAGATGATCGGAGGCAAACAAACCAGTTTGGGGCTTACCGACATCAAATCGAAAACTAATATAATTGTCTCTTCAACGTCATTTCAAATTAGCCAGCGCGTCAAAGCTTTGCCCTCAAGGCTATCGCAGGCGGAAATCGCCGCCCACGACAAAGCCATCGCAAGTTTGGGTAACGCAGCGCTGTGGAAAAATTAGGCTTGGCCTACAGCTTGTGTCTGCATCCTTTTTTGATACATGCCGGCAAAATCAATCGGATCAAGCATCAATGGTGGAAAGCCGCCATTGCGTGTTGCGTCGGCCAAAATTTGGCGGGCAAATGGAAACAACATGCGCGGACATTCGATCAGCACAGCTGGGTGAAGCAAGTTCTCAGGAAAATTTTCCATGCGGAAAACCCCAGCGTAAAGAATCTCACCAGCAAAAATAACTTTACCCTCGGACGAGGCCTTCGCATCAATATGCAGCTCAACCTCAAAATCGACAGTCCCCAGATTGCGTGCATTCACATTGACCGAAATGTTAATATCCGGCTGCTTGGTTTGCGGCGCAAGTGACGTCGGCGCGTTCGGGTTTTCAAAACTCAGGTCTTTCAAATACTGCCCAAGAATGCGCATTGATGGCTGTGAGCCTGGGGCCGGCTCAGGTGCTGTAATCTGCGCTTGAGCAGGTGCACTGGCAGACGAAACTGTCGCAGTATGCGTGCCATTTGACGTCTTGGAGGGTGCCTTGCGGGGTGCCGTTTTCAGTCCTTTAGCCATTATTTTCCTCATTTTGTTGGTGCCGCGAACTATCACGAAAAGCCTATGCGCCGCAAGATAGGCAAGTATGCGTTTAGGGCTGCATTGAAATCAAACGCCGTCGGTGCCAAATGGAGGTTATGATGATCTTTTCAGACCCGCTTAATCTCCTCTTTCTTGCAATCGCCGCTATCGCGGGCTTCAGGCTTTGGCAGGTGCTGGGCAAACCCGGCATCGCTGAGCGCCCCGTGTCAATGCCGGATTTTAAAACCAAACCCCTGCCAACCGATTTGGAGCTTAAAGCTTCAGCGCCACAGCGAAATACATGGCAAGGCCACGCCGTGGAAGGATCTGAAATGGCGAACAACCTCGATAAATTGGCGGCTGGCGATCTCCAGTTTGATACCAATCAGTTTCTGACTTGGGCAAAAACGGCTCACGAGGTGGTCTTAAATGCCTTTGCTGGTGCTGACATTAAATTGCTTAATCCACTATTGAGCAGCACCACGATGGCCGTATTTGAAAAGGAAATTATGCGGCGAAAGACCGAGGGTGAGTCGCCCATTTTTAAATTCGTGTCAATTAAGGCAGCATCGATAAAACAGGTAGTTGTAGAAGATGACCAAGCCCAAATTGAAGTTGCCTTCACCTCGTCGGTTTATTCAGCGATAAAAAATGCCCTCGGCATAGTGATTAGCGGGAATGATAAACAGGCCGCCGAAATTAAAGAACTTTGGACTTTTGAGCGCAATCAGAAGAACGTGGGTGAAACCTGGCGCTTGTCTGAAACCCATGATTTGCGTGAACATGCTTAAGCCTATAGAATTTACAAACATCACGGGCTGGACAGAAGATGATTTGGATTCCGCTTTAAAGGCCTTTCACCTTTCAGCCACTGAGATTTTGGAAAACGGTCAT
>JAYVCU010000137.1:0-12400 GCA_043749835.1 Hyphomicrobiales bacterium
TCAGCAATGGCCGAAGTCTCGCCATGAGAGCGAACCCCAACAACTACGCCCTCATCGCGCCATTCCATGCCAGGTTAAATCTCCAACCCCATCATGCGCAAACGCTCAGGATCAGTAGCCCAGTTCTCTCGCACTTTTACGAACAGAAACAGATGGACCTTGCGCTCAAATGAAAGTTCCATTTCAGCACGCGCCATGGTGCCCAACACCTTGATTTGAGCGCCACCTTTACCCAGTACAATGGCTTTCTGCGTATCACGTTCTACAAATATGGCTTGGCTAATTCGAACTGAACCATCTTTGCGCTCTTCCCATGCTTCAGTTTCAACAGTAGAGGAATAGGGCAACTCATCATGCAGCCGTTCATAAATTTTTTCACGCGTGATCTCAGCGGCGATAAAGCGCAAATGCACATCAGCGGTTTGATCTTCGGGGTAAAGCCATTCACTAACCGGCATCAAGGCGGCCAAACGCTCTCCCAATTTTTCAACACCAGAGCCAGTGACAGCGCTGACCATAAATGTTTCGGTGAAATCATAAACCGCATTCAACTCTTGCGACAAGGCTAAAAGCTTTTCAGCGGGTAGAAGATCAATCTTGTTGATTACCAGAATCGCTTTAATGGTTTGAGCTTTGAATGTGTCGGTTATGGCGATAAATTCTTCATCAATACCGCGCCTTGCATCCACTAACAGCACCACGGCATCGGCCTCCGTGGTGCCGCCCCAGGCATTGCCCACCATGGCTTCATCCAGCTTGCGACGCGGTTTGAAAATGCCCGGTGTGTCTACCAAAATTACCTGGGATGATCCGTTCAGATAAATCGCCCGGATGCGCGCCCGCGTTGTTTGCACTTTATGCGATACGATGGAAATTTTCGCACCCACAAGCTTATTCACCAAAGTAGATTTGCCCGCATTCGGCGCACCTATGATGGCAGCAAAGCCGCAGCGCTTGGGTGTTTCACTATTCATCTTAGTCCCTCGCGGGCAATAAAGGCCTTTGCCGCTTCCATTTCAGCCAGCTGCTTTGAATTTCCGCGGCCATGTGCCAACGGCTTTGAACCCACTTGCAATGATACGCTGAAAACTGGCGCATGTTCCAATCCTTCGCGCTGTTGTACTTCATAAATCGGCAAGGCTAATGCCTGCCCCAATGCCCATTCTTGCACGAACGTTTTGGGGTCTTTGAGATTGGAAGGATCTTCAGACAGCAGCGGTTCCCAATGGTGCAGAATGAACAATTTTGCGCATGGCAGACCACCGTCAAGATATAACGCCCCAATCAAAGCTTCAACCACATCACCCATCACTGAAGCTATGCCGCCAACGCCTTTGCGCTTTTCAACCGTCCCTACTTGAATGTAATCTTCAATACCCAAAACAACACCAATTGATGCACAGGTTTCGGCTCGCACTAAAAGGCTTAAACGCGAAGCCAGGGGGCCTTCTTTTTCTGTAGGAAAGCGATGAAATAATTCATCTGCAATTACCAAACTTAAAACCCGGTCACCTAAAAACTCTAAACGTTGATAATCCGCCGCCTTGTCTTTTTTGCTACCATGAGTCAAAGCGGCTTCAAGCAGTGAAGCATCTGCAAACGAGTGGCCTAGCTTGCGTTCAACGATATGCCCATGTGCCATGCGAAACGGCGCTAGCCCACCCAGTTGAAAAACCGCGACCAACGGATTTCCAAGGGCCATTCCCATGGGCGCAAAAGCGATGCCTCCGGCTTAAACGAGAAAAAGATCACATTGGCATGGCCCACAAAATTCTCAATTGGCACATAGCCCACGCCGTTCAAGAACCGTGAATCAGCTGAATTATCGCGGTTGTCACCCATCATGAAATAATGGTTTTCCGGCACCACATATTCCTGCGTGTTATCTTCGGATGACTCACCGTAATCCAACACATTATATTGTACGCCGTTGGGCAGTGTTTCACGAAACTGCGCTACCACGGCGGGCCCGGCAAAGCCCTGGGGGCTGGCATCGCGGTTCGGGTCAATGTAATCCTCAATGCGCTGTTTTTTCACTACGGTACCATTGATCGACAAGACACCTGATTTCATTTGAATATGATCCCCCGGCAGGCCGATCACGCGCTTGATGTAATCGATGCTGGTATCTTGCGGATATTTAAACACCGCCACATCGCCACGCTGCGGCAGGCCAAAGCCAAATTGGCGGCCGGGAAAATTCACAAACGAACAGCACTTCACGATTGGCTGGCTTGAAAATCCGCCGAATTGAAAGTTAAAGCTATACTTCCCGTATCCATACGAAAGTTTTGAAACGAATAAATAATCTCCAATATTTAGCGTCGGATACATCGACGCTGAGGGAATGTTAAAAGGCTGGAACAAAAACAGGCGAACAAAGAAGGCAATGGCCAAGGCCTGCACAATGACTTTCGCAGTTTCCCAAATTTCCCCGGCTGCAGATTTCTCACCCATAACGGCACTCTTGTCGCTCATTTTTTACAGGCCGCGAGGCGGCCCCCCTGAATTGCTGTCATATACTGTTTAGCTCCAGTGCAACGCAATAAAGCCGCTTTCATGACGGGTAACTGTGGCTTGCATGTCACAGTGGCCTCAATGGGCCTCGATTATCACAATCGCTTGGGCATAAGGGTATTCATCAGTGATAGTCAGGTGCACTTTAGCCGTCATACCCGTCGGTGTAAGGCGCGTCAGACGTTCAGCGGCCGCACCCGTCAACACCATGGTAGGCTTGCCCGAAGGCACATTCACCACGCCTAAATCCTTCATAAAAACGCCATGTGAAAATCCCGTGCCCAAAGCTTTGGAGCAAGCTTCCTTGGCGGCAAAGCGCTTGGCATAGGAAGAGGCGCGCTGAGCCCGACGATCAGATTTTTTACGCTCGATTTCCGTAAACACCCGGTCCGTAAACCGTACTCCGAATTTTTCCAGGGTTTTCTCAATGCGCCTGATGTCTATAATATCATTGCCTAAGCCAATGATCATTTCTTCAGGCCTCTGCTGCCCGGCTTGTAAGCAGGGATTACAGCAAGTTCTGGCGGTAACGCATCGGCCGCATAAGTTGGCACATCCAAAGCTGCAAGCGCGTGAAGCGGCACGCCTACATTAGCCTTGCCACCGCTGCGATTAATCAGACAAGCGGCAGCTACTGTAACGCCGCCCTCTTGTTTAATGCCGTCAATGCATTCGCGCGACGAAAGGCCCGTGGTGACAATATCTTCCACCATCAAAACTCGCGCACCATGTTCAATGGTAAAGCCACGCCGAAGCGTCAGCTTGCCCTCTACACGTTCAAAAAAAATCGACGGCACACCAAGCTGCCGCGCCATTTCATAGCCCACAACCACGCCGCCCATTGCAGGTGAAACAACTAAATCGATTTTACCATATCCGCCATCACGCACCATCTCTGCGAGTGCTGCACACAACCGCGCTGCCCGTGATGGATCCATCAACACCCGAGCGCATTGTAAATAGCTCGGCGAATGCAAGCCCGACGACAAAATGAAATGCCCTTCCAGCAACGCGCCTGCCGCGCGAAACTCATCCAGCACTTGGGTCTGCGTCAAAGCCGTCATTCCATCACCCTGTTAACCACTGAAACCATTGGCTTGGCTTTTAGCTCATTCATAATTTCATTCAAATGCCGGATGTCGAAAACTTCCAATAAAATATTCAGTTCAAAAAAATCGCGCACACCATGGCGCGCATGCAACGTCAGTTCATCAATGTTGCCGCCGTTGTCGCCAATCACTTGCGTCACTTGCGCCAGCGCACCTACTTCATTAACCAATGTAATGACTACGCGGGCCGGAAAACGCGCACCCTCCTCTGCCACACCCCAGGCCAAATCCACCCAACGTTCGGGCTCCTGATCGAACTGTTCTAAAGCAGCGGCAAAGATCGGATAAATCGTAATGCCCTCACCCGGCGTCACGATGCCCACAATGCGTTCTCCGGGCACAGCGCCGGTTTTTTTGAAAATGTGCAAGGCCATATTAGCAGCTGCACCGCGCACAGGAATGGAAAACTGGCTATCATCCTTTTTGGATGAAGTAGTCTTGCGCCGAAGCCCGCGCAAATCTTTGGCCACAACCTCCAAGCCCATGGCTTTCAGCAAGTCAGCAGCCGAAAGATCCCCACGACCTATGGCGGAAAATGCGTCATCTAACGTTTTGTGGCCCAGACGTGGAATAGCAGCGCTTGCTTCTTTTTCATTAAACTCGCGTTTTTGCCGCGCCAGTAATTTTTCAACCAGCTCACGCCCAATGCCAGCATATTGGCGCCTGCTGTCGGCCCGCGTGGCACGCCTGATGGCAGCCTTGGCTTTGCCTGTCACCGCAATGGCTTCCCAGGCCGGCGGCGGTGTGGCCGCATCGGAGCGGATAATCACAACTTCATCGCCATTCTGTAATTTAGCGACAAGTGGTGCGGTGATGCCGTTAATCTTGCAGCCCACACAGCTATCACCGATGGATGTGTGAAGCGCATAGGCAAAATCAATCGCCGTGGCCCCGCGCGGCAAGGCAATCACCTTGCCTTTCGGCGTGAAGCAGAACACCTGATCATGAAACAACTCAAGGCGTGTATGTTCTAAAAATTCTTTCGGGCTGTCGCCTTCCTGCAAAGTCTCCATTAAATGGCGCAGCCACCGATAAGCATTGGACTCGGAGGCCGGAATGCGAACCCCATTTTTGGCCTGCTTGGCGTCATGCAAATCTTTGTAGTGGGCGTGTGCCGCTACACCGCGCTCAGCAATATCATGCATGGCATGAGTACGAATTTGCATTTCCACGCGCTGCGAATGCGGACCAATCACAATGGTGTGGATGGAACGATAATCATTTTGTTTGGGGCTTGAGATATAATCTTTAAAACGCCCCGGCACCACCAGCCACTTTTGATGCACAACACCCAGCGCCAGATAACATTCATCCACCGTGTTCACCAAAACCCGGAAGCCGAAAATATCCGACAATTGATCCAGTGAAAGTTGCTTGCTCTCCATCTTGCTGAAGATGGAATAGGGCCGCTTTTCACGACCCTTTACATCGGCCTTAATGTTGCGCTGCAAAAGCGCATCGATCAACTGTTCTTCGATGGCCTTGAGCAGATCACCGCTTTCACTGCGCAATCGGTCCAGTCTTTGTTGAATAAGGTAATGGGCTTCGGGGTTCAAAACCTTGAAAGAAATATCTTCCATTTCATCACGCACCAACTGCATGCCCATGCGGCCCGCAAGTGGCGCATAAATTTCCATGGTTTCTTGCGCAATCCGCTGGCGCTTATCTGGCTTTACATAATGAAGGGTGCGCATATTGTGCAGCCGATCCGCCAGCTTCACCAGCAGCACCCGTACATCACGCGACATGGCCAAAAGAAGTTTGCGCAAATTCTCGGCCTGAGTGGCTTCCTTTGTCACCATGTCCAGCTTGGCAATTTTCGTCAGCCCATCAACCAGCGAGGCAATCTCAAAACCAAACTTATCAGCAATTTCCTGGTGCGTGGCTTCGGTGTCTTCCACCGTGTCATGAAGCAAAGCCGCCGCAATGGTGGCAGAATCCAATTTCATGTCGGTAAGAATAGCGGCTACTTCCAAGGGGTGATTGAAGTAAGCCTCGCCTGAAGCCCGCTTCTGGCTGCCATGGGCTTTCATGGCATAAACATAAGCGCGGTTGAGCAAATCCTCATCCGCATCCGGGTCATATTTGTGAACCCGCTCCACTAACTCATACTGCCTCATCATAAGGCCACGATAAGCAAATTATGAACAAGCGCCAGACAAAAGCTAAAAGCCCGCTGTAGAGCGGGCGTTTTAGTTAAAAATCGACGTTAACTTAAAACCCGTTACGTTGGCTGCCGGGGCTTTCAGCAGGTGGAAGGCCTTCAAGGCCGCGCAACAGCTCTTCTTCGGTCATCTGTTCCAGCTGCGCCGAATCGTCCACCATACTCATATCGCCTGATTGGGCAATCAACGGCATTTCGGTTTCTTCAGCCTCATCAACTTCAACTTGCTTCTGCATGGCGTGGATAAATTCTTCACGCAAATCGTCAGCATTGATGTTTTGTGAAGCTATTTCACGCAGCGAAACCACGGGGTCTTTATCATTGTCGCGGTCAACAGTGATTTGTTGGCCCTGCGCAATGTTGCGTGCGCGGTGGGAAGCAAGCAAAACCAGCTCAAAACGGTTGGGCAACTTGTCAATGCAATCTTCAATGGTCACACGTGCCAAAGCGAAAACTCCTGCAAAACGGGATTTGAATTCGGCCTTTTAGCGGAAGGTTTAGACAAACGCAAGCCTCACTTCCCACCCATCCGAAGCCAGATTGTGGCGAGGCCCAGAAAGGAGAAAAAGCCCGTGACATCTGTAACAGTTGTTAAAAATACTGCTGCGGAAATTGCGGGGTCAGTTTCAAACCAATCCAAGGCCAAGGGCAACAGAATACCGGCTAAAGCCGCTGCCAACATGTTGATGATCATGGCTGCACCGATAATGATGCCCAGTGTCGAGAAGCCAAACCACCACCACGTGAATAAACCTATGATTAGCGCGAACAGGATGCCGTTAATCAATCCGACCGAACACTCGCGGACCACAACCTTAAAGGCATTAAATGGTCCCAACTGGCGCGTGGCCAGGGCGCGAACGGCAACCGTCATGGTCTGTGTTCCAGCATTGCCCCCCATGGAAGCCACAATCGGCATCAGAACCGCAATCGCCACCATTTGCTGAATAGTGGCATCAAACCAGGAAATCACCCATGAGGCCAGAATGGCCGTAAGCAAATTAACAAACAACCAGGCAAAACGCGAGCGCGTGATGGCCAGCACTGGGCCCGTCAGTTCTTCATCGGAATTCACTCCGCCAAGGCGCAGCATATCGTCTTCTGCACGCTCTTGAATGATGTCAAGAACATCATCCACCATTAACGTACCAACGAGACGGCCATTGGCGTCGATCACTGCGGCGGAAACTAAATTATATTGCTCAAACTTATACGCCACATCGGCTTTGCCATCGCTCACCCTGAACACGGTTTGGTCAGTGTCCATTAAATTTGAAATGTTGCGTTCGCGCGGGGTGCGCAGCAGGCGTGACAAAGGCAAAGCACCTTTCAGGTTAAAGCTTTCATTCGTCACATAAATTTCGACAAAGCTCTCGGGAAGCCCACGCGTGCTGCGCGTGTGGTCTATCACCTTTCCCACCGTCCAAAATTCCGGCACGGCCACAAACGCAGTTTGCATGAGGCGGCCAGCGGTATCTTCGGGGTAGTCCAAAGCGCGGTTTAGGGCCACGCGATCTTCTTTTGGAATTTTCGCCAGAATTTCGCTGCGCTGTTGGCGGTTTAAATCTTCGAGCAGATAGACAGCATCATCTGTATCAAGCTTTTTGATTGCGGCCGCCATAACCTCAGGCGGCAATTCTTCCACGATGGAATCGCGCGTACCTTCGGAAAGTTCGGCCAAGGCCTCAACGTCAAAACTTTTCCCTAAAAGTCCGATCAGGGCCACGCATTGCGGCGCAACCAGGGCTTCCATCACGTCTGCCATATCGGCGGCGTGCAAATCTTTGGTAAGCGCTTTAGCTTGTTTTGCATCCTGAAGGCTCAAGCTAGCCACAAGATCTTCAAGATAATCCGGCTGCAAAGCACCCCATTGGTCTCTCAACTGCACATCATGGGAAAAATCATTCATGTGCCACCGAAACCTGCTTAACAAATAATTGCTTTTAGCATTCCATTTGAATGGGAATGGTGCGGCCGAGAGGACTCGAACCTCCACGAGTTTCCCCGTTACCACCTCAAGGTAGTGCGTCTACCAATTCCGCCACGACCGCCTGCCATTACGAAACCAGTGGCGATTAACAGGTGGATTGTATTTCTGCAACCCCTGATGCGGTGCATACCCAGCAATTCATATGGTTAACAAATTAGATACATAATAACTAACAATTACATAGACTTATCGTCTCTCTTCGAACGCAGCCGAAAGCTGTGTCTGCTACTGTGGCCCAACAAGAAAAATACGAACGGGGCTACAAAATGGGTAAGGCATCAAAAATCGGAGGGTTTGCATTCAGTCTGCTGTTGCTGGCAACCGCCTGTTCTGCTTTTGCGGCGACCACTTTCCAAAAACCCATACCAGGCACAATCTCCGCCACGACATTTGGTAAAACTTTGCCTCCCATTGGCTATGTGGAATTCTGTGGTCGTGGTGAAAATGAATGTAAATATGTTTCGGGCAAAGTTGAAACCACCACTGCATCTCAAGAGATTTGGGATCAAATCCTACAAGTCAACCACTACGTCAACACGAAGATCCGCCCTGCAACGGATATGGAACTTTACGGCGTACCAGACTATTGGACATACCCTGTCGATGCTGGTGACTGTGAAGATTATGTGTTGTTGAAAAAGCGTTACCTGCAAGGCCTTGGTTTCATCCCCGACGTGCTGCTGATCACCGTCGTGCTGGATGAGAGCAAGCAAGGCCATGCCGTCCTTACAATACCAACACCGAAAGGTGACTATGTACTTGACAACCGCCGCATGGAAATTCTGCGCTGGGATGAAACGGGTTACACATTCCTCAAACGTCAATCACAGGTGCAATCCAACCAGTGGATGAGCTTGCAATCCACACCACCTGTTACCACGTCACAACTGGCCATCGGCGCGGGCAGCAACCGGTTGTCAAATTGAAATACAAATACACTCGGCTAGCGTCCCCCATCCCCCAAGCAGCCGGGTGAACTAGGAGCCGACACTGACCCCCACCTCAGTGTCGGCTCCCCTTTTATATCAGTGGTTTCAACCTCGATTTGAATTGCGCTGCATTGCGCTGATAGCTTTGCGCAGATTTCAGAAGACTCGCCTGTTCGTCTTCATTCAAGCTGCGGATAACCCGGCCGGGCATTCCTACCACCAGTGAACCAGCAGGAATAACCTTGCCTTCCGGCACTAGGGCCCCTGCTCCAATTAAACAGCGCGCACCGATTACAGCATGATTAAGCACCGTTGCGCCCATGCCAATCAAGCTCTGCTCTCCAATCGTGCAACCATGCAATATGGCACGGTGCCCAATGGTGCAGTTGCGACCTATTGTTAAAGGCGCACCCATATCAGTGTGCAACACACAACCGTCTTGAACATTGGTACCTTCACTTATGGTGATCCACTCATTATCGCCGCGCAGAATGGCGCCAAACCAAACGCTGACAGCGCGAGCCAATCGAATTCGGCCTATGAGATCAGCCGAGACCGCAACCCAGGTGTCTGCGTCAATCTCTGGCGCCATGCCTTCTAAAGTATAAGTCGCCACTCAGGCACCTCATTTCACACCAAATATCTGTGTGAAAACTACCACACCTTGTACAAAGCTCAAGGCAAGACCGATGAGCAACAAGACAACTGCGAACAATGGCCGATTGAAAAATTGATACGCTGATTTGACGATCAATGTAGTTGGCGTACAAAACACAAACGCAACCGCTCGCACTGGGCTTAGAAAGTCAAAACGTTCCAGTGCATTGAGGCCTGGCAGTTCATCAGTAGCCAGTGCCCACAGTGTTGCAATGATGCCAGAGAAAACCACCCCCGCTACAACCGCAAATACATAGGTCGTCAGTTGAAAATTCAAAGCACTTCCTCAAGCTTAAGTGTTCCGCTTTGGAACAGCCGCTATCATGGGAAGTTGGCGTGCAATTCACAGGCCTGCCGCAAGGTTCATTTCGAAGGGTCCTAATGGCCTTTTCTATTCCAGGTCAATATCCAGAATGGCCATGGCGAAATTATAGGACAAATCACCGTCCTCGTCATCGCGAGAAACAATACCCACAAATTCCTCTCCTACATAAAGCTCGCAGGAATCTTTCTTCTGCGGCCGCGCTTTAGCAACAATAGTGGAATTGTTGAATGTCTTACGGAAATAAGCCGTCAACTTGGCAAGTTCATCAGGTTTCAAAGGCGTTGCTCCATCTATTCAATGTGCTTAAACCAAATTTTGTCATCAACGGCAACAGACGAAAATCGCTTAACCTTCCTCCTCGTCAACGTGGTGGTTCATGGCACGTGCAGGCTCAGCACAACCAGCCTTGCCCACCACTTTGGCAGGAACACCTGCCACAGTCGTATTGGGCGGAACATCATGAAGCACCACAGAGCACGCAGCCACGCGACTGCACCGACCAATTTCGATATGGCCTAAAATTTTCGCCCCGGCCCCAATTAAAACACCTTGGCGAATTTTCGGATGGCGGTCCCCGGCCTCTTTACCCGTGCCGCCAAGCGTGACACCCTGCATCAGCGAAACATTGTCCTCAATCACACAAGTTTCGCCGATTACAATGTCATGGCCATGATCAATCATAATACCTTTGCCGATGCGGGCATTGGGATGAATGTCTATGGCTGAAATCATCGACGTCCGACTTTGCATGTAATAAGCAATGTCTTTGCGACCCATTTCCCACAGGCGGTGCGCCATGCGGTGAGACTGCAACGCTTGCCAGCCTTTGAAGTATAACAACGGGTCAATATAGCGGTGGCAAGCCGGGTCACGGTCAAAAGTGGCGATGATGTCGGCGCGCGCCGCGTGGCCAATCTCGGGCTCAGTCGCAATGGCATCACTGAACGCGCTGATGATGGCATCCGCCCCTAAATCAACCCCGCCAAGGCGTTGAGCCAAACGGTGAATCAAAGCCTCTTCAAACGAGGCATGGGCCAAAACCGAAGCATAGACAAACCCACCCAAACCCGGCTCTCCACGGGCAATATCCTCAGCCTCGCTGCGCAAGCGGTTCCAAACCGGGTCAAGCTTTTCAACGCGTTTGGCATTTCCAATGTCCTGCAACATGAGGCTTATCTCCTGCTATAGTAATAGCACATGTCCACTTAGATGGGCAGCCTATTTCGTGTTGCCAGGGTTAACATCGGCTAGAAACGAAAGGACGGCCTTTTTATAGCCGCTATCGCCCACCGCATTCATGTGGTTGCGCTTGGGCAGGGTAACACCACGCCCATGAGGCAGCATGGCCACCAAGCCATCAACTGAGCCCGCCACATCATCCAGCTCTCCGGCCACAACCAGCGCTGGGCACTGGATACCGCTAAGCGCTTCGGCGGTTAACTTCACGCGCGATGATAATATACACAAGGCTAAAGCAAGTTTGTCAGCCTTGGTCGAATCCGCAAAAATTCTGAACCCACGTGCGGCCTGGTCTGTTACGTCAGCCAGCGTTGGCGCAAGCAGTGCCTGCGCAATCGCTTCCGCTCCACCCACACCATGTACGAGATTCGAAGCCATGCCCCCAAATACCACGCACGTCACACGGGCAGGATCATGCAGGGCGAGGAAGGCTGATATGCGTGCACCCATAGAATAACCCATCACCGCAGCCTGCTCAATTTTCAAATGATCCAGCAAGCGCCGCGCATCTTCGGCCATCAGGGGTGCAAGATAGCGCGCCTTGTCATAAAGCTTTTCGCTTTCGCCATGCCCACGATTATCAATGGCGATTACGCGGTACCCTGCATCTGTCAGCGCTGCCACCCAACCCGTGTCACGCCAGTTGACATTTATGTTGGAGGCAAAGCCATGAATAAGCAGAACGGGCAAACCCTTGCCCCACTGCTGGTAGGCGATTTCAACACCGTCGGAATTAAACTTTTCAGTCATGGCCTCTCTATGCTATCGGCTGTTTCAGAACACAAGACTTTGAGGACGATCATGGCTGCTGGTGCAACTCCGCATTTTCACAATACAATGGGGCTTTCCACAATCGAAGTGGGTGCAGGAGAATTTATGTGCATTGGGGCCAGGCCACCCTTTGATCATCCGCACATTTTCCTCGACATGGGCCGGGACACTGAAAAGATATGCCCCTATTGTTCTACCCTCTACAAATTTAACAAGTCGCTCCCCGCCACAAGTGCCAGGCCCGCCGAAGCGGAGTGGCACGGCGAAGCCACTTAAAGTTTTCCGACAAAGATGACACCACGCGAAGCCCGCCGCGTTGCCCTTGCGGCACAAGGCTTCAACATGCAGTCACGCGAAACAAAAGCAGGCTGGCCGAAACTTTCCAAAGCCATAGATGCAATGCACCTTTTGCAAATTGACAGCGTGAATGTGTTGACGCGCTCCCACTATCTGCCTCTATTCTCACGCCTTGGTGTTTATGACCGTGCGACATTGGATAAACACACGCTGGCAAAAACCAATCGCAAGGTTTTCGAATGTTGGGCCCACGAAGCCAGCCTCGTGCCTATGACGCTGCACCCTTTGATGCGCTGGCGCATGAACCGCGCTCGTAATGGTGATGGCAACTACGGCTCTTTCAATGGCTTTGCAAAAACCGAAAAGGCATTCCTTGCCAATACGCTGCGCCACATCGAAAAG
>JAYVCU010000138.1:0-29670 GCA_043749835.1 Hyphomicrobiales bacterium
CCGCTTGCAACTGCAATTGGCAAAATGCCTTCGGCACTTGCAGCAGCGATGCTGGCGGGCGTGTTGGTGATTTATGTGTTGAAGGTTCCGGTTGCGGCAACAGCTTTGCCAGCACAGGTTTTACCATTGATCCTAACATTTTTTCTGATGCGGCTGTGGCGGCCGCTTTATGCGGTGCCGGTGATTGTGATTATCGGGCTGGCACTTGCTTTTATCTTTGGCGACTTAAACCTGGGACCGCAACCCATTGGCTGGGCGCATTTAACCTTTGATGTTCCTGAATTTGCGCCGCTGGCATTGATCAGTTTGGCTTTGCCTTTATATCTGGTGACCATGGCCTCGCAGAATTTGCCGGGCTTTGCGGTGTTGAAGGCCAGTGGTTTTGCCCCACCCGTTTCATCGGCCTTGGTGACAACGGGGGTTGCTTCAATTCTGATGTCACCCTTTGCCGGGCCGCAAGTGAATATGGCAGCAATTACCGCGTCACTTGCGACCGGGCCGGATGCCCATCCAGACCCGGCGCAGCGCTGGAAAGTGGCCATTCCCTATATGATTATCTATGTTGGCGTGGGGCTTGCTGCAGGTTTGTGTGTGAACGTTTTAGGCGGGCTTGCGCCAGACCTGGTTCACGCCATCGCCGGCCTTGCTTTGTTTGGACCTTTGCTTGGAGCAATGGTAGCGATGATGAAAGAACCCAAAGATATTGACGCCGCAGTGGTGACGTTTCTGGTGACGGCGGCAGACTTTAAAATGGTTGGTGTGGGCAGTGCATTCTGGGGTTTGCTGTCGGGCCTTGCGTTGTGGAATTTGAAAAAGTTGAAGGTGCACACATGAAATCAACTGATGTGGAAATTCTTGTTGTGGCGGGGCATGAAGGTTCGGGTGAAGCGCATTGGCAACAACGGTTGATCACCAAATTATCTGCCGCGAAATTGGTGGAACAAGATGATTGGCTTTATGGATCGCTGTCCATAGCTACGGCGCGTTTGGTAAAAGCCGTTGTTGAGGCAACAAAACCTGTGGTGATTGTGGCGCATTCAGCAGGATGTATTTTGGTGGCCCATGCCGTGCCGGAACTTAAAGCTGCGGGCGTGTTGGATAAAATTAAAGGTGCCTATCTGGTTTCAGCACCGGGTGCCGGGGCTTTGGGCGCGTGTCCAGGTATTGACCCAATTTTTAACAACATACCGATGGATCCGTTGCCTTTCCCATCGGTGTTGGTGGCCAGCAACAATGATCCTTTTGCCACGCCCGAAGAGCAGGCCGCGTTGGCTAAGGCGTGGGGTGCGGAATTGGTGGATGCCGGTGCACGGGGCCACATTAACACCGCGTCAGGCCACGGGCCTTGGCCAGAAGGTCTGATGCGCTTTGCAGGCTTTTTGTCGAAGCTAAAGTGAGCGCAAGAGGCTGATGTCGTTTTATTGTGAGGCGCTAATCTTTTTCCAGGAGCAGCAGGAAACACGCAGCAAGCGAACGCGTGTGGTCGCGCAGCTCGTCGCTGGGGCCGACATCAATGTATTGTTTTAAGATTTTTGCAAACACGTCACCCAACAATCCGGAATCGGTCATCGTTGACAGAGCGGCCTGTGTGGTTCGGCCGAGATAATAGGCGCGTTTGCCTTCCTCTTGTTTGATCATGCCTTCAAGGCGCAGCCAATCATCGGTTCGTTTGCCGAGAAGTGCGGCATCACCGTCATCCAGCCCAAGCATTACGCGTTGCAGAATAACGCGGTCATAAATCTGGCCCGTGGTGGGCATACGCGGAAAAAGGTTGCCCATGGCCAGAACCATCAATTCGTAAAACCTCTCACGAAAACTGGTTGCGGAAGGCATTTCATTATATGGTTTATCGAACGCCGACAAAGCGGCTTTCACTAAATTATTGAGCTGTTCGTCCTGGCTTTTCATATCTTTCCCAAACAGCCTTGTGCCACACCACGATTTGCTAAAGGGTTAAAGCCTCAATTTCTTCTTTTTACGGGTGCGCAACACATGTTCATGGGTGGCATCATAGAGAGCTGAATCACGAAACGTGGTGTGGCCGAAAACGTGGCCCACCAGCACCAGTGCGGTGCGCGTTATTTTTGCAGCCTTCACCAATTTGGCGATGGTCGACAGTGTGCCGTGGATGAATTGTTCATCAGGCCAGCTGACACGGTAGGCCACCACCACCGGGCAATCGGCACCATAATGCGGTGTCAGGGCGCGTTCAATGTGGGCGAGGTTGCGGACGGATAGATGGATAGCCAGAGTTGCTTTAGATGCGCCGAGTTTTTCCAACTCTTCATCCGGCGGCATGGCCGAGGCCTTCATCGTGGTGCGGGTGAGGATTACGGTTTGGGCTACTTCCGGCAATGTGAATTCGGTTTTCAGTGCGGCGGCAGCGGCGGCGAAAGCTGGCACGCCGGGGGTTACATCGTAAGGAATGCCCAGCGCATCGAGCTTGCGCATCTGTTCGGCGATTGCTCCGTACAAAGACGGATCACCCGAGTGCACGCGGGCCACGTCGTGACCACCAGCATGGGCATTTTTCATTTCATCGATGATTTGGTCCAGATGCAAAGGTGCCGTGTCTATCACGCGCGCATGGTTTGGCGCGGCTTTGACGATTTCCGCTGGTACCAGTGAGCCAGCATAAAGGCACACGCCGCATTTCTGGATGAGCTTTAAGCCGCGAACGGTGACGAGATCTGCGGCACCAGGGCCCGCGCCGATGAAGTGTACGGTCATTTTTGATCCATTTTTTTGGCGTAACCGCGCGGGGTGTAAGCATAGGTTTTGCCATCGCCGCGGATGAATGATGTGGATTGCGAAGAGCCAACCATTACCAGTGTGAGCATATCGACTTCGTCAGGATTGAATTCCGAGAAGGTCCGTATACGGACGTTTTCGTCAGGACGCCCCAAACTGGTGGCGATGACCACGGGAGTATCTGCATTGCGATAGGGCTTGAGAATGGCGAAGGCTTTTTCAATTTGGTCGCGGCGCTTGATGGAGCGCGGATTGTAGAACGAGATCACGAAATCACCTTGTGCTGCGGCTTTCAGTCGTTTCTCGATTACATCCCACGGCGTGAGTAAATCAGACAGTGAGATGCTGCAGAAATCATGGCCAATCATTGCGCCCACTTTGGCACTGGCGGCTTGAAAGGCGGAAATGCCGGGGTGGACTTCAATGGCGATACGGCAGGGTTCGCGGTCTATCAATTCATAAACCAGTGCGGCCATGGCGTAGATGGCGGCATCGCCTGAACAGATGAGGGCCACGCGTTTGCCCTGCTTGGCCAACTCAATTGCCTTGCGGCAGCGGGCTTCTTCGTCGCCCAACGGAAAGGCGTGGCGCGTTTGGCCACTTCTTAAATTTTCAACGAGACCGAGGTAGAGCGAGTAGCCCACCCACTCGGTGGCGTACCACAATTCAAAATCTACATTTGGTGTCAGCGTGCCTGATAAACCGGGGCCGATGCCGACAATGGCGATGTGGCCCTGACGGCGGCCGTGGTGAAGTTGAAAATCATCGTGGTTTGTTGCTTGTGCGATGGCAATGGTGGCGCGTTTTGATTTTGTTTTTGGAACCAGTAGTTTTCCATTGGGACCCACGAGTGCGAGGGCTGCGGCTTCGGCCACGCTTGGTGTGCCGACTTCTGCTTCAACAATCCGAGAGGGATTTGTAATGCGGTGACTCTCGGCTTTGAGTTGTTCCGCTGTGAAATAAAATGTGTTGGTGAATTGCGAAACGGCAGGCTCATCTTCCTTCAGGTCAATGCTTGCATAGTGGATGATTGATTGCGGGGCCAGATTGTGGGCCGCCAGTGTATCATCAAGCAGCTGTTTTACTTCGGCGGGATCAGTGCCACGTTCACAGCCAAGGCCAACACCTAATATCAATGGGTGATAAATTAAATGGCGGGCACTGCCCTGCTTGCGGTAGATGCTGAATTCACGCGTGATGGCTTCACCACGCAGGCGGGCAGCTGCTGCTGCCTTATGGTTCTCGCGGTTGGCCAAAGTGGCGGCGTGAGGCTCGTCCATCGCTTCACCAAAGGCCACGTCGCTGGCGGTGGTGATCGCAGCATGACCCTGTGTAGTTTCAGAAATTTGCCGGGCAAGGTCATTGGCACCGTGATGGCCACCAATAAGCGGCACCACGGATGAGCCATCTTCGGCTACGGCCACAAGTGGCGGCTCACGAAATTTATTTTTGAGATGAGGAGCGACAGCGCGAATTAAAATTCCTGAAGCGCAGATTCCGATTACCGCTTGTGATAAAGAATAGCTGCGCGCTATAGCATAGACGGCATGTTCAAAATGCTGGTCACAGTCCTTTAGGCCAGTTGGCCCATGTATAGTGCCACCGATTTTTGCTTTGATTTTTAGCGCCAAGGGCAAAGCGGATTGGCCAAGCACAAATATAGCGATGCGGCGGGCGCTCATTTGCGCCGCACAATGATTGTCGTGAAATAGGGCAACGTATTGGACTTAATTTCATTCAGTGAACGGATGATCTGGTTGGGCCTTGTGGCATGTTCGATTGCCGTTGCTTTGTCCAAAAGATCCAACTCAGACAACACAGCTTTTACCTTATCAATATGGCGGCCAACTTTGACGATGGCGGCGGCACTGGCAGTGGCCAGTTCTGATTTCAAATTTTCTGCGGGCATGGTGGCGGGGAGTACCTTCAGCACTTCATCGCGTTCGACTAAAGGCCGTTGCAACTGCGCGGAAGCGGCGGAGATGGATGTGACTCCGGGAACGACCATCACTTTATGATTTTTTATCAGCCGCTCAAATACATACATAAAGCTGCCATAGAAAAACGGATCGCCTTCGCACAAAAAGATTACATCGCTACCGCCATGTAACACTTTCGAAATTTTTTCGCAGCCTTGATCATAGGCTGCCTGAGCGGGTTCTCGTTCCACTCGCATCGGCATATCAATTGCAATTGATGTGTAACTATCCGGCAAAAAGGGTTGGGCAATGTGCAGCGCTGTAGATTGGCCGCCGTTGGCGCAGAGATAGGCGATGGTGCTTGCCCCAGAGATCAAGCGCCAAGCTTTCACGGTAAGGAGTTCTGGATCTCCGGGGCCAACGCCCACGCCATAAAGAATTCCACTCATGGTTTAATCACATGCCATTGGGTGACCGGCATTTTTGGTTTCAAAGCGCGGAACGTGCCCACGCTCTCAAGGCGCGCCACATCAATGCGCAAAAGATCACCGCCGTATTTTTCGTGAAGATCAAAGAGGTGCATTTCACCCTCGATGGTCACAACATTGGCAACCATGCGTCCGGCGGGTTTTAAGGCTTGCCAGCAGGTTTCAAAAACGCCCGCTTCGGCAATGCCGCCACCGATAAAGACGGCGTGAGGTGGTGGCAAATTATGCAAAGCTTCCGGCGCTTTGCCTCGCACTATTTTCAAACGCGGCGTTCCCAACTGATCTGCGTTGATGGCAATCATGGCGAGGCGGTCGGCATTGTGTTCAACGGCAATGGCTTCACAGCCGCGCGTGGAGCGCATCCATTCGATTGCCACTGAACCACAGCCGGCACCGATGTCCCATAAAAGCTGATCAGGGGCTGGTGACAGTGCTGCCAAAGTTACGGCGCGCACTTCACGCTTGGTGAGTTGACCATCATGGGTGAATGCAGTGTCGGGAAGGCCTGCGACGCGGCTGAAGATTTTGGCGCCTGCAGATGCAACACAGGTGATGGCCAGTGTGTTAAGCGGTGACCAATTTATGGCTGGAATGGCATTTGCATTGAAATGCGTTATGCGTTCGCGCGGCCCGCCCAGGTTTTCGAGAACGCAGACGTCGGATTTTTCAAAGCCGCGCGCAACGAGGCGGCGACAGGCTTCGGCAATTGACGTTTGATCTTGGGTGAGGAACAATAGTTTTGCACCGGGTTGAATGAAGGCTTCGAGATTGGCTGCTGGCCGGCCATGGATGGTGAAACAGTCGCAATCCGGAATGCTCCAACCCAGCTGTGCTGCGGCCAGTGAGAAAGCAGAAAGATGGGGGATAACCTGGATTTCACCATGCGGCATGAGTTCGAATAATTTCCGCGCCACGCCAAAATTCATCGGATCCCCTGTGGCTAACAGAACAGTTGGGCCAGTCTTGAAATTTTGAATTTCATTACAGAAAGCTGAAAATGGTTGCGGCCAGATATGGCTTTGGGCTTTTAACGGAGGCAACATGGCAAATAAGCGCTCTGAGCCGATGATGAATTCTGCATTTTCCAGCGCTGATTTTGCGGCAGCAGAAAGGCCATCAAAGCCATCTTCGCCCATGCCAATAATGCTTAACCAGTGCTTCATTTTATGTCACTCGTCAGCGCATTGATCACCGATGAAGCCATGGCGGAGCCGCCTCTGCGGCCCCTGATGGAAGCAAATGGAAGGCCGCGCGGATTGGCGATGAGTTCAGCCTTGCTTTCAGCTGCACCCACAAAACCAACCGGCATGGCCACTATGCAGGCGGGTTTGGGCGCCCCCTGGTCAATGAGTTCAAGCAAGCGAAACAGGGCTGTTGGGGCATTGCCGATGACGACGATTGAACCCTGCAGGTATTCAAGCCAAAGTTCGACGGCCGCGGCGCTGCGGGTGATCTGGTTTTTAAGACCGATCTCCTTGGCTTGCGGATCATTCAGTGTACAGATGATTTCGATATGAATTGGCAATTGTCTGGCAATAATGCCATGGCGCACCATTTCAGCATCTACGAATATCGGCTTGCCTTGTGCCAAAGATTTTTGTGCTGACGGAACGAAGTCCTCCGTGATAATCAGATCATCCAAAATTTCAATCATGCCGCAGGCGTGAATGACGCGCGTTGCAACGGCCCTCGCATTTACAGGGTGCTTTGATAAGTCCGCCTCGCCTCTGATAATTTCAAAGCTGCGTTGGTAAATCGCCGTGGGATTGCGGAGGTACTCGATCATTTCCTTATCATGCTTTTAGGGCCAAGCGGATGATTGGCGTGGGGATAAATGGCGTGGGTGTGGCCGTGATCATGGGCATGACCCTGCGTGTGTTGATGATCATGCGTGTGATGAACAGGCTTCACAGTTTCAAGTTTGAATTTTGGTTGCTTGCACTCATTGGTGCAAGGCCCGCCTTTGCAGAATTCACAATCCGCCATGGTGCCCCTGCCTTCGACATGATGGTGGTGGCTTTCCTGCACGGCGGCGACTTCTGCTTCAAAGCCCAGCACCGCCGTGCGGTATTTACACATCTGGCAATTCATCGCGACATCGCCGGTGAGAATTTGTTCGATGCGCTCAACAAACGTTTCGATTACCGCCGGATGATCATTCAGATAAGGCGCTTTGACGAATTCAATTTCAGGGTGCACCTGTGCAACCTCATCAGTGGCATCGTAAATGCGTTGCACCAGAATTCCGGTGAAGAGGAAATAAGGAAACACAATGATACGTTTAAAACCCAACTTGGCGGCGTGCGATAAGCCTGGCTGCACAAGTGGAAAGGTGACGCCTGAGTAACAGGTTTCAGCCCAGCCAAAGCCAAAGCCTTCCCATAAAATGCGCATCACTTTAGTGACGTTGGAATTGGCATCAGGATCCGAAGCGCCGCGGCCCACCACCATCAACAGCGTTTCATGCAGTGGCACTTTCGTCGTGGCTGCATCGATGGCTTGCTGAATACGGTCTGCGGCAGCGCGCATCATTTTGGGGTCTATGCCAAGTTCTTTGCCATATTCAATTTTCAAATTATTGGCGGCGGCGTAAGTGTTCAGCACGGAAGGAATATCATTCTTGGCGTGGCCCGCTGCAAACAACATGCCTGGTATGGCCAGAACGCGGGTGGCACCCTGGGCTTTCAAGCTGTTCAGCCCGTCACGAATGATCGGTGTGGCGAATTCGAGATAGCCAAATTCGACTGGATATTGCGGTAGGCTTGTTTTCAAGTGTTGTGCAAGCACGGCGAATTCTTTCACCGCATTCGTATCACGGCTGCCGTGGCCACAGAGCATAACGCCAAGTTTTTCGTGCATCACTTGCCTTCCACATTAAGCAGCGAGGCGCTGTTTAAAAAGCGCTCTGGAAGGCAGGTCCGTCTAAGCTCCTGTCAGGATCAGCCGCACCGGAATGTCTTTCATCTCCATAATGGAGAACTGCTGCGTGCCTTATAGCGCGGAGTGCTTGCGGGGCAAGGCGGATTGCGACATTCTGTAGTTGGGGGCCGGTGGAGACGAAAATGCACAAGTGGCTTGCTGGTTTGATGTTCGTGAGCCTTGCCTGGGTTGCTTGGACAGGGGTGGCCTCAGCTAAGATTTATGGCAATGCTCGGTTTGGATATTTTATTGACATTCCGGCCGCGTTTTCCGTGGCTGACCCAGAGCCTGAGAATGATGATGGACGGGAATTCCATCCGGCAGACAAATCGGCCGATCTTATTGCTTCGGGCAGTTGGATTACCCAGGACGCTTTTGCGGCAGAGGTTGGGTTGTACAAGAGCTTGATGGTTGAAGATGGTTGGACGCTGACTTATGAAACCAAGGTCAGCACATCGTCGGCCATCTTTTCTGCCAAAAAGGATGACAGAGTTTTCTACGCGCGCCAGATTACCAGCTGCGGCGGCAAAGCTATTGCGGGTTATCGGCTGGAATATCTCGTGGTGGACAAAGCGAAATATGATGGTGTGGTCAGGTCGCTGAATGTGTCGCTAAAGGCGGGGAAGGGGAGTTGTGGGTGAAGGATTGCGGTCGCCTTAGCAAAACCGAACTGGCATTGATTACAAATTCTGCTATTGTTTCTGTATGGCGCATACGTTCAACGTGATGGCGATTTGGGATGTCGATGGTAAAGTTTTTACTTCGCAGTCAGATATTCCCGGACTGGTGATTGAGGCAGATACATTTGAAGAGTTTGTATCTTTGGTGGAGGAATTGGCACCGGACGTTTTAGCTGCGAATTTGCCCCAGATAAAGCGACCTTATCGTTTTGAAATCCGGTCGCACCGAACACTTGCTGTTGCTTAATTGTGACAAAAGATTTCTACCGGGAACTTACGCAAATTTTGAAGGAAGCGGGTTGGCGGAACGTTGAAGGCAGTAAGGGCAGCCATGAGAAATGGCAAAAAAAGACCACTAACGTTGTGGTCATAGTTCCCCGTTCAAAGAGCCGCCATACCGCGAACGAAGTTTTGAAGCAGGCAGGATTGAAGAAGGCGTTTTGACCTAAAACTCCACCCCCGCCTGTGCTTTCACGCCCGAGCGGAAGGGGTGTTTTATCTGCTCCATCTCGGTTACCAAATCGGCCAATTCGATCAGGCGTTCGTTGGCGTTGCGGCCGGTGATGATGATGTGTTTATCCAGCGGGCGTTTGGCAAGGAAATCCAGCACTTCATCAATTGGCAGGTAATCATAGCGCAGCACGATGTTGAGTTCATCGAGCAGCACGCAGCGGATGGATGGATCTGCGATCAGGCGTTTGGCTTCTTCCCAGCCTTGGCGGGCGTGGGCCACGTCGCGGTCTCGGTCTTGGGTCTCCCATGTAAAGCCTTCGCCCATGGCTTTTATGGTGACCAGATCGGGGAATTTTTCCAGCACCGTGCGCTCTCCTGTGCCCCATGCGCCTTTGACGAATTGGATCACAGCGCTTTTCATGCCGTGGCCCACATGGCGGAAGATCATGCCGAAGGCTGCTGTTGATTTGCCTTTGCCTTTGCCCGTGTGAACAATGAGCAAGCCACGCTCTATGGTTTTTCCGGCCATAATTTTATCGCGCGCGGCTTTTTTCTTCGCCATTTTTTCATTGTGACGGCTGGCATCGTGGTCAATCTCTTGTGACATGTTGTAATTCCTTTAGCTGATCATAAACCGAGTTAAGGCGCGGTTGCCACAGGCCGCGTGAAATTGCTTCTTCGAACCGTGCCGCTATTTCGCGTAAAGCATCGGGGTTGTTTTCTTCGATGAAGTGGCGCGTGGCCTCGTCAGTTATAAAGGCTTCATGCGCCAAATCGAAGTGGTGTGATTTTACGGCACCTGTGGTGGCGGCGAAGGCAAACATATAATCCACAGTGGCGGCGATTTCGAATGCGCCTTTGTAACCATGGCGTTTCACACCGCCGATCCATTTTTGGTTGACCACGCGTGAGCGCATGACGCGGGCCACTTCTTCTTCCAGGGTGCGGATAACGGGGCGTTCGGGCCGCGAATGGTCATTATGATAGTTAAGTGGTTTTGTGCCAGATTGGATTTCGACGGCAGCGCTCATGCCGCCTTCAAATTGGTAATAATCATCGCTGTCGAGCAGATCATGCTCGCGGTTATCTTGGTTGTGGATGACGGCTTCAATTGAGGCGAGGCGGCGTTTGAACAGTGCTTCGTTGTTTTCACCTTTTTCGCGCACGCCGTAAGCATAGGCTCCCCAAGTGATATAGGCTGCGGCGAGATCGGATTTCGTATCCCAGATTTTTTCGTCAATCAGGGCTTGCAATCCAGCGCCATAAGCGCCGGGTTTTGAACCGAAAATGCGGGCCGCGCACAGGCGCTGCGCTTCATCTTGCGAAAGACCGGATTTTACAAGGGTCAAGGCTTCGGTAAGGGCGCGGGCAGCGAGCGGGTTATCGTCACCCGCTTCATCCAAAGCCGCCACGGCGCGGAAGGCTTTGTCGAGCAATTCGATTTGCGCGGGAAATGCGTCGCGAAAAAAACCGGAGATGCGCAATGTCGCATCCACACGAGGGCGGCCGAGTTTCGCCAGAGGCAAAATGTCAAAACCGGTGACACGCCAACTTGAGGGTTCCCAAACGGGTTTGGCGCCGATGAGGGCGAGGGCTTGGGCAATGTCATCACCGCCAGTTCTCATATTGGCGGTGCCCCAAGCGGAAAGGCCAATGGTTTTAAGATGTTGGCCGGTGTCTTGGAAGTGGCGCCTGAGGATTTCGGCGGCGGATTTTTCGCCCAGCGTCCAGGCCGTCGGCGTGGGGATGGCGCGGTTATCGACCGAGTAGAAATTGCGGCCGGTGGGGAGCACGTCGATGCGGCCACGCGTGGGTGCGCCGGAGGGGCCGGGCTTGACGCGGCGGCCTGCGAGGCCTGCGAGGAGGGCCGCAATTTCAGCTGGGCCACAGGCGGCGAGAGCCGGGCGGATGGTAGACTCGATTTGGTCGAGCACGCTGGCCAACCCGTCAGTGCCTATCTTATCACTGTGGGATATTTTTTGGCGGGTGGCTTGGCGCGTTTGCGGCGATGACATGATAGAGGTTGCCAGCAGTTCCAATCGTTCAACCGTATCACCATTGGTGCGCCATGGGTCTGTGGTTATGGCTGCCAATTCGGGTGGGCGTAGGCCTTTCCAAGGGTCGGCCATTTGGCAATTCAATGGATCAAACGGCGTCAGGCCGAATGAATTGCTCAGTACACGGATTAATGACGCATCGCCGCTTTCGCCCACGCCGCGTGGCACGCGGGTGAGAGCGACGAGAAGATCGCTTTCCTGCTTGCCGGTTGGGGACTGCCCCAGAATGTGCAGCCCATCACGGATTTGTGCTTCTTTTAAATCGCACAAAAAGGCATCGAGCCTGGTGAGATCATCGTCGCTCTGGCCTGATAGCCCTGCATCCTGATCAAGCTTTGAGGATTGCGTGAGTTCAAATATGCGAATTCTTAGATTTGCAAGGCGGCGCTTGTCTAATCCGCTGGCGAGATAATACTCATCAACCAGGGCTTCCAAGTCTTTCAACGGCCCATAGGATTCGGCGCGCGTCAAAGGTGGTGTGAGATGATCAATGATCACCGCTGATGTGCGGCGCTTGGCTTGTGTGCCTTCGCCAGGGTCATTGACGATGAAGGGATAAAGCTGCGGCACTGGCCCCAAGGCAACTTCGGGCCAACATTCCGCCGAGAGGCCAACTGCTTTGCCGGGCAGCCATTCCAGATTTCCATGTTTGCCATTGTGGATAATAGCTTGGGCGCAGAAGTGATTGCGCAGCCAGAAATAAGTTGCGAGGTAGACGTGCGGCGGCACAAGGGCAGGGTCATGATAAGTTAATTTTGGATCAATGCCATAGCCACGCGCCGGCTGAATGCAGATGGCGACATTGCCATAGAGAGTGACAGCGAGATTGAATGCGCCGTCTGAGAAATGAGGGTCTTTGTCTGGCGCACCCCAACGTGAAATCATCTGTGTACGGATGGTTTTGGGAAGAGTGCGGAATATCGTCAGGTAGTTTTCTAACGAGAAGGTTAACAATTTTAGGGGTTCCGACTTTCGTCGGGATGACAGAAGATTAGAGATAAGGGTGTTGCCGTCTGCAGGATAGGCACCGGCAATGTAGCCTTCACGAGAGAGCGCCTTGAAAATTTCAATCGTGCTGGCGGGCGTGTCATAGCCAACGCCGTTGGCGACGCGGCCATCTTTGTCGGGATAGTTAGCCAGTATGATGGCAATTTTTTTCTGACCGTTGGGCGTCGCACTTAGTCTGGCCCAGTTGGCGGCGAGTTCGGCGACATAGGCTATGCGATCCGGCGCGGGCTTATAGGTGATGATACGGCATTGCGTGGGCGCGTGAAACTGTTCATCGGCCTTGAATGAAATAGCTCTCGTGAAAATACGCCCGTCGAGCTCAGGCAAAACCACACTCATGGCCAGATCAGTGGCGCGAAGGCCTTGCGATGAGGCCTGCCATTCTTCAACTGACGAGCCTGCCAAAGCCACTTGCAGCACCGGACAATCGGCTTTTGCCAGTGGGTCTTTTGTCTCATCGCCTACGGCAAAGCCGGTGGCGTTGATGATGACAGATGGCGGATATTGGGCGAAATGGGCGTTCAGAAACTGCGTTGAGGTTTCATCTTTCAAGCTGGTAACGAAGAGTGATGACGTTTCCAGTCCGCGCGCGGTGAGTGCAAGAGCGAGCTTATCAATGGGAGCGGTTTGGCCGCCTTCAATTACCGAGCGATAGATAATAATTGCGGCCTTTGGGCTTTTGGCTTCCATGTGAAAGCCGACTTTGGGCAGGGGCTGCGGTGCTGGCGCTTCACTGCTGTGACCAATAAGTTTGCTGCACAGCATCAACAATGCCTTGGCGTTTTGGCCGCCGCCGAAGGCGAAGTATTGGCGCAGTCTTTCAACATCTGTGGCAGCCAAGGTGGAAAGGCCGACCAATTCCGCGTCTGGGTCTTGCCCGCCTGGAAGCAGGGCGAGTTTGATATTTTTCTCTCGCGCCAGAGCACTGATCACGTCCACGCCGTAAGGCCAGTAGGCTTTGCCGCCGAGTAAGCGAATGATAACCAGTTTTGCCTTGTTCAAGGTTTTTTCAGCGTAGACGTCAACTGAGAAATTATGTTGGAGCTGAAGCACGTTGGCCAGGCGCAGAGCAGGTGCGGCACTGCCCAGTTGATCATGAGCTGCGGCGAGGCAGGCGAGTTCTGAATCCGCTGCAGATAAAATCACCACGTCGGCAGGGGATTGCTTGAGGTCAATTGCTTCGGCACCGCCGTCAACAACACCGGATGTGAGGCTGAGAAGGTGCATTAGTTTTGAACAACTGATGTTGCTTGGTGAAAAGTGGATTCCCGCGTGCGCGGGAATGACGGATGCAAGTGGACGAGGTTTGGCATTAGCCCATCAGTGACGCGGTGATGGCCGCCTGGTCCATGGACTTTTCGCCGATGACGACAAGGCGGGTTTCGCGTTTTTCATGTTTAGACCAGGCGCGGTCAAAGTAGGAACTGAGACGTGGACCAACGGCTTGGATGAGCAGGCGTGCATCACTTCCCGGAATTGCGGCAAAACCCTTGAGGCGCAAAATATTATGGGCTTCGATAGTTGTGGAAATTAGCTTGAGTAAAAGGTTCTGTTCTGTTGCAGGAATTGTGACGATGAAGGTTTTAAAATCGTCATGGTCATGCTGCGTTTCGCCCTCTTGCTCATGGGTGGAAAGGCGGTTGTGCATATCATCTTCCGCACCAGCTTTTTGGCCCAGCAACACGCCGATATCAATCACACCATGTGCGGTTTCGATCAGGCTGGTGCCTCTGCGCACCTGTGGTTTCAGTGCGTGGGCAACAGTTTTCAATTCATCGGCTGAAAGCAAATCAGATTTGTTCAGCAGAACCACATCGGCGCTGTTCAGTTGGTCGTTAAATAATTCCTGAATGGGGTTTTCATGATCGATATTTGGGTCTGCGGCACGTTGGGCGGCGATGGCCTGGTGATCATCAGCAAAGCGGCCTTGCGCCACAGCTTTAGCATCAACCACCGCGATCACGCCGTCTACGGTGACGCGCGATTTAATTTCCGGCCAGTTAAAGGCACGTACCAATGGTTGAGGCAGAGCAAGGCCCGATGTTTCGATGATGATGTGATCAAGCTTTCGCGGTGAGGCCAATAGCTTTTCCATGGTTGGGATGAAATCGTCTGCCACTGTGCAGCAGATACAGCCGTTGGAAAGTTCAATAATATCGTCTTCAGTGCAGGCTTCACTGTTACAGGATTTAAGGATATCGCCATCAATGCCTACATCGCCGAATTCATTGATGATCAAAGCAATGCGACGGCCCTTGGCGTTTTGCAATAAGTGGCGCAGCAGCGTGGTTTTGCCAGCGCCTAGAAAGCCGGTGATTACGGTGGCCGGAATTTTTTGGGTCATGTGACGTAAACCTGATTTGAATAGCGCTTGAATGCGAAACCGAGAAATGCACCGATGGCACACCAGAAAACGGCTGCTGCTGCGACAGTGTTTGATGCAAAATTTGCGGCAAGACCTGCGGGCACATTGGTTTCTAATGATAGGGGTTGGGGAGCGCCGATCACATGCGGTGCAGCGATGAGAACAATGGCCAGAACGATCCACCTCGGTTCACGTTTTAAGGTGATGAAGTATAGCCCTAGCCCTGTTGCTGCAACTGTTCCAACCCACCAGATTTGGCGCGGCAGAAGATCAGCAATCGGCATGCCTGGCACTTGTGGGGGGAGGCCCGCGCCCGGGGCGATGGTGAAGGCAAAGAACCCACACAGGCCCCAGATCAGCCCGTTGGCCGGTGTAATTGGCACGCCGATAAGCAGTGAAATTCCAGCCAGCAAAAGTGCAAAACCCGCGCCCGCTAACATCGATGCGGCGGTTGTAAAGAGAGTGCGTTCCATACCGTCTGCAGGTTCCCATTCATTGGGTTGGCCATCGCACACGGTGTGGCCTGGCATGGTTTCTGCGCATTTTGCCACTAATGGAACGGCTGCGACTGCTGCTTTTTCATAGACTTCTGCTTGCAGGATAAGGGGCGAAAGCCTGACGTGTTGGATGCCTGCCAGCACCGCGCCAGCCATCATTCCTGCGATAAGTGCCGCAAGCACAAGTTTACCGATCATGATTTATTTCTCAGCTAGTGACAGGGAAAACCAAGTGAGTGGCGGGTGTTGTGGGCAGCGTTATGCGCGGTTGAAATTTGCGATAAACCAACTGTAAACACCAAGATCGCACCAATAAACACGCAAACGAGGCCTGCCTTGATGCGCTGTGAAACTGATACTGAGCCGTTTAATACTGTTGTGGTCATGTTCACCCTCCGTGAGACCGGTTAAATATACGCATTACTTTCGGCAGGTCTCCTGACTTGCGGTGTATCAGCTTTTGGCGCCTTCCCGGTTTTATCCAGTGGCAGATTGCCATAAGCCACACCGCTTACAGTTGCGGGGGCAGTCACGGTTTTGGCCTCTTATGAGTACACCTTCACCGTATTCCCTTTTAAAGCCCCGCAGGCTTTCGCATTGGGGCACCGAAGCCTCAGGGTTTCGCAGGCAGGTGATGGCTTGTCAACATCCGTTGCAACCCGTCCATGTCGCTTCTGGCGCTTGGTGTTGACCATTTACCAAGTTTACATAGTCAGGGGCCTAGTTCGTATGGTTTAAGCGTTGCAAAAATCGTTAGGAGAACGGGTTTGGCACTAAAACCATCACATGAGCTTTGGCAGAGCATTTTCGGCGACAATGGCCGCATTGCGGTTTCAACTATTTTCTTCAGCTTCGTTTTGAACATTTTGGCGCTGACCGGATCATTGTTCATGCTGCAGGTTTATGACCGGGTTTTGCCGTCTGGAAGTGTGCCAACGCTGGTGGCGCTGGGCCTGATCGTGCTGGTGCTTTATGCTTATTACGGAGTTCTGGATTACGTGCGTTCACGGATTTTCGTGCGGGTGGGCCGCAAAGTGGAAGAGGGCCTTCGTAACCGCGTGTTTGATGCCATGTCTACGCTTTCACTGAATAAAGCCAATTTGCTGGGCGGCCTGCCGGTGCAGGATCTCAATACCATTAGGCAGTTTATCAGCGGTCAAGGGCCATTGGCTTATTTTGATATGCCCTATGTTCCGCTTTATCTTTTGGTGGTCTTTCTGTTGCACTGGGTCCTTGGTGTTGTTGCCACGATTTCTGCCGTAATCATCTTCGCCCTGGCCCTGCTGGCGGAACGCGCCACGCGCGCACCTTCAAGTGCGGCAACCATTGCTACAGCCAAGGCCCAGGCAATGACCGAGGAAACCCGGCGCAACGCTGAGGCTTTGTTTTCGCTGGGCATGAAGGGCGCGATGCGCGACAGGTGGACCGTTTTGCAAAGCGAGGCGCTGGAGCATCAAACCCGCGCCAATGATGCCGGTGCCACGTATAGCACATTCTCACGCGTGTTCAGGCTGGTCATTCAATCTGCGATGTTGGGAACTGCAGCCTGGTTGGCAGTGAAGCATGAGATTTCATCGGGTTCAATTATTGCCTCATCCATCATCATGGGTCGGGCTTTGGCACCGATTGAGCAAGCCGTTGGCGGCTGGCAACAATTTCTGGGTGCGCGTAAGGCCTATGAACGCTTATCACGGGTTTTATCGCAAGTGCCAGCTGAGCGGCAGAGGATGAAGCTTCCTGAACCCAAGGGACTGGTGGACGTTGAGGGTGCAACTGTGGTGCTGCCAGGCACGGAAAAACCGGTTTTGCAAAACATCAGCTTTCGCGTTCAACCCGGTATGGGGCTTGGCATTATTGGCCCGACAGGGGCTGGCAAATCCACCATGGCGCGGGCTTTGGTGGGGCTGGTTCAACTGCAACGCGGTGCAGTGCGCCTTGACGGGGCAACGCCTGATCAGCGCGACAGTGATGAGCATGGTCGCCTGATTGGCTATCTGCCGCAGGATGTGCAGATTTTTGATGGCACGGTGGCTGAGAATATTTCGCGTTTCACACCGGCACCTGATGCGCGAAAAATTGTTGAGGCCGCCCAGCTGGCCAATATCCACGAATTTGTGATGCGTCTGCCGCAGGGCTATGACACGCCAATGATGGAAGGTGGTTCGCGCCTTTCTGCCGGTCAACGCCAGCGTTTGGCATTGGCGCGGGCTTTATTTGGTGATCCGGTGTTGCTGGTTATGGATGAGCCAAATTCCAATCTTGATGCCGAAGGTGAATTAGCACTTGATAAGGCCATTCGCGCGGCTTTGGCGCGGGGCGCATCGGTTATCGTCGTGGCGCACAGGCCCAGTGCACTCAATGCTATTCATGATCTTCTGGTCTTGGCCAACGGGCAAGTGGCAGCTTATGGCAAGCGTGATGAGGTTTTGAAAAAGGTGGGTGCGTTACAGGGAACACATGCGCCTACAACACCGCCACTGCAGCAGATTCAACACGGTGGTCGGCAAATTATTTCGATGGCCGGAAAAGTTACAGTGCCCGGCTCTGAAACGCGGAATTGATGATCATGACAACTGTGAAGCAAACCAATTTATCACTACGACGCCTGCAACTATTCGGCTTTGTCAGCATGCTTTCCATGGTCGGCGTGTTCGGTGCGTGGACGTATTTTTCTGACATTAATGGTGCGGTGATTGCTGCGGCCACTATTGAAGCAGAGAGTTATTCGAAGAAGGTGCAACACCGCGAAGGCGGCAACGTTCTGAAGATTTTAGTGAAGGACGGCGACATTGCCCAGGAAGGGCAAGACCTTGTTGTCTTGGACCCCACGGAGGTGCAAGCACAGTTGGGCATTATCCAAGGTCAACGTGACGAATTCTCAGTCAAGAAAGCAAGGCTTGATGCGCAGCGTGATTTGAGCGACCAAATGGAACTTCCGCCGGAAACAGCGGCACGCGCCGAAGAGCAAAATCTTGCGGCCGTAATCGGCGGCCAGCGGAAATTATTACAATCCACACTGGGGACGCTGGCTGGCAAGCAAGATCAATATAAGGCGCAGATTGGCCAGCTGGGAGATCAAATTAAAGGTTATGAAGCCCAGCTTGCGGGTAACAAAAAGCAGCTTAATTTGATTAGCGAAGAAACTGATAGTTTGCGCAAGTTGCGAGCCCAAGGTTTGGTGCCAGCCACGCGCGTGATGGCGATGGACCGTGAAGCAGCGCGCATCAGTGGCGATCAAGGCTTACTAGAAGCCAACCGTGCTGGGTCTTTGTCGAAGATCGCCGAAATAAAAGTGTTGATGCTGCAAAGTAAAGAAGAAGTGCGCAATCAGGCTTTGACTGAATTGCGCGAGACAGAAAGCAAACTGGTGGAGTTGCAGGGACAGCTGATTACCGTTGAATCGCGTCTCGGCCATTTAACTGTGAAGGCACCCATCACAGGCACGGTTTACCAACTGGCCGTTCACACTGAAGGCGGCGTGATTGCACCCAACGAAACACTCATGATGATTTTGCCGCAAGCCGATGATTTGGTATTGCAAGCGGCTGTGACGCCCAATGACATTTCACATGTGCATGTGGGGCAGCCTGCAGAAATTCGGTTTAACGGGTTTGACTCCCGAACTACACCGCAGATTATGGCAGAAGTGACGCGCGTGGCGGCTGATACCACCAAGCCAGATGTGACGCGCGGTGAGCAACTACCTTATTATACCATCAGGTTGGTGATCTCTGCCAAAGAGCTTGAAAAATTGGGCAAGAACAAACTTAAACCCGGCATGTCGGCGGAGGCTTTTATTCAAACAGAGTCGCGCTCACCATTTTCTTATTTGATTAAGCCACTTATCCAGCAGTGGTCACATGCCATGCGTGAGAGCTGATTTTTTTAACGCTTCGTTCACAATAAACTTCTCGGCGCGCAACGGAGTTTTAACCCTAACGCTGCATCATCGGGGTTATGAAAGTTCGTTGCGTATCATGTGCGTTTGTCAGTTCCGTGTTGTTTGCTGCGTTGGTCGCAAATCCGGGCCCTACAGGCGCTGCCACCAGTTCTGCTGCATCCCTGTCGGTCGCAGGGTATCACGCTCTTGCAGCGGGGGATGCTTCAAAAGCAGTTCCGCTTTTTACCCAATCAATTGAATCACGAGAACTGGGGCCAGATGCTTTGGCCAATGTGTTGCTGAACCGGGCATTGGCCTATCAAAAGCTTGCCGACAATAATAAAGCCATAGATGATTACACGGCTGCATTGAACCTTGATGCAATGACCACTGAGCTTCGCGCCCGGGTTCTTTATAACCGTGGCCTGGCCCAGCAAAAAGCCCAACATGCAGCTTTGGCAATTGAAGACTTTACCAGCGCTTTGCTGATTAATTCTTCGTTCTCATACGCCTATCTGGCACGGGCCAATGCTTTGCGCGACAATGGTCAATATCTTTTTTCAATTTCCGATTATGAGCGCGCTATTAAATATCAGCACCCTGAAGTTGCGCGGGTTTATTTCGGGGAAGCCTTGGCTTACGAATTTTTAAAGCGGCCTGCAGAGGCGAAGCGATTTTTACAGCAAGCGTTGAAGGCAGATGCAAATTTTGCCCCGGCGCAAGACAAGTTAAAGGACATGGGCGATGTGGCCCTGCTTGATGATGAAACCAGTGATCCGGTCTTGACCGGCAGTGTCAGCCCTGGTGCGCAGACTGAAGTCGTACGGCAAGTGTTGCCGAAAGGGGTTGAGCCCCCTTCCGAACTTATAGCGCAAGATATGTCGGCTGATGCGGGAATTTCATTGGCCGTCGCGGCCACTTCAATACCAACACTTTCACCACAGGTGCAGGCTGCCGTACCAGTGCACCAAGCGGTGCCGCTGAGCAAACCCAAAGACGCGCGAATTGTTGTCGCTTCCGTTCCTAAATTGCCAGCAGACAGCATCTCTAAATCGTCAACCGCCAATGAGCCTGATGGCACCGATGTGACCGGCAGCATAAGTGCCGCCCCCGCCGTAGAAACGAGCGGCTGGATTGTACAAGTTTCATCGGCCACCAGCGAAGTTGCAGCCTGGGAGTCGTGGAAAAAGATGCGGGCCTCACACAAGGTTTTGATCAGCGAAACCCCCAAGGTGGTTAAAGCTGAACTTGGCACCAAGGGCACTTTTTACCGGGTTCGCCTTGGCAATTTTGCAGATCAGTCGGCTGCAAAATCAGCTTGTGCAAGGCTGAAGTCGGCCGGAATTTCCTGCTTTGTTGCCAGGCACAGCGATTAACTTTAATATTTGCCCATTCGGACCATGCTAAAGGACTAACACGTGGACATAAACTATTTTAATGCGACACAATCGCACCATGCCGCGACCCAACGTTCAAACCCGGTTCCGGTTTTTATTTAAGCAAAAACGTTACCTTCAAATTCACGCGCCATTCTGCTACTTTACCATTTTTGACAACGCATTTGATATCTTGAACCCAAGCCCCTTCGATATTGTCAAGGGTGCTGTCGGCCTTGGTAATGCCGATTTGAACAGCATCTTCAATACTCTTCGGCGACGATGATATTATTTCGATTATTTTAGCAACGTTTGACATGTGATCTTCCTTCGGATTGCGGAGAAACCAATTTTAATCTTTGACGTTGTTGGTCCGCTGGCGCAGGGACTATGGCATGAAATTGCATTTGGTAAAACTATGTGTTGGTGTTTCCGGCGTTCAAGAGATGCGCAACTGGGCGAAGATTGCGCGAGGCTCCGGCGAGGTTTGCGATCATGTTACCCGCATGTTCCCGCGGCGCAAAAACGAAATTTTGCCGCATGGCTCACTCTATTGGGTCATCAAAGGCATGATCTTGTGCCGCCAGCCGATTGCTGATTTGGAGGGCGTGACAGGAGCGGACGGCATTGAGCGCTGTCGGATTGTATTTGAGCCGCAGATTATTCTGGTTCGGCCGAGTCCGCGGCGCGCCTTTCAGGGTTGGCGCTATCTCGAGGAAGCTGATTGCCCAGCTGATTTGACGAAAGGCCAAACCAGAGCGAATTTTCCAGAACAGATGCGGCGCGATTTGGCCGCCCTCGGGCTGCTCTAAACCGCGATATTATCAATGAGACGGGTTTTACCCAGCCACGCTGCAGCAAGCAGGCGCAGCGGTTCATCATCCTGCTTTGGAATGGCGAGAGTTTCGGCATTACGGGCAACCACATAATCCACTTTGAAGCCGAGCGTGGTGAGCGAGCGCGATGCGGCGCGTGTTGCTGACTGTGGTTTTATGCCATCACGAATTTTCACGGCGGCTTGCATAAGGTTTTTGAAAATCGCAGTGGCTTGCTTGCGTTCAAGTTTTGACAGATAGCGGTTGCGCGAAGACATGGCCAAGCCATCAACCTCACGCTCTGTTGCAACGCCGACAATCTCAGTGCGCAAGCCCAAATCACGGGTTAATTGTTTGATGACTTGCAGCTGCTGATAATCCTTTTCACCAAACATCGCAAAGTGAGCATCAGTAGCAATTAAAAGCTTGGTTACAACGGTGGCCACGCCGTCAAAAAAATGGGGGCGAAAGCGGTCTTCCAAACCTATTTTTGCGGGGCCAGAAATTTGAATGGTTGTTGCATAGCCATCAGGATAAATCACGTCCGGCAGCGGTGCAAAAACCAGATCAACACTCGCCTCCTGAAGCAGGGCAATGTCAGCTTCTTCGCCGCGTGGATAGTGCGACAGGTCTTCGTTCTGCCCAAACTGTTTTGGGTTCACAAATATGCTGGTGACAACGTGGTCGGCTATACGTGCGCCTTGGCTTACCAGTTGCATATGGCCAGCATGCAGGGCACCCATGGTCGGCACCAAAGCAATTATTTGCCCAGCCTCACGCCAGCTTGCGACGGCGCGGTGAAGTGCTGGAATCGTTCTAATCACTTTTATCTTCACATAAAATCCAAGTCATATTATAAACAGCAATAAATTAATCTCTAAGATTGCAATAAAAATTAATTACAACTTTATTATTTAATCTTAGTATCGGCTGGTCGACTCTGTTGCGCACTTCAAACCATGGTTCACATTACATGCCCCAGTTTTCATCTGATAGGAAGTGTGAGCCGTTCCAGAGCATCGCAGAGGCGACTGGTTTTCTGGTGCGCGCTGCAATTGCTGAACAGGTGAAGCATCTTTCCTATTGGTATTTGCAATATATGGATGGGTCTCCGGATCAGGTGATCTGGGTTGCTACTTATGATCCCGCTTATATGAGCCTTTATATGCACCATTTCACACCGCTTGATGACCCGGTCATCAGCCGGGTGATGGAAAACAAATTTGTTGATTGGGCCGAATGGTTTGATGTTGACCGCGTGGCGCAAGCCGTTGATCCGGTTATGGTGCGCTATGGGATTACTAAATACGGAATTTCTTTGCCGCTGGCCGCACCTGGGGAAGACAAAATTATTTTTTCGGCCTGCATGGCCAGTAGCGATAGTGACTGGCCATATCAACGTAATGCCTTAGCAAGGCGCATGTTGGTATTTGCGGAGACTTTTGATCAGCGAATGCGCCATTTGGTGAGTGCCGGGCAGCAGGGCGACAGTGTTTTCAAGCTATCGGCATAATTCAAGCAATTACTTGTCTTTCATACTGATGCCGCGATCAATGGCGTCGCCGCCAAACCTGTTTCTGATTTTGTCCATCGCAAGTTCGGCTTTGGTCAAGGTTAGGTGTTTTAAATCAAATTCCGGCAAATCGGCATGGGCATTTTCCTGAAGTCTATGAATGCCAATACCGATTAATCGGAATTTGGTTTGCCCCACTTCTTTTCGCAGCATCTGCACGCCGGCGTCAAAAATGACATGGGCGAGGTTGGTTCCTTGTGAAAGCGACGTGGAGCGTGTGCGCGATTCAAAACTTTTGGTTTTTAGTTTCAAGATAATTGCTTTTCCTGTGGTGTTGGATTTTTTAGCGCGCTCGGAAACCCGTTGGCACAGGCTCCAAAGCTTGGCTTCCAGTTCGTTGTAGTCTGAAATATCGCCAAAGAATGTGGTTTCGGCGCTGATGCTTTTTGCTTCATCGCTGGTGATAACGTCGCGCCAATCTTCCCCGCGGCTGAGATGGAAAAGGCGCGCCCCCATTTTACCGAATTGGCGGATCAGGTCATTGCGCTCCATGGTTTGAAGCTGCCCCACCAACGCGATGCCGCGCTTTTCAAGCAAGGCCTGCAAGGCCTGGCCTACGCCCCAAATGGCACCCACGGGTTTTGCGGCAAGCAAGGCCATGGTTTCGCTTAAACCGATTACCGAAAATCCACGCGGCTTATTCATATCAGAGGCCATTTTAGCCAAAAACTTATTGTGCGACAGGCCTACCGAAACGGTAACGCCCACCTCTTTCTCGATGCGCAGCGCCAGTTTCATCAATGAAGATGCAGGCGATGACCTGTGCAATTGTTCAGTGCCCGACAGGTCAAGGAATGCTTCATCGATCGACACCGGTTGCACCAACGGCGTGAGTACTAACATGAGCGCGCGCACCTGTGTTGCGGTTTGCGCATATTTGGCCATATTGGGTTTGACCACCACAGCGTCGGGGCAAAGGGCGCGGGCTTTGAACATGGGCATGGCGGAGCGCACACCTTGCACGCGGGCTATGTAACAGGCTGTTGAAACCACCCCGCGCTCACCGCCGCCCACAATCACGGGCTTGTCGCGTAAATCCGGATTATCGCGCTTCTCCACGGCGGCATAAAAAGCGTCACAATCGACATGGGCGATGGAAAGGCGGTGAAGCTCTGCGTGGTGCAATACGCGGGGGCTTCGGCATTTTGGGCAGCGCGCCATATGCGCAGCAACTTGGGTTACGCAATCGCGACACATACCGGAAAGTTCCAGTTGATCGGCCATAGAACAGGAATAGAATATTCAGCGCGGTGTGTCAGCCCACGTCGTAGGTTGCGCTTGAAAGCCTAAATCGTGGGCAAACGGTTGCGCACCTTCAACATCTCCTCAGGTTTAATGCCTTGGCTTGCTGCAAATTCCAGCACCAATGTTTGGTCTTGCAAGCCGTAATCCAATACCAAAGCTTGAAACTCGGGATCCTCATGGCGCTGGCGAATATCGTTTAGGCTGAGGCCCGTGAGCGATACGAAGCGCTCGAATCGGCCTTCGTCGCCTGCCAAAAAGGCAATGAACTGCATAATAAAGTCTGTTTGATCGGCCATTGTGAGGTTGAGAATAGTCGGTTCACACTGTTTTAACTAGTTTTTAGAAGGCACTATTTTACTTAATGAGTTGGTGAGGAAGTGCAGGCGAAGCTGCCCGACTATTGATTCGTTTTGGGGAGTTTGCCGCAACGCCTTATTGGATAAGCGGTATGTGAAATTGACACATGGAACATTTGGTTGATCTGCCTGCCGTTCATACCCGCGCAGCTGGAGTTGAAGTCATTATGAAAAAGACAGTTTTGGTAGTGGAAGACAATGAGTTGAACATGAAGCTGTTCAACGACCTGTTGGAAGCGCACGGCTACAATGTGGTGCAAACGCGCGATGGGTTAAAAGCCCTCGATTTAGCACGCACCCATAAGCCTGATTTGATTCTGATGGATATTCAGCTGCCGGAAGTTTCAGGTATTGAAATTACGAAATGGCTGAAAGAAGATGATACGCTGCGGCGCATTCCGGTTATTGCGGTTACCGCCTTTGCCATGAAAGGTGATGAACAGAAAATTCGAGAGGGCGGTTGTGAGGCCTATATATCAAAGCCCATTTCAGTTGTCAGTTTTCTCAAAACCATTGATGGCTTTCTCAAATAGAAGAATGCCCCAATGACAGCCCGGGTTTTAGTTGTTGATGATATTGTTGCAAACGTCAGGCTGTTGGAAGCCAAGCTGACGGCTGAATATTTTGAAGTTGTAACCGCTATGAACGGGCTGGACGCGCTTGAGGCGGTGCAGCGCACCAAGCCTGATATTATTCTGTTGGATGTGATGATGCCAGGCATAGACGGCATTGAAGTGTGCAGCCGCCTCAAGGCCAATCCGGACACGAGACACATTCCGGTTATTTTGGTGACTGCACTAGACCAGCCGGAAGACCGTTTGCGCGGATTACATGCCGGTGCTGATGATTTTTTGACAAAGCCAGTGAATGATATTTCACTGTTCAGCCGCGTTAAATCTTTGGTGCGTTTGAAAATGCTGACCGATGAGTTGCGCGTTCGTGCCGAGGCCACGGGTGCGATTGGCATGATGGTGCGTGCCGATCAATCTTTGGCCAGCAGCGAAGGCAATATATTGTTGGTCGATCCTCGCCACACATCACAAGAGCGTATCCAAACATCTTTAAGTGAATATCACCAAATTACGATTGCCGCAGAGCCGGATAAGGCACTTGATTTGGTGCAAGCGTCGACCGTCCCGTTTGAATTGGTGATCATCAGCATTGGTGCCGATGGCTTTGACGGTTTGCGCCTTGTTTCACAGTTTAGAACTCACAATGCGACGCGCCAAACGCCCATCCTGGTGGTGGTTGACCCGTCAGACCAGCAGCAATTATTGCGCGCCCTTGATATGGGTGTGAATGATTACCTGATGCGACCGGTTGATCGGCAGGAATTATTGGCCCGTGTCAGCACACAGATTAAACGCTGGCGCTATACCGAGCAGCTGCGCCAAAGTGTGAAGGCCTCCATTGAAATGGCCATTACTGATTCACTCACCGGACTTTATAATCGGCGCTATCTTGAAACCCATCTGAACCATTTGACGGAACACTATATTAATCGCGGCAAGGTGCTGGCGCTTTTGGCCATTGATGCAGATTATTTTAAAGCAATCAACGACACCCATGGTCATGATGCAGGCGATAACGTGCTGCAAGAACTTGCGGTGCGCATTAAGCAATCGACGCGCTCGGTTGATCTGTGTTGTCGCACAGGCGGGGAAGAATTTGTTCTGGTCTTGCCGGGAACAGATTTGCCCGCAGCAGAGGCTATTGCCGAGCGTTTGCGCAAACTGGTTTCAGGCAAGCCATTTCCCATATCACAGGGCAAGGCCATTACGGTTACGGTTTCAATTGGGGTTGCTTGCCTTGAAGGGGCGGGCGATTCACCTGCCAAAATTATGAAACGGGCCGATGATGCGCTTTACCGGGCTAAGCGTGAGGGCCGTAACCGCGTTGAAGTCACAGCTGCGTGAGCAAAATTTGTCACTAGTTTTGCCTTTAAAAGGCCGCGCACGTTCCCTATAGTAAGGGTTCAAGGTTTCAGGAGATATCATATGGGTTCGCTTTCAATTTGGCATTGGGTTATTATTATTGCGGTGGCGGCTTTACTTTTTGGCGGCAAAGGTAAAGTTTCTGATTTGATGGGCGATGTGGCCAAGGGCATCAAAAGCTTCAAAAAAGGGCTTGCTGATGAGCACGATGATGCCAAGACGTTGCAAACCGCGGTTGAAGAGCCAGTTCGCAAAGACGCTGAAAAAGTTAAAAGCTAAGGCTGGCTTAGCTTTTTTGCTGGCTTGATTTTACATGTTTGATTTTGGTTTAAGTGCATCGCACATTTTGGTGATTGCGGTTTTGGCAGTCATTGCCATTGGGCCGAAAGACCTTCCCATGGTTTTGCGGCGCTTCGGCCAGTTCATGAACCGTATGCGCGGCATGGCGCGTGACTTTCAGGGGCAGGTGGATACTGCCATGAAAGATGCCGGGATGGACGGCATCAGGCACGATTTGCAGGGGCTGAAATCGGGCATGACAGCGGCCATGTCTCCAGCATCCACCTTAATGACGGGTGCTGTAGGTTCGTTGAAGGCAACGCCGGCAAGTTCATCGGTAACTGGCTCTACGTCTGCTGCAAGTTCTTCAATGGCTGCAACTCTGGCGCAAGGCCCGAATGATTTTGTACGTTATTTTGGCACGGGCTCTGGTGGTGAAACGCGGGTTCAAGGGCGAGAGATTAATGGTGAACGCAAGTCATGAGCCAAGCGGAGATTGATGCTTCAGAAGCGCCGCTGCTTGATCATCTTGTCGAGTTGCGTCAGCGCCTGATCTATTCCGTTGCAGGATTCTTTATTGCGTTTTTCACGGCCTTTTATTTTTCCAGCACCTTGCTGCATTTCTTGATTTTGCCTTTCAAGCAAGGAACGGGGCAAGATGTGGCTTTGATCTCGATCAAGCTGCTGGGTGTGTTTCTGGTCAAGTTGAAAATAGCCATGTTCGGTGGCATGTTCGTGGCCTTTCCGTGGATAGCCACACAGATTTACCGCTTTGTTGCTCCGGGTCTTTATAAGAACGAGCGCCATGTTCTGTTGCCGTACCTGATTGCCACGCCGGTGTTTTTTATACTGGGCGCAGCTTTGGTGTATTTTTTCCTTTTACCCGTTGCGATTAAATTCTTCTTTGCGCTGGCCGCTTCAACTGGTGATGCAACGACGGCTGGCATTCAACTGATGCCGGATATTGAGGCCTATCTTGATTTCGTCATGACCCTGATTTTGGCTTTTGGTCTTACGTTTCAGTTGCCTGTGGCGTTGACCCTGCTGGGGCAGTTAGGTGTAGTGAAACACCAGCAGCTCAAGAAAGGCCGGCGCTTTGCGTTGGTGGGCGTTGCCATTCTGGCTGGCATCATCACGCCGCCTGACCCCATCTCAATGGTTACGATGATTGTGCCACTGTTTGCACTTTATGAAGTAGCTGTGGTGATGGTGGGCATTATGGAAAGACGCCGCGCTGCGAAAGCAACCGATGTTGCGTTGAAATAATTCAGGCTTTGCAGCAGCACTCATTTCAAAGCTTAATCTGATTATAAAAGTGCGGCGGTCTGGCGAGTTTACTTTGGCTGGCATGGCGCTAGGATGATGTTATGCCATGCAAACTCTCGGTTAATCTCAATGCCGCTGCCTATCTGCGCAATCGCCGCCATGTGCCGTGGCCCGACGTTGTTAAACTTGGCCGTATTGCGCTGGAGGCAGGCGCTGCCGGATTGACCGTGCATCCCAGGCCAGATGAGCGCCATATCAGGCGCGCTGATGTGCCTTTACTGGCGGCTTTGGTGGCTACATATCCGGGGCGTGAATTTAACATTGAAGGCTATCCTGATGATGATTTCCTTGCCCTGGTTGAGGCGCACAGACCGCATCAGGTGACGCTGGTTCCTGATTTGCCGGGGCAGAGTACGTCTGATCACGGTTGGAATTTTGGCAGGCAGCATGATTTCCTAGGGACGGCGATAGAGCGGATCAAACGTTGTGGAATGCGTGTTTCGGTGTTTGTTGATCCAGACGTGAGCACACCGGCGCTGGCAAAAACTGTGGGTGCAGACCGCGTGGAAATTTTCACTGGTCCTTATGGGGGTTGTTTTGAGCCGGTGGAAGCGCAGGTAGAGCTGTTGCGCCTTAGTGCCACGGGTCAGGCGGCGCTTAAAGCTGGCATTGGGCTCAACGCCGGTCATGACCTGACGCGTGCGAATTTGCCAGATCTGGTGAAGGCACTTCCTAACCTTGCGGAGGTTTCCATAGGCCACGCGATTTTTGCTGATGCCTGGGAGTTTGGGCTTGCAGAAACCGTAAAGCTGTTTCGCGCTGCAATTGGCGATACTTGAAAAAACTAGGCCTCATAGAATTTGGTAAAGAGAAGCAGTTGCTCAAAGAAGGTAAATTGAGTTAGCCTTGCTTTGGAGAAAAAGCAAATGGATGACTTGACGCAAGCTGAAGCTGACCGACTTTTTGCACTGAGTAAGCGCAGGGTCAGTGAAGAACAAGTTGACTGGCCTTTAGGCGCTAAAGTCGCAGGTGCTCCTAACATCAGACAATGGTCGTGACGAATTTTTTTTGGATGTTGCAACTTCTTCGATTAAGTTAAGCAAAGTTACGCTTCAGAATAGGGCACGAACTATAGCAATTCTTGCTCGATTGGACATTGACGGCCCACCTCATCGTAATCCCGATGATGTTGAAATATAGTCTCCACATATCCATTTGTTTAAGGAAGGGTTCAACGACAAATGGGCATTTGCTGTACCACCTGAGCATTTCAGTGATCTTTCTAATCGCGTTAAGATTTTGGAAGACTTTCTGCGCTTCTGCAATGTTGTTGTACCACCATTATTTAATTTTGGATTATTTTGATGACAAACGTGGCTGAAATAGAGCAGTTGGTCGATGCCTATCGTAATTGGCAGAAAGATCGTACCACCGTGCAATCTGTTCACCGAGACTGGGTTGAAATCACAACGCCCTTTCTGGATCGTCATAATGACAGACTTCAAATATATGCGAAGTCTAAAGATGGGGGATATTTGCTATCGGATGACGGCCAAACAATTCGTGACCTAGAAATGTCTGGTTGCAATATTGATACACCCAAACGTAAAGCGATTTTGCAAACTACACTAAATGGATTTGGTGTGGGCATCGACAATGGTGTTCTTTCAACCTTTGCTAAATCGAACACATTTTCTTATCGTAAGCACGCAATTCTTCAGGCGATGTTGGCCGTCAATGATCTGTTTTATCTCTCTTCGGCTACCGTTCGCAGCCTTTTTAGAGAAGACGTCGAGCAATGGCTTGAGG
>JAYVCU010000139.1:0-2152 GCA_043749835.1 Hyphomicrobiales bacterium
GCACTGGCTGGCACACAGGCGGCCAAGGTCAATCCCACTGCGGCCACGGATGCGCGTAGAAAGGCGCGCCGACTTACTGCTTGGTTTCCTAGTTTCATACTTCTCCTCTCCTCATTGAAAATATAAAAAGAATGGTAACTATTCAGGCTTTATCCGCAGATTACACAGATTTTTTATTCAAATTCTGCGAAATCGCCGACCACAGGTCGGGCGTAATCTGTGGATAAAAATTCTCAGTAGGCTAAATCGTTACAAAGAATGAATACAAATGGCGCTGGCGCCTGATTCGTAAATCGTAAATCAAAAATCGTAAATGTTTATCCCTGATTACAAATCGCGAATGTCTGGTGTAACGCCTCAACAGGGTCGCCAAGCGGGCGGAATTCATGACCGACATAATATTCGTAATGGGTGGCAGCAATCGCCCGGCAGATGCCAGCATAGTTCATTTCTTGCGTGTCGTCAAGGTCGTTGCGACCGGGGTTCCCGGCGGTGTGAAAGTGACCGATCCACTTAATCTGCTCGCGAATGGTGCGGATCACATCGCCTTCCATGATCTGCATATGGTAAATGTCGTAAAGCAATTTGACGCGCGGGCTGTTCACTTTTTCACAGACCGCCACGCCCCACGCCGTATGATCGCATTGATAGCCAGGATGATCGACCTTAGAATTGAGCAATTCCAGGTTCAAGTTGACGCCTTTCTGCTCGGCATAGGGCGCAATGCGGCGCAAGCCATCGGCGGTGGCTTCAATGGCTTCAATTTCGCTCATATGCGGCTGGCGGTTGCCGCTGAAGCAGATGATGCCAGGAATGTGATGTTGGGCAGCTAGATCTATCGAGGTCTTCAATTCATCCGCGATGCGGTCATGGTTGCTGCGTTTGTTCAGGCCATCCGGCAACGACATGTGACCACTCATGCTGGCGACCGCGAGATTATACCGTTTTGCCAGCGCCATAATCTCTTCAAATTCCGGGGGTCGGGCCCATAACTCGATAGCGGCATAGCCGATCTCGGCACCGATCTTGACAAGTGTTTCCAAGCTCATTTCTTTGGGCATAAAAAGCGGGTAACAAATCGATTGTTTGATGCGCATAATAGGCTTTCTTATTAGGATGGATAAATAAAATGCTCATTGATGAAAACAACAGGAGTTGCGCAGATTACCCAGATTTAATAGATTTCTTTCACTCTTTAATCTGCGCAATTTGCGTAATCCCTGTTGAAAATTTTCATCGTTAGGGGTGCCGCACGCATGTGACCTGATGAGCGAATAAAAGGATGTTCATCCCACCGTATGACTACGAGCTAGCGTGGCCGTAGGGTCAATTCAGCGTGACCAATTGCCAAAGCCATTGCCGCCGGTTTCAAAGAATGGTTTTGGTTCTGAATTATCCGGCTGCGCCAGGTAGAGGGTTAACATATCTTTTTGGAAATTTGTAAAGACGAACGCCTTCGAGTCCGGCGACCAGGAGATATTTTTCTCGCCACCGGGCAAATGGCTGATTTGCACGGGTTTGCCGCCTTGCGCTGGCACGACCCACACATTCGTATCATCTTTGTTGCCGTAATCAAACGCAATCAATTTGCCATCTGGTGACCAAACGGGGGCATCGCTGGGCAACCAGTCGGTGAAATCGACCAGATGTTGCTCATTACTGCCATCGACATTCATCACCCATAATCCAGCGGGGCCACCGGGGGCAGTGAAATTCTTCTGAACCGTCCAGCGGTAAAAAGCAAGCTGCTTGCCATCGGGTGACCAAGCTGGCTTCGTATTCTCCCAAGTGCCAGCCAGCTTCGTCAATTCCTTGGCATTCTTGCCATCAGGCGTCATAATCCAAATCGAGTCCGATCCTTTGTTTGCGTTCGTGCGGTCCGAGACAAAGGCAATCCATTTTCCAGCGGGCGACCAAGTCGGCAACGTATCAAACTTAATCGAATCGCTCGTCAAATTGACGATGGCGCCGGTCGTAATATCGAGCCGGTAGACGTCGCGTTGGTTGCTATTCGACTGAATATCCTGATAAACCAAAAAATGATTATCCGCGGACCACGACAGCCTATCCGCCGTCTTGACGCCAGTGGCCGGAGAAACAAGCCGGGGTGCTTTGTCGCCAGTCGCATCCGCCACCCAGATCGTGGTGATGT
>JAYVCU010000140.1:0-9150 GCA_043749835.1 Hyphomicrobiales bacterium
CACAGAAAATTTAGTGGCCAAAGTGGAAGAGGGCGAAGTTTCGTCTGAAACCGCTTTAATGAAAGTGGAAGCGCCCAAGCTTCCGGCAGACCGCACCGATGATCCGGTGCGCATGTATTTGCGCGAAATGGGTGCCGTTGAGCTGCTCTCACGCGAAGGCGAAATTGCTATTGCCAAACGCATTGAGGCGGGCCGTGAAGCCATGATCTCTGGCCTGTGTGAAAGCCCTCTGACTTTTCAAGCTATTATTATTTGGCGCGATGAGTTGAACGAAGGCAAGATTTTACTGCGTGACATTATCGATCTGGAAGCCACTTATGCCGGGCCTGATGCCAAGCAGAACCAAACTGTGGCAACACCGGCACCTTATGTTCCGCCCAAGGAAGAAGTGCGCAAACAGGCAGAGGCCAAGCGTGCCGTGGAAGCGGCCAAAGCAGAAAAGCGCGTACAGCCCATGCGCCGCGCCACGGCTGATGATGATTACTCTGATGTGCTTTCGCCCGAAGATTTCGACAGGCCAACCGTTGAAGACGATGAGGACGACGAGGGCGATGATTTAGGCGTTTCACTTTCGGCCATGGAAATGGAACTCAAGCCCAAGGTGCTTGAGGTGTTCGACGAAATTGCGCGCACATATAAATCGTTGCGCAAGTTGATGGATCAGGAAGTGACAGAAGGTGAAGGCCTTTCGCCATCACAAGAGCGGCGCTACCGCAAGCTGCGTGATGACATCATCACTAATGTAAAATCTCTGGCCCTGAACAATGCGCGTATTGAAGCGCTGGTTGAACAGCTTTATGATATTGCCAAGCGCCTTAACGTGCTGGAAGGCCGACTGATGCGCATGGCCGAAACCTATAAAGTGCCGCGCGAGGAATTCCTGAAAGAATACACCAGCAATGAGCTGGATATGGATTGGCTGAAACGTGTTGGTCGCCTTTCGAAGCACGGCTGGAAAAAGTGGGCTTCCGACGAAAAAGATTCGATTAAAGTTATTCGTGATGAGATCTTTGATCTGGCTTCCGCCACCGGTTTGCAGATTCAAGAATATCGCAAAATCGTCGGCATGGTGCAGAAAGGTGAGCGCGAGGCGCGCATTGCCAAGAAAGAAATGGTTGAGGCCAATTTGCGCCTGGTTATTTCCATCGCCAAAAAATACACCAATCGTGGTTTGCAGTTTTTGGATTTAATTCAGGAAGGCAACATTGGCCTGATGAAGGCGGTTGACAAGTTTGAGTATCGCCGTGGTTATAAATTCTCCACTTATGCGACCTGGTGGATCAGGCAGGCGATCACGCGCTCGATTGCCGATCAAGCGCGCACCATCCGCATCCCGGTGCATATGATTGAAACGATCAATAAGATTGTGCGCACGTCGCGGCAGATGATGCATGAAATTGGCCGCGAAGCGACGCCTGAAGAATTGGCTGAAAAGCTTTCCATGCCGCTGGAAAAAGTGCGCAAAGTGATGAAGATCGCCAAAGAACCGGTGTCTCTGGAAACGCCAGTGGGTGATGAAGAAGATTCGCACCTGGGTGATTTCATTGAAGACAAGGGCGCCATCCTGCCGATTGATGCCGCTATTCAAGCCAACTTGCGCGAAACCACGACGCGCGTGCTGGCGTCGCTTACACCGCGCGAAGAGCGCGTGCTGCGCATGCGCTTTGGCATCGGTATGAATACCGATCATACGTTGGAGGAAGTGGGACAACAGTTCAGCGTGACGCGCGAACGCATCCGGCAGATTGAAGCCAAGGCGCTGCGGAAATTGAAGCATCCGTCAAGGTCAAGGAAGCTGCGGAGTTTCTTGGATAATTGAGGACTTAGTTGTCACGACATGCAATCGACTAAGCGCACAGGCCTATAGGCTCAGGTGATTTGAGACAATCACGGCTCGGTTTGAAGAGAATTGCTATGCCATTCCCCCTACGCCAGATATTCCAAGATCGCTTCGCTTGGCCTTCAAAAAACTTTGCCGATCACATCGGCATTCTAAAGTTTTAAACAAGGTGGTTGCGCCTGGTGAGGACGCAATCACTCTTAATCATTGGTCAGAATTTATCGCCAGTATTTTTCACTTTATCTTTGCCCTTGCCCACAGCTTCCTGGACATTGCCTTTGACTTTTTGGCCTGCACCTTCGGCTTGCAATTTCTTGCTGCCAACGGCTTTACCAACTGATTCTTTCACTGATCCAGCAACTTTATTGGCAGCGCCGGAGACTTTGTCGGATGTAGAGCTCATGTGATCCTCCTATTACGTCGGGAAATTAATCACCAAGAAAACGACATCAGAGGTAAAAAGTTCCTCGCTATTGAAATAAAAAATGGCAGCTGCTTCGCTGCCATTTTAAAGTCTTTAATTGACGTCAGGTCCTTCGGCGAACCAGACTGATCACAAAAAGCAGAACAACTGCACCAATCGTTGAGCCAATAATTGCGCCGATAATACCAGGCATACCGACGACATAAGTACCGAAAATCCAACCACCAATAACTGAACCAATGATACCTACAATAATATCGCCGACCAGTCCAAAGCCGCCGCCTTTAACAATTTGCCCAGCCAGCCAGCCTGCCACGGCACCAATGACCAGCCATATAATAATACCTTGAGGATCCATTTTATTGCCCTTTTGTTTAAATTTTGCACTTAAGCATAGCTAAAACAAATACCGACGACGAAATGTTCCATTTGCATGCAAGGCAGTTCATCGTTCGATACGCTATGCCGCCTCATTCTGTATTTCTTTTAGCGCAATAGCAAGTGCGTCGAAACACCTAGCATCAAACGCCTTGCCTACATCCTTTTGCATAAGTGCCGAAGCCTCGGCCACAGACATAGCCTTGCGATAAGGGCGGTCGGCGGTCAGGGCATCGAACACATCAGCAACACTGACGATGCGGACGTCCATGGACATCGCGTCGCCATACAGTGCTTGCGGATAGCCATTTCCGTCCAGACGTTCATGGTGGCCCTCGGCCACAGGCACCATGTTCAACAAGGCCGGAATGCCGCGTAAAATTTCCGCTGAAAGTGTGGGGTGGGTTTTGACGGTAGCAAATTCTGCTTCGGTTAGTTTCGCAGGCTTGTCTAAAATCGCATTGCTGATGCCGAGTTTGCCTATGTCGTGGAGTAAAGCGGCGCGGCTTAAGGTACGACGGTGTGCGGCATTAAAGCCCAAGCGTTCGGCAATCATATCTGCATAAAGTGCTACGCGGCTGGAATGGCCAGCCGTGAAAGGGCTTTTAGAGTCCACCACCATAGCGAAGCCTTTGGCCACGCGGTCCAAATAGTCTTCGTCAGCGATGCGAATGTGTTCCCGGGGCTCCAACTCTAAAACCCGCAGTGCAAGATCTGGCGCGTTAAGTGGTTCCCAGAATTCTTCCAACTCCGCGAAGTTGATAAAAACGTCCACAAGGTCGCCATCAAACCAACTGCCAGCACGGGCTTTTACTTCGCTTACTGCCACTGCACTGCCTCCGGCTGTGAAAAACACATCGGCCACTTGCGCCATCAATGCAATTTGTGAAGCCACGGGAATGTCGCGGTGCAAACGGCCTTCGGGTTTGCCGCTGCCGTCCCAGTGTTCGTCAAGATTTTGGATGGCATCAGCCACGCGCGAATTAAAGCCCATTTGCCTGGCAATATCGGCGCCACGGTGGCAGCGAACCTCAACCAACTCTCGTGCAATCTCGCCACCGTTGCGCATGATATTTATGATGGCGCGGAAGCGTTCGGCCATGCCGCTGTCCATGCCTGTGTGCGAAAGAACAAATCTTAAAGCTTGTGACAGGGAACCATCAACGAATTTAAAATCAGATTTGAATTTCAAATCGTCGGTCAGATAAAGTTGGCAAATGCGCGCCGCATTACTGGAACAACCGAGGTCTTTGAGCAGCAATGCATAGTATAGGTCAGATAGTTCTTCTCGCGAAAGGTTGATGCCTTCGCCCAGTTTCATGCCCAGCCAGCACACGCGGTGGCAATGGCCCTGTGGCTGGCCTTCGGTGATATCAAGCGCGCGACTTAATGCGCCGATTAATTCTGCACTGCGGATTTGCATGTTCGCGTATCCTGTCGTTAGTCCTCCAAACTAAATTACAAGTTTTTAAAATGCGTAAAGGCGGCGAACTATTACGGGCCCGCCGCCTTATTAATGCAAAGATAATTCAATTGCGGTTTACGGCCGCCAATAGGCGAAGTGATCTTTCACTATGTCGCTTTCGAAGTTACCGCGCATGTCAATGAAGGGGGCGCCTTTGGTGGTAAGGGACTTCAGGGTTTCGGCATCAAATTGGTGGCGGAAGCACGAATGGGCCAGTGTCATGATAATGGCGTCATAAGGGCCAGCCTGGTTTGGCTCATCAATGTTGGTGGCACCGCGGCCGCCTTCGAAATGATCATCAAAGGCAATCGGGTCAAAGTTGTAAACATCCGCACCACGGTTCCACAGCGCGTCCATTAAAATGAAGGCTTTCGAATTGCGCGTGTCCGGGCAGTCTTCCTTAAAGGTACGCCCCAGTACCAGAACTTTTTTCTTGTTGAGGCCGTGCTTGGCGTTAGGCATTAAAGCTTCCATTTTTTCAACAAGGAAATATGCGGTTTGCTCGTTCACTGAACGCGCCGCTGCCACAAGCTCCATCGGCAAACCATGCCTGCGGCCTGCATCGACCAGGAAGTAAGGATCAACGGCGATGCAATGGCCGCCGACCATGCCGGGGCGATAGTGATGGAAATTCCATTTGCTGCTGGCCGCCGCAATCACGTCGGTTGAGCGAATATCCATCTTATCAAACAGCATCATCATTTGGTTCATCAGAGCGATGTTCACATCACGCTGCGTGTTTTCTAAAATTTTCGCAGCTTCGGCAACCTTGATCGACGTAGCCTTGAAAAGGCCAGCGCGGATGACGCGGCTGTACAGCGCTTCCATGAAATCAGAACAGGCTGGTGTAGAACCGGCAACGATTTTTTTGATGTCGGGCAATTTGCGGGTGTGATCGGCCGGGTTAATGCGCTCTGGCGAATAACCCAAGTTGAAATCCACAATATGCTTCATGCCGGAAACTTGTTCAATCACAGGCAAACAACGATCTTCGGTGGTGCCGGGATCAACTGTTGATTCAAACACGATAACTACACCGCGCTTCATATGGGCGCCTATGGTGCGCGAAGCGGCCAGCAACGGCCCATAATCCGGGCGGTTGTGACTGTTTACCGGTGTTGGCACACACACAATAATCACATCTGCATCTTTGAGGGCGGCAGGGTCTGCGGTGTATTCCACATCGCCGTTTCGCAATTCAGCACTGGTTACTTCACCAGTGAAATCGACGGCATTTTTTAATAATTCAAGTTTCTTTGTATCGATGTCAAAGCCAATTGAACGTGAACCCTTGGCGAAGCCTAAGGTCAACGGCAGGCCGACGTAACCCAGGCCGATTACAGCCACACGCGCCGTGGCGGCAGCTGGCAAGTGGCATGGTTGATCAGTGACCAAGCGAACGCTGGACTGGGTTAAATTGCTAAATACTGGCGCTGCCGCAACCATTTTGTTGACACTCATCATTTTATCTCCCCCGCAATATTTTTTGCGTTGCTACCCAAATAAACCCTGGGTTCGGAAAGATTTCTGAACAGTCGTGGTTAAAAACCCAGCAAGGTTAAGCAGTTATCAACCAATCATAGGATGTATTGCTGAAATTATACAACTAATAACAATTAACCGCAGTGCAATCATTGCACATTAGAAGTGAAGGCCAGTGAGCGAGGCCGGGGGTCTCGCAAGTGTGTGTGTAAATGCTTGCGTTCAGTTATATAGAGTATCTTTTTGCGGCCTTGGTGCTGGTTGTTTTCACCAACCGCTATATTTTTGGTTCGTTTTTGCGTGTATCTGATGCGCGCACGGCCAAGGATTTCGATATCGATCCGCCCGTGTGGCCAACCGTTGCCATTGTTGTTCCGGTTTACAACGAAGGCGAAACCATTCTTCGAACAGCTGATGCCTTTAACGCGCTGGATTATCCCAAAGATAAGCTGCGCGTGGTGTTTGTGGATGATGTGTCGACCGACGGCACTTACGATTATTTGTTGCAAGTGGTGGCGAAATATCCATGGATGCAGCTGCGTCGTAATAAAAAGAATGTTGGTAAGCGCCTTGGCATCAAAGATGCGGTATTAGTTACACACGCTGATCTGATCATGTCAGTGGACTCTGATGTTATTGTGGATACCAATGTGGTGCGTGTTCTGGTGCGCCATATGTATTCAACAGGTGTTGATGCCGTCGGCGGATGCGTGTTTGTCGTCAATGCGAATGAAACCTGGCTCACGCGGATGCAAACCGTGAAGTATTGGGTAGGGTATCACTTTCTTAAAAATCTTGAAAACCATTTCAGCCACGTGATGTGCCTTTCTGGTTGCCTTACACTTTATAAACGTTCAGCCCTTTTGGCGGTGGACCGCGATGTCGAGCACCGCAGCTTTCTGGGCGATGAAGTGAAATATGGTGAAGACCGTTTTCTCACTCGCAAGCTGGTTGAGCGCGGATACAAAACGCGCCTTACGTTTCATGCCAGGTGTTTTACTAAAGCGCCGCCGCGAATGCCGGGCTATATTTCACAGCAACTGCGTTGGCGGCGTTCCAACATTGTCGATTTCCTCACCGCCATGCCTTACCTCTGGCGGTTTCATCCTGCCGTGTTGCTGCATTATTGTTCGATGCAGCTTTTGCTGATTTTCTATCCGGTTACCCTGGCTGTGCATGTGGTACGTCTGGGCTTTATTATGCCGATGATTTTGCACGCTCTCATCGTATCGGTCTTTGCCGTTGCCTATGACTTGAACAAACACAAGCTGCCCGAAGAGGGCCGCACCAATGGCGTTTGGTTTTTGATGATGGCCTTCGTTTTCCCCATTATGTATCTGTGCCTCACCCCCCTTGCTCTCGTCACGCTTGGCACAACCTCTTGGGAGACACGTGGCGGCGGCGGGCCGCTGGCTAAAAAATCCTTGTGGACGAAAACGCTGGAAAGGTTGGCGTTGGCCTAGTGGTCCAAATCACCGATCATAATCCAGTCCCTATGAACGCGGTTATTCCGCGGTTCCTTTATATTGGCCCGTTCGCCGATGAAATCTGTGATCTGGTGTCGCCGCATATCGGTACAATGCAAATTGATTATGCAACGACTGTAGAAGCGGGCCTAAAATTTGCACGCCAAAGACGCCGCGATGTGATCATTGTTGATCAACGCGATGCATCATTGGCTACTAAATTGATTATACCGATATTGGCCAGCATTAATTATGATCATAAGGTCGTTGTTGTTGCCGCCTTGAGCACGGTGAGTGCTTATTTACGCATTCCCGGTGTGGCGCGAGTGATCAGTGCTCCCGTGCGCGAAAGCCAGTTTATCCGCGTTTTGGGCCTTGATCCCACTAAGCGCCGGCACGACAAGATCAAGCTGGCGGACGAGCGCCAAAAGGAAGTGGACGCACGTGCGCCTCTGTCCCAGCGTGCCCTTATAACCCATACACCAGAGGCAGCTCATCTACATCCGCCTCATGATGCCACAGAGGCTTTGCAGACCCCCCCGGATGCAAAGCCTCTCGTGGCACATTCTATGCCGAAGAAACACTGGAGTGTTTACATTTCAGATTTCGGCATGAAAATGGTGTCAATTGCTTACAAACGACTGGCGTTCTTCCTGCTCGGCGCTTTGTTTATCTCATTCGCTTTCTACGGCGCATTGATAGGCTTTTATCTGGTGTCTGATGGTTGGGCCATGCCGCAACATCTTTCGCTGGGCAGGCCTTCAGTTGATAAAACTGCGCGTGAAATTGTGAACCTGCAAGTGGCCTATAACGGCACCAAGCAGAGAATTGGTGAAGCGCAGCAGCGGCAGAAAAATGCCCTCACCAATTTAATGAATGCGCAAGCTGTGGTGGCGTTTGCAAATGATACGGCAGCCAAAGAAATTACCGATCGCAAACGCAAACTGGGTGTGATCAAGCGTAACATTGACCGTGTAAGTCGTGTCCAAACGAGTTTTGATAAGCAGTTGGCCGATTCCGGAATGGAAAAAAATCTGGCTAAACTCTATGCACGTCGCTTGATTGAAAAACGCTCGCTTGAATCCGGCGTACTGGGCCTTTTGGAAACGGGCCAGCGCGTGGAAGGCATGAAGACTCAGATTGATCAACTGGAAGCCGAAAAAAACCATCTTGAACAAACTGTCGGCATGCTTCACGATTTACAATCATATCTTAAGGACGGAACTGTGGTGGCCAATGTCAATGCGGCCACCTCCGAATTGCTTTTACTGACCAAGCAATCACTCGATGCGCGCACGGTGTTGGATACGGCGAGAGGCGATTATTTAACCTCGACTAAATCGCTGGATGAGCTGACACGCTCTAATGATCAGCTGCAGTCTGAAATCGCCTTGATGGAGTCATCGACCTATGGCCGCGCCACCAAAGAGCCTGTGGATGTGTTGTTTGTGCCTTACACAAATATCGGTCGCTTTGTGAGTGGCACACCCCTTTATAGCTGTCGCCTGACCATGATCTTGTGTTGGCGCGCCGGCGTTGTTGGTGAACCGGTCACTGGCGAAGTGCACATGGTCCACCCGTTTTTTGGTAAGCCGATCCGCGGCACCTTTGTTGAAATCATGCTGACGGACCCGGATGCCGTTAACAAGGAGGTGATCCATGCCGGACACGCACCTTTCTATCTGTTTTAGTCGCCCTCAAATCGCCCTGGCTGTGCTGGGGCTGATTGTCTTAAGTGGATGCTCGGTGGAGTCTTCACGTCTCGATGACGTGCGTACGGTGTTTGAGACAGCGCAACCGCTTGCTGCTGTTGTGCCGACGGCGCAGCCAGTGCCCGATAAAATACCTAAATTAAGAGCAAGTGTTATATCAGTGCCAGAGCCGAAACCTAAGCCTGCGTTAGTTACACCCGTAAGTGACGCGGTTATCAGTCCGCGCGGGCTGGTCGAATCTTCATGGTGCACATCATTGCGCGAGTCTGCTTTGGCCAATGGTTATGTTTTGCAGTCGCCGATTTTGAGCAGTTCTTATGATACGCAAGGCAAAGCCGAAGCTTCGCTCTCTTTAAGTTATTCCAACTATCACCGCGCTGAAC
>JAYVCU010000141.1:0-7324 GCA_043749835.1 Hyphomicrobiales bacterium
TAAAATAGTGTTGGATTTAAGTTAGTTTACGGTGACAGTGCTGGACTGCACCCTATAAGTGAGACACGATAATTTCGGTTACAGGTAACCTTAAAGTTACGGTGACAGTGCATTCAACTGCCCGTCTCACCTCCCATTTTGAGCCACAAATTTCCGCAGGGCCTTATTGATCTCTGTCTGATAGCCCTGGCCCCCTGGTTTTCGGGTTTTGAACCAATCGATCAGATCGGCATCAAGTCGCAACGTGAGTTGCTTTTTAATTGGGCGATAGAACAAGCCGCGTTTTGCATTGCTCCAATCGCGCTGTTCGGGCATGGCCTGGGTGTTGATTTTACCATCAGGCAAGGCCTTTAGCGCTGACAATTCGCTGCGTTGCGCTTTTGTGGGGGATTTAGAAACTGCCTTCTTCATAGGCTTTCCTTTCATGGGCCGTAGCTTTGCGGGCGCTGATGATACGACCAATTTCAATTTGTTCTTTCTCGTCGACTTCGGGCCATGTGTGGACGACAAACAAAATCACCGTTCCCACGATTCCCAAAGTCTGCCAGCGATCTCCATTCGAGTGCGGATCAAAACGGCTGGCGGCCATGGTATCATCAAAAACCAACTTAGCCGTTTCAAAACTTAATCCATGATCGCGTTTATTAAAACGGTTCTTTTCTTGGTTTCAGACTCATTCCACATTAACTACCTTTTTGTAGTTACATAAATGTAGCTACATTTTCTATCGTTGACAAGAAGCGCGATTTTGCTGTCAAATTATCCTACTGCGACGACATCACTGCGCCGCCCCAAACCCGCACTGCTTCTGCTCCATCTCGATCTGCTTGGTGATGCGGATGGCGTTTTCGGCGTAGGCCTCTGTCACTGAGCCGTGATTGACGGTCTTGCCGTTCAGCGGGCTGACGGCTTCGCATAAATGGAACACATGCGGTTCCGAAGCCTTCTTGGCACCGCCCTCTGGTGCGATCCAATAGACCACATCCACGCCGTTTGGATTTGTGGCGCTTTTTGTCGCGTCAGTCACCGCTGTGGAATCGCGCGCGATGTCTTGGGCTTGAGAGGCGACCTCTGGCGAACAGGCGGTGGTGGGCTGGCCCGCTTTGATCTGCGTGGCGCAGGCATTCATGTCTTGCGTATATTGCTCAATCGACGGCGGTTTGAAATTTATCCCGATAAAGGTTGCCAGCACAGCGAGGATTGCACCGATGCCGCCGGCAATCTGCTTGTTCTTGGGGTCCATATTTTTGTCCATCAGGATCAGGGCAATCAAGGGCAGAAAGGCGATCAGCGATATGATGGCGCCCAGCTGGTTCTGCACAAAGTAACGGAAGCTGTCGGCTTTGCTGGCTGGACTGCGTTTGTTTGCGGCCGTCCACATCAAACTTCCAGCAATGGCGAAGACGGCTATGCCCACCAGAATGCCAATCAACAATGGAAGATTGCCATTATCAAATGTGTGCTGGCGGAGCAGATAAATCCCGTAAATCTCACCGCCAATGGCCACAGCCCACGACAGCAAAGCGAAAATCCGAAGGCTGGTGGAAGAGCTCTTCTGCTGCTGGCTCGCCTGCCAATCTTTAGTCACATCCACTTTATCGTTCGGAATTTTGTCGGCCATTGTGTTTGCTCCTGTTCACATTTTTGAAATTACGGTGACACCTTATCTTGCCCTAGGTTTGACCGATAAATCAACATTGGTGCAAGGCAATGTGGTTAAAGCGCATCATACACGGCCTCAACCAAACGCTGCCGCCGCGGATCGCGAGTTTCAAAACCTTGCATGTAGTTGGTGACATAGGCAAAGCCTAATCGTGCTTCGGGATCGCCAAAGGCCGTCGTGCCGCCCCAACCGCCGTGACCGATGGTTTGCTTAGAGGCACGTGCGCCATATTCGTCATCTTCCAAACGGAAGCCTGCGCCCCAGCAGGTGGGAGACGCGAAACTTTCATCCAATCCACGAAAGCGCACGCGACTGGCGTTTTGACGTGCAGCCGTGCCGAGGAGCTTGGAATTTGCGCCGCAGATATCGCCATAGATGGCAGCCAGCGCGCGGGCACCACTATGGCCGTTGCCGCCCGGAATTTCAGACGCACGCCAGCGGCGCTGGTTCGGCGATGAGGCCACCGGTGTGGGATTCATGCAACCTTGTGGAAATGGACTGGATTGCACTTTTGCCACCCAATCGTTGCAGCCGACACCTTCTATCATCTCGGCGCAGCGGTGATCCTGGGCATCTGGGACACCGATAAAAAAATCAACACCGAGCAGCCCTGCAATTTCATCGTGTACGAATGCACCAACTGATTTTCCGGAAGCGCGGCGCAAGGGTTCGCCGGTCAAATGGCCGTAGCTGAGCGCGTGATAAGCGCAGTACTCACCTGGCTGCCAATTTGGCTTCATGGCCGCCAGGGCTTTCACATAAGGCGTCCAGGCGCAAAGGTCTTCCTCGCTGATGGGCACATTCACCCCATTGAGGCCTGATGTGTGTGACATCACATCGTTCAACGTAATGCGCTCTTTTCCACTCACTGCAAACTCTGGCCAGATATTTGCGATTGGCGCGTCATAAGAAAGCCGGCCGCGTTCTACCATCATCGCCACGCCTAACGCCATAACGCCTTTGGTTGCTGACCAAACATTGGCAATTGTGTCTCGCGCCCAAGGTTTAGTTTTGGACTTGTCAGCATAGCCGCCCCAGAGGTCGACGACCGACTTACCATCCAGCATTACGGCCACAGCTCCGAAATGTTCAAGCCCGTCTGCAAAGCTTGTCGCAAAGGCGTCTTTCACTTTTCGGAATTTAGGGTCGATTGCGCCTTGGATGATTGTCATGAATGCCCCGTTTGAAATTACATGTAAGGTTAGTGTGAATGCAGCGTGCTATTCAAAGCAAAACGACGGAGCCAAAGCCCCGCCGTTTTGACGAACTGATATGGATTACTTGGTGAGCATAGTCAGATTAGCCAATATCGGGTCAATCACCGGCTTCAACACTGCGCCAACGCCGTCAATTCCTTCGGCCTTTGTGGCTGCTGCCGTGATGCCGGGAAGGCGATCATTTAACAAACCTGTCACAGTGGTTTTTTGCTCAGGCGTGAACTTTGCAGCAAGGCCGGCGATTGTGCTGATGGTCGTGCCAGCGCCTTGCAGTTTTAGTAGAGCTGCTTGGGCTGTTGCCACATCAGTAATACCACCCAATGACGCACTCAAATCACCTAACGCACCAGTGAAGTTCTTGCCTACGTCAGCATCACCAGCCGTGGCACTGGTAGCGGGAGCCGCAGGGGCAGTCGCAGTGGCAGCTGGTTTCACCGCAGCCACATCGCCAGTGCCCCGGTGGTCCAGAAAATACCACGCTGCAAGTGCGATCAGCGCAACAGGAATGGCAAATTTCAACCAGTCCATGGCGCCAGCGTTGGTATCAGCCATTGAAGCTTGGGTTTGGCTCGGCCGATCGCGCACCGTGTTCGAAGTTGCAGTCGTGGTTGTACGTGGTGTGGACGTTGGCGTTCCCATAGCCGAAGCCGCCATGCTTGAAGCTCCAGCCATTCCAGACATGCCAAGTATGCTGCCCAGGCTTGATGGCAACATGTGCTGCACGCTGGCTTTTTGCGAGGCTAAAAGACTGCTGAGACCTGCACCATCTAGCCCGACAGCGTTCTTGGCTAGACCGCTCATCACCATTTGGCTGGCAAGTCCCATCACCGAGGCTCCCGCAGCTGCTGGCACACCGGCATTGCTGGCCACTGCATTGGACAAAGTTGAAAAACCGCTGTTGCCAATCAGTGAAGACACCATCGCTGTGCCTTGCGCTGCAAGTGCGCTGAGATTTCCACTGGCCACTGCTGACGTTAAGTTGGGGCTTGCGCCTGAAAGGCTTGACAAAATATCTTTAGCACCACCTGCTGTGGAGCCCTTGTTGATCAAAGCGCCCATAATGCTTGGGACCGCCGTACCCACAAGAGAAGTAACCGCCGCACTGCTCAAGCCAAAACTTGACGCAATCTTTTCAACAACCGCTGGAGTTGCCATTCCTATCATATCAGAAATTAAATTAGCCATTTATGCCTCCAGTTTTTTGATCTTTAGCGAATCGTTTTCACCAACTGTCAATTCCGCATAACGCTGAAATTACGACAAAATCTTGACGAACAGATCAGAATCCATCTGAGCTTTTGATCGCGAATCGATGCGGGATTAGATTTTTTCCAAGGCCTGCTCGAGATCAGCGATGATGTCTGTCACATCTTCAATGCCAATCGACAAGCGCACTACATTTGGCGCTGCCCCTGCCGCAATCAGCTGCGTCTCTGATAATTGACGGTGCGTTGTGGAGGCTGAGTGAATAATCAGTGAGCGTGTATCACCTAAATTGGCTACGTGACTGAAAAGTTTCACGCTGTCGACAAGCTTGATGCACGACTGGTAGCCGCCCTTTAATGCAAAGGTGAAAATAGCGCCTGCGCCTTTAGGGCAGATTTTGGCAATGCGGTTCTGATACGGTGAAGACTTCAGACCAGCATAAGTAACCATCTCTACTTTCGGGTGTTTTTCCAGCCACTCCGCCACTTTCATTGCATTGGAGACATGACGATCCATGCGCAGGGAAAGCGTTTCAATGCCCATCAACGTGTAATGCGCACCCTGTGGATTCATCGTCATGCCCAAATCACGCAGGCCAATGGCAATGGAATGAAAGGTGAAGGCCATGGCCCCTAACGTGGGATAAAAAGTAAGGCCGTGATAGGCGGGTTCCGGTTCAGTGAGCGAGGGGAATTTACCGGATTTGGCCCAATCAAATTTCCCGGAGTCAACCACGCAGCCACCTGTTACCGTGCCATTGCCGGTGAGATATTTAGTTGTGGAGTGCACCACAATGGTTGCACCGTGTTCAATCGGGCGGCAGAGATAAGGCGACGCAGATGTGTTATCCACGATCAGCGGGATCATGTGTTTGTCACAAATTTTCGCTATCGCATCCAGATCAGTGATGTAGCCGCCCGGGTTGGCAATGGATTCGCAGAAGATGGCCCGCGTATTTTCGTTAATTGCGGATTCGACCGCTTTGAGGTCATCAAAGTCCACAAACGTTGCTGACCAGCCAAAGCGCTTAATCGTTTGCGAAAATTGGGTGATCGTGCCGCCGTAGAGCCTTGTCGATGCAATGATGTTCTTACCGGGACCCATGAGCGGAAACAGCGCCATGATTTGTGCAGCGTGGCCGGATGAGCAGCAGATGCCGCCTGCCCCGCCTTCCAGCGCCACAATGCGGTTGGCCAAGGCTGAGACCGTGGGATTAGTGAGGCGCGAATAGACATAACCTACTTCTTCCAAATTGAAGAGCCTGGCCGCGTGCTCGCTATCTCGAAAAACATAGGCCGTGGTTTGATAAATCGGAACTTGGCGGGCACCGGTTGCCGTGTCTGGCGCTGTACCAGCGTGAATTTGCAGCGTGTCAAAACCTTGAGCCTTAGTCATTATTTTTTCCCTCATTATTTTTTAATGCTAGTGCAAAATTTTGACGCTGTGAAGTGTGCGTTACACTCTTAAAGCGTCACCATTTGCCTACAACACTCAGAGCCTCGTCATCCCCGGGCCAGGGCGGCATGGTCACGGCAACCGCTTCAAGCGGATCTTCCTCACCAGTATTGCGCAATTGGAAATGTGTTCCCATAGGAATTGTCAGCGATAGACCAGGGTGAAGTTCAGTCACCTCTTCTTCGTCATTTGTCTTGCGCCACATCTGGCCTTCACCGCCGGAGATGAACCACAACTCCTCTACGGTTTTATGCATAACCGCTTTGCTGATTTCACCTGGTGCCAATTCAAAATGGGCCATTGAGCCGCGCTCGGTTGCAACCAAATAACGCACATCGGTGCCATCGGGGGCTGCGGCATCGGGCTCTTCAGAAATCGTGTGGGTTTGGAATGTGGTCATACGGCATCATGGTATGGCCTGTGAAAATTTGCAATGCGGGGAAAATGGTGCGCCCTACGGGAGTCGAACCCGTCTTTACACGATTATAGGTTAATGCGGAAAACTTAAGTTGCCAGATTATGCCAAGTTTTGTATTCGAGAACTAGCAGAAAAACATTTGGAAAATGTTCCAATCAAATGACCACATTATTCAAGGTCGATAATGGCAAGTTGGTGAAAGCTCAGCCTAAGGCTCTTTCAAAGGAGAGCTTGATAGAGAATTGGGTAGCAAATGATCCAAGCCTTTTAGGATTAGATGCCGTCATTATCGGCCGACAGGTGCCGACGGAGCATGGAAAGTTCATCGACCTTTTGGCATTGGACCGCACTGGAGGTTTGGTGATCATTGAATTGAAGAAAGATCGAACGCCTCGTGAAATAGTGGCACAAGTACTCGACTACGCATCTTGGATAAAAACGCTCACCACTCCTGAAATTTATAGAGTCGCTGAGCGTTATCACGAAGATAAGCAACTAACTTCACTATTTCAGGAGCATTTTGGAGACAGTATTCCAGAGCGCCTTAACGGCACGCATTCGATGCTCATTGTTGCTAGTGAACTTGACGCTGCTTCTCGTCGTATAGTCGAGTACCTCTCTGAGGAATACGGCGTGGGTATCAACACCGCATTCTTTAACGTCTTCGAAGCAGATGGTTATGAATGGATAACGACGGATTTCCTCTTAGATCAGGCCGAAGTTGAAGAGAGAACCGAACGCAAAATTCGCCCCCCATGGTCCGGATATTATTTCGTAAATGCTGGTTTGGAAGACGACAGATCTTGGAAAGATATAAAGCGTTTTGGTTTTGTGGGCGCTTGCGGCGGTGATTTCTATACCAAGCGCCTTGACCAGTTAGCGGTCGGGGACAAGGTTTTTGCATACCAAAAGGGTCGAGGCTACATCGGGTTTGGCGTCGTTAAATCAGAAAAGACAATCGCGTCTGCTTTTCAAACGGTTGACGGACTCCTTTTTGATCAACCTCTCGATCAACTCGGCCTGAAAAAGAATGCTTGCGATCCTGCAAGAGCAGAATACGTGGTTGGGATTGATTGGCAAAAAACATTCGAAGTGTTGGACGCTAAGTCGTTCAAGGGCGCATTTGCGAACCAGAACATAGTTTGCAAGCTACGCGACCCGGCAACGGTCGATTATCTAATCAAGGAATTTGGAATTTCTCCAAGCGTTACTTAGTACTGCGGCAACTGGTGTTACGGAAAAGAACTATATAAGACTATGTGAAATCTAGCCAACCTTGGAACTAGGGCGTGTCGTCAATTAGGGGATTCGCAAATCAGTTGAAGCGTGATTCATAGGGAGCCTTCTTGAAGGAGGCCTTGATGG
>JAYVCU010000142.1:0-2577 GCA_043749835.1 Hyphomicrobiales bacterium
GACCATCGGTGTTTCTGATGGATGAGCCACTTTCTAATCTAGATGCCAAACTTCGCGGACATATGCGTGCTGAGTTAAAGCATATGCAGGAAGCATTTGGCATTACCACAATCTATGTGACGCATGATCAGATCGAAGCCATGACATTGGCGCACCGTGTTGCCATTCTTGAAAAGGGGGTTTTGCAACAATTGGCCACCCCCTCAGAGATCTACAATAATCCTGCCAATCTTTTTGTTGCACAGTTCATAGGATCGCCACCCATGAATATTATGCGCGGCACTTTGCAGGGCGATACTTTTGTAACCGATAACGCAAAAATTAAAGTGCCAGTGAAGGGAAAAATTGAGAAGGCCATGTTGGGTTTCCGCCCCGAAGATTGCTCCGTCACGGCAGCAGGTAAGGGGGAAATCTCAGGCCAGATATTCACAAATGAGTTGATCGGCGATCATACGTTAGTCACCATTAAAACCAACAAGGATATGTTGGCCGTCAAGGCCGGCAAAGAATACCGGGGTAAATCCGATGAAACTGTCGGTGTTTCTCTGGCCAAAAGCGGCCTCTACGTGTTTAATGCAGATGACGGCACACGCGTGAGGTAAGCAAGTGGCAGAGGGAACTGAAACCCGCGAAGGTTTTTTGCGTTTTACTGCCCCATACAGAACTTTTTTGATCAAAATTACAATCTGCACACTACTGAGTGTTTGGTCGCTGATTTGCCTTTTTCCAATTTATTGGCTGGCCGTTACATCGATTAAAGGCAATAATGATGTCGATCGCGCTTATACGTTTTTACCGTTCCTGAATTTCCAACCCGATTTTTCAGCTTGGCGTTTTATTCTGGCAGACGCAAACGAAAACCTGGTTTCACGGTTTGCCAACTCACTCATCATTGGTGGCATGGCAACGTTGCTCACGATTATTACGGCATGTTTGGCTATTTATGCAGTTACGCGCAGGCTCAGCCGCAAAATCTATATAAGTCGCAGTGCCTTTTTATGGTTTGTCTTATCCACCAGGCTCTTGCCACCAGCAGTTTTGGTTGTGCCATTTTATATTATGGCCATTGACACTGGGCTTTATGACACAAGATCGGGTTTGATATTGGTCTATACTGCGGTCAATCTTCCTGTGGCTGTGTGGTTGCTTTTGCCGGCGTTTGGAAATAAATCAACTGAAATAGAAGAGGCCGCGCAGTTGGACGGTGCATCACATCTCAGCATCCTGTTCACAATTTTTCTACCCATCATCCGTGCCAGCCTTTTTGCAACGGCAATGCTGGTTTTCTTGCTGTGCTGGAATGAATATCTCTTTGCTGTGAATTTAACGTCAGACTATGCCTTGACCTTGCCACCATGGATGGTTGGTCAACTGTCAATGAAGGAAGCGCAAGTGGGCGGAGGGCCTGAAGAAGTGGCACATCTTTCAGCTGCCGCCACTTTGATGTTTGCTCCACTATTGATTTTTGCAACATTCATCATACGCCAACTTGGAAAAACGGCGCGCTGGCACGGCTAAAACCTTTCATTCGCCTAATTGTATGTGCATTATATTTTTTAATTAAACCAGTGATCCAAATTAATTAAATAGGGGAAAAAACGAGTGCCTACCGAAGCTGTTTCAATTGACTCAAAAAGTGGCACCATGACCCCGTCTACGGGGCACTATATCAAACGCCTCAGTGAGCTTCGCGCGCTTTATCAGGATAAGAAGGCGCTTGACGAAATTCTGGCTAATCAAGGCGATGTTATTGCATACGAGGTGCAGGAATTCACACAACCCGGTGCCGACATTTTTTTTGGCACCACGACCATGTATCCTGGCCGTGTTGGTGAAGAATTCTTTATGACCAGAGGTCATTTTCATTTGCGGCGCGATAAAGGTGAAGTTTACTATACGCAATCAGGTGAAGGCCTTCTTCTTCTTGAATCGCGCGAGGGAGAGACCCGTTCCGTTGCGATGAGGCCGGGCAGTTGCGTATTTATACCGCCAGATTGGGCGCACCGATCCATCAACACGGGAGATGTTCCGCTGGTTTTCGTTTGGGTGTGCAGCACGGATGCTGGTCATGACTATGCTGACATCCTGAACCACGGGATGCGGAAATTGGTCGTCGGTTCAAACAATGACGTCAAACTCACTCCGAACCCAAACTTTACTGAATAATTTTACTCATCGTGCAGCGTAAGATTGCCATACTGACGATTTGGAACAGACGTTCTAATCTAAAATGCCTTCCCACCAATCGCCCAACACGTCACCCCTTCATAGAAGCCATTCAGGATTCCTGAAAAATCAGGTATTAAACACCATGGATTTTCGACATACCGAACACGTGACTGTTATATCTCCGCGCGTGACGTTCAGCTTTGATACTATTGTAAGGGAATTGAGAAATGGCAGGAAAAATAAGGTGGGGCATTCTGGCAACAGGCTGGATTGCTGATTTGTTCGTAAAGGATTTGCTGATGACTGGGCACAGCGTCACAGCAGTCGGCTCGCGTAACGACGAAAGTGCCAAACGGTTTGCCAAGGAATTCGGCATTGCAGCCGCCCATGGCAGCTATGAAGCGCTCG
>JAYVCU010000143.1:0-5275 GCA_043749835.1 Hyphomicrobiales bacterium
CGGATTGGAGCGAATATTTTGGCTATCAGCCAAGCGATGGAACCAACGATGTTTACTTTCATCTTGACCCATTGTGGTCATCCGCCAATACCGATTTCTTCGGCCTTGATAATTATTTTCCACTCAGCGACTGGCGCGATGGCACAGCGCATTTGGATTACGCTTCTGGCACACGCTCTATTTATGACCGCACTTATTTACAATCGCGCATCGCAGGTGGTGAACTTTATGATTGGTACTATGCCAGCCAGGCAGCGCGTGATGCGCAACTGCGCACCCCCATAACTGACGGCGCTTATAACAAGCCTTGGGTGTTTCGCCCAAAGGACCTGAAAGGCTGGTGGAGCAACGCCCATTTCAACCGCCCCGGTGGGGTGGAAAATGTAATAGCAACGCCGTGGATTGCGCAATCCAAGCCCATCTGGTTTACCGAGATCGGATGTGCTGCGATTGATAAGGGAGCCAATCAGCCCAATGTTTTTGTTGATCCCAAGTCAGTTGAAAGTGCATGGCCGTATTATTCCGGCGGGCAATCCGACACGCAAATGCAATTGGCTTTTCTGCGGGCTAACTTAGATTATTGGAACACGACTGGAAGCCAGAATCCCGTTTCGTCAATTTATAGTTTACCGATGTTGGATGTCTCGCGCACGTCAATTTGGTGTTGGGATGCAAGACCCTATCCCGCCTTTCCAGCACGCAGTGATGTGTGGGGCGATGCGGCCAATTATGAGCGCGGCCACTGGCTGAACGGGCGCATTGGCAGCCTTGATCTTGCAACTGTAATTGCAGAGGTGGTGAGCCGTTTCGGATTTGCAGATTTTGATGTAAGTGCGGTGGAGGGTTTGATTGATGGCTATGTGCTTGACAAGCAAATGTCAGTGCGTGATGCGCTGGAAACGTTGCTCAACGCTTACGCAATTGATGCAGTTGAAAGTGCGGGCGTTTTAAAGTTCACGAGCCGACAACGCGCCGCCACACTTACACTGCCGACAACTGATTTAATCGATGAATCTAAAGCTTCAGCTTTGCTCTTGCAGCACCGCGCCCAGGAAACTGATCTGCCCGCAGCAGTACACATGGCCTATATGGAAAGTGGTTTGGATTACCGTCAGGCCGCGGTGGCCCAATGGCGCAGTGCCACTTCCAGCAAGCATGAAATTGCCATCAATCTTGCTGTGGCCATTCCGCAAATTCAGGCCCAGGCGCGAGCTGATTATCTGTTGGCCGAAACCTGGGCAACGCGCACGACGGCGCAATTTTCAGTACCACCCCGTTGGGAGGCACTTGAACCTGGCGACGTTGTACTGATTAATTCAAATCGTTGGCGCATCAAAAATATCTTAGCTGGTGAGACGCGCAAAATTGACGCCGTCGCGCATGATAGTGCAGTGATTGATACATCTGCCAGTGTGGTGCGACCAACGAGCACGCAGATCCCTGCAATTTATGGCCTGCCTGAAGTAGTGGTTATGGATTTAGCTTTAGCCGATGCCAGCAGCGCGGCGGCACCGCGCATCGCCGTACAGGCAACGCCGTGGCCGGGCAGCAATTCCGCGTTTAAGAAAACCGGAGCCGCCAGTTTTAGCTTTGACCAGTTGATCAATCAAATATCGACAATAGGTTCGACGCTGACAACGCTGAGTGCCGGAATGACGGCGCGGGTTGATTTTAATCAGACGTTAGACGTTCAGCTTCGCAGTAGCACACTTTCATCGATTGACCGAGACGCTTTGCTGAGCGGCGGTAATGCACTGGCCCTTGGAACAGCATCCACAGGTTTTGAGATTGTGCAGTTTCAGAATGCATTATTGATCGCAGCAAAAACCTATCGGTTATCTGGTTTACTGCGGGCACAAGCAGGATCAGAGTCCGAGATGCTGGCCACACGACCAGCTGGTCAAACTGTGGTTTTGCTTAACGCAGCTGTAACCCAACCGGTAATGAGTGTGAGTGAAGCTGGCCAAGGGGCCACATGGCGCATTGGCCCATCGCAGTTGGACTATGGCAACGCAGCCTATGCAGAGATTATCTATGCGGGTGGCTTGCGCGCCCTGCGGCCTTTGCCACCGACTTATTTGCAGGTGAAAAAAGATGCAGCAGGATTAATCATCAGTTGGGTCAGGCGCACGCGCGTTGATGGCGATAGTTGGGAAGCAGCAGAGGTGCCGCTTGCGGAAGCAGTTGAGAGTTACAAACTGGACATCGTGAAAGCTGGTGTTGTGAAGCGCAGCGTTCAAACCAATACACCTTCCTATCTTTACCTCTCCTCTGACATCACAACCGATTTCGGACCCGGTCCAATCGCGCTCACGGCCCGCGTTTCACAGCTAAGCCAAGTGTTTGGCCAGGGTGCTATTCTTGAAAGGACGATGAATGCCTAATTCACCGAACCTGGCTTTGCCCTATATTGTGGCAAACCAAGCGCAAAAACATGTGCCGCATAATGATGCCATTGCCATGATTGATGGCCTATTGCAGTTATCGATTGTATCGCGCGGCCTCAATGCCCCACCCGGAACTTATGTCGATGGCAATCGCTTTCTGATTGGTGCTGCACCCATTGCAGAATGGTTGGGGCAGGCCGGTATGATTGCATTGCGCAATGCAGGCCTGTGGCAATTTTTGATACCTCGCAAAGGTTGGGCCTTGTGGGTTGAGGCCGAAAATATCTTTCTGATTTATGATGGCGCGAATTGGGTGGCACCTCCTGCTCCGCAAATTTTGCAAAATATGACTCTTCTTGGCGTAAACGCCACGGCTGATGCAACCAATAAACTGGCGGTGAATTCGTCAGCGGTTTTGTTTAACAACGTCGGCAATGGCGTGCAGTTGAAGGTGAATAAGAATGCTTTAACCGACACGGCAAGCCTTCTCTATCAAACCGGATTTTCTGGTCGCGCAGAAATGGGTGCGACGGGTGATGATAGCTTCCACATTAAAGTGAGCGCTGATGGGGCTACCTGGAAAGAAGGTTTGCTGATTGATGCAAGCACGGGCTTGGCACGGGTATTTGCCAACCCCACTGATCCACTGGGCGTTGCCACAAAGCAATATGGGGACGCTGGCGGAGGTGTTGGTGCGGGCGGCACGTCTGGGCAAATACAATATAAGAATGGTACCGTGTTTGGGGGCTTTACGGCTTCCGGCGATGCGACAATTAATACGACAACCGGTGCGCTGACCATTTCCAACGCCGCCGTGAGTTTGCCTAAGATCGCCAACCTAGCGGCCAATAGTATTTTAGGAAACAACACCGCTGCGCCAGCCACACCTTTGGCGTTGACAGCGGCTCAGGTGAAGGCCTTGCTTGCCATTGCCTCGACCGATGTTGCAGGCCTTGGTGCTTTGGCTACGGCGGCTTCAGTAAATCTTTCCACGCAAGTCACTGGAACGTTGCCAGCTGCTCAGGAGCCAGCCCACACGGGTGATGTGACCAATGTGGCCGGATCGCTGGCGCTGGTGATTGCTGCTGGCGCTGTAACCAATGCCAAATTGGCGAGCATGGCACCTTTCACCTTCAAAGCGAATAACAGCGCAACTGCCGTGCCACCTGCGGATTTGACCGTGGACCAAATGCAAGTCGCCATTAATCTGCGAGGCCAGATGGCCAGCACTTTTCTCATCATGAATTAGGAGATATAAATGCCAGCCAATACACAACCTATATTTTCCGCACTTGGGTCAATCCAGTGGGGCGCTGCAGCTTTAACGACCGCCAACATTGCCAAAGACGGCACTGGTGTCGTAACCACCGTTGCCATAGGCAACAACGCGGGCAACAATGCCGGCAATTTTATGCAAAGACTGGTGGTGCGCGCTTTGGGCACCAACACCACCACGGTGTTGCGGGTTTTCATCAACAATGGCGGTGTGAACACAGCAGCGGCCAATAATTCGCTAATTGGCGAATTGACCTTGCCTGGCACAACTTTGTCTGAAATCTCAGCACAATCCGATTATGTTTTGCCGTTAAATTTCGTTTTGCCAGCGGGTTATAAAATCAACGTTACTTTAGGCACAGCCATTGCAGCTGGCTATCAAGTTTCTGCAATCGGCGGACAATACTGATGCTGGACCTGACTCACATCCCAAGCGCTGCAAATGGCGCTGATATTCAAATATTCAATGCAGCCGGATTGAATGACTGGCAGACGTGGGTGAAACCGCGCGGCAAAAGCCATTTAACGATAATTGCAATCGGCGGCGGCGGTGGCGGGGGCGGGGGATTTTCGGGTTCGGCGGCAACCGCACGCGGCGGCGGCGGCGGCGGTGGCACGGGTGGGATCAGTCGTTTGATGATTCCTATCAGCCTTCTGCCTGACAATTTATATTTGAATGTAGGCCCTGGTGGAAGTGGCGGCGCTGCCGGTGCGGTGGGCGGCAATGGCGCAATCACATTCGTCCAAATTCGCCCAGACTCGTTGGGGCCAAACCGCGTTTTAGTTGCCAGTAGTAGTGCGGCCAGTGGCGGCGGCGGCGGATCATCTGCGGCGGCTGGTGCTGCTGGTGTTGGCGGCGTGGCTGCCAATGCTTTCTTGTTTTCAGCCCTCGGCATGTTTGCTGGCACGGCTGGCAATGGAGGAGGTGCAGGTGGTGCACAAACCGGTGCAGCAGGAACGGCAATCACCTGGGGTGCCGCTGCACCACCATTGGGCGGAGGCGCAGGTGGTGGCGGCACAACCTCAGCAGATTTTGCCGGCGGTAATATCATTGGTGGTGGTTGGTTTCCCACCTTGAATGCAGGCGCTGCTGGTTCCAGCCCCGGTGCTGATGGTTATTCATCATGGACACCTTTTGGTTTTTCAGGAGGGGCAGGTGGCGGTGCTTCGAATACGGCGAACGGGGGCAGAGGCGGCAATGCCGCTATCGGTTCTGGCGGTGGTGGTGGCGGCGGCGGTATTGCAGGTGGTGTGGGCGGCAATGGCGGCGGCGGCGTGGTTATTCTTCAGAGTTGGTAAAACCAATGACATCCATTGAACGCGAACTGGGCAACTTACAGGCCCGCATGAAAGCTGTTGAGCATGAACTGCAAGCCGTGCGCAGCGACATCAGAGAGATCCGCGATGCTGTCACCAGTGCGCGTGGCGGCTGGCGGCTATTGATCGTAACAATTGGGCTTGCTGCGACTTTGGGCGCGGCCTTCGAACACGCCCTGCGGGTTTTATCAATTATAAAATCGTGAAGGTAAATACTATGAATAACTGGCCCAACCAATCTGAGGCCGATGCCTTCTATGGAAATCCGCGCGGGGCTAATGGTAAAGCCGCTGTGC
>JAYVCU010000144.1:0-4019 GCA_043749835.1 Hyphomicrobiales bacterium
AGCAAACCGAACCACGGGCATCACCGCCCTTTTTAATCAACCAGACTGGTACACTTTTACGCCGCCATCTGGCACATTTTGTCTCCGCCATTGACACCAGTCGGCGTTGCTTTGGGATAGAACTTCAGCCCAAATATGTGGAAGTTGCCATTGCCCGTTGGGAAAAGATGGCGGCGGTGAAGGCTGTTCACCAGGCGACGGGACTGACGCTCGATGAACTTCGCGTCTCCCGCCAGAAGCAGGCCGTCTTGGGTCTGAGCGGGCCCGTGCCCTGACAAAGAGGTTGGCCATGAGTGATCACACCATTGGTTTTGGCAAGCCACCCAAGCACAGCCAGTTCACCGCTGGAAAATCGGGTAATCCGAAAGGCCGGCCGAAGGGCCGGATTTCGACAACGCGATTGCTCGAAAAGCACATGGACGCGAAGGTCACCGTCAACATCGGCGGTAATCCCAAGAAAGTCTCGCGCCGTGAGGCCCTGGTACTCAGTGTCATTGGCGATGCCTTCAAAGGCAATTAAAAGATCAGGCGAAACTTCCTCGATCTGGTCATGTCCTTCGACATGCAGCTTCAGGCGGAAGCGAAGCCGGGCGTAGATGCTGCTGAGGATCAGGCCGTCATTGACGCCCTTCTTTATCGCTACGGCGCAAAGACTGGGACAGGCGAAAGCATCAGCTTCGGCGCCGAAAAAACCAAGAGCACTGGCAAATCGAATGGGATCCAAAAGGGGAGTGAGACAAAATGAGTGGCGTATCAAACCAAGAGATCCAAGCTACGTTGCGGTCCGAACTCTATCCCTTCTTTGTCCGCGCCATGAAAGGCGTGATGCCAAGTGATGGTTATCTCCACAACTGGCATATGGTTGCCATGTGTGCTGCGCTTGACGAGATGATTTTCGGCGACTCGCAACGCGTCGTCATCAATATTCACCCGCGCATGGGAAAATCACTCCTTTGCAGTGTAGTTGCTCCCGATGTTCTTATTGATGCTGGATCCATCTCTGCAGATTATGTGCCTGTCGTACTCAGATAATCTTGCTAATGATTTCCATCAAAAGTGCCGGATGATTGCACAAAAAAAGTGGTATCAGGATCTTAACCCTGCGCTTCAGTTCAAGGAGGGCGGCAAAGCGTCATTACTCAAAGCGAGCTCTGACATCCTTCAGACTTCACAATTGGGTTATCGCCTTGCTTCCAGCATTGGCGGTTCATTCACGGGCAAGGGTGCAGACTGGATCATTATTGACGATCCCAATGACATGGCCCTGATTCATTCCGATGCCCATCGCACCAAGATCAATAACATTTTTGATACCGCAATTGCCAACCGACTGAATAACAAGAATGGCCGAATACTTGTTGTTTCCCAGAGGGGGCATATCGATGATCTTTCGGGGCATTTGCTGGCGAAAGGCAACTTTGAACAGTTTAAGATCGAAGCCATCGCGCGTGAACATCAGACATTCAACATGGGCAAAAGCCCGCCCTATCTGCGCAAAAAGGGAGAGTTGATTCACCCCGCACGCTTTGGACAGAAGGAACTGGACGAACGCAAGATCGATCTTGGGTCAATGGCCTTTGAGGCGCAGTATCAACAGAACCCACAACCTCCTGACGGCAATCTGTTCAAAAAGGAATGGATCAAATTCGTCAGTATGCTTCCAGAACTCCAGTATGTATTCATTACAGCCGACATTGCGCAAACGTCCGGTGGAGGCGACTGGTCGGCCTTCGTCGTGTGGGGATACCATGACGGCACTTGGTATGTTCTTCACGCTCACCGGGTGCAATATGATATGCCGGGTGTTCTTAACTACTACGAACAACTGGACAAGAAATATCAGCCTGATTTTACGGCTATTGAGTCTAACGGCCTGGTGCTGGCGTTGTGGCAATGCTGGTTGAAATGAAGTATCCCCATGTCAGCAACGCGTTAGTGTCGGGCTCAAAAATCGTTCGGGCCATGGATGTCACCCCGCTTCTCCAAAAGGGTGTCGTGGTGTTCAATGAGAACATGGAATGCCGCGACGCGTTTCTGAATGAACTTTTGGCCTTTCCTTCCACGAAATACGATGACTGGGTGGACGCCTTCACACTGCCGCTTCTCCGGCGCCCTGGCATGTTGCGGATGGCCAATCAGTACCGCCGCGCGTGTCGACGCCATCTTCCGCAAGATTGGGGCAACACACTGCAGGTGAAAATTTATTAGCTTGGTTAGGTGTCCCGTCATTTGACGGTGTGATATTATCACCTGAATGGAGGGAAGCACTATGAGACAATTTCTTCACGGCAGCGCTACCGTCAGAGCTTGAACATTATTCAGAGCTTTTGACTCGTGTCTATGAGCGTATGGAAAAGGAGAACTCGTGGACGCGAGCCAAGGAAGAAACTTAAAAAAACTTCGGATTGAAATCCTATGCTTTTGTAGCGCAGGGCCTAAGTCACTCCAAGGCAAAACCAACGTTTCGCGCAATGCCTTCAAGGGTGGCAAGCGAGTACAGCTTAGAGCTGATGTCATGATGCTCAAGTTGGCTTTGACACGACACAAGCAGTTTCTCGATGAACTTTTGGCGTGTGAACCATAGGTGTTCTTCGTCGGAAAGTGGCTTGAGCGGATGTTACTGATGAAGAGTAAGCTTAATGTCCGTATCATTTCTGAAAGCAAGCCATGCCTCAATCAAGCGACTTTCCTGTAATTCTCATCGCGCTGATCGCCGGGCTGGCGCGTGGTTTTTCTGGCTTTGGGTCGGCTTTGATTTTCATGCCCATGGCCAGCGTCTTCATTGGGCCGAAATTGGCAGCACCGTTGCTGATGGTGGTTGATGGCGTAACGACTTTGCCACTCATAGCCAACGCTTGGAAGCGTGTTAACACGCAAGAGCTCGGCTGGTTGCTTTTGGGCGCGGTTGCGGGTGTTCCACTTGGCACATTTTTGCTGAAGCTGGCTGACCCGCTGGTTCTGCGCTGGATTATCGTGGCCCTTGCTGTCGCGATGCTGGCGATCTTGTTGTCGGGCTGGCGCTACCGCGGCCAACCGCATCGTTCTGCGGCCATCGTAACGGGTGCGCTATCGGGCGTGTTCAGCGGCGTTGCGCAAATTGGCGGGCCTCCGATTATTGCTTATCTGTTGGGCGGCAACCGCGACGGCGATAATGTGCGCGCCACCACTATGATTTTCTTTATCGGCACCGGGGTGATGACAGCCATCGCCTACGTGGCGGGCGGGCTGATCACATCCCATGTCCTCGGGTTGGCGCTGTTTTGCGGTCCCGCCTATGGCGCGGGGCTTTGGTTGGGCACACACGTGTTCGGTCTGGCCAGCCCCAAAACCTTTCAGCGCGTGTGCTTTGCAATGATCGCCCTTTCGGTTGTGCTGAGTTTGCCGATTTGGGGGCAGGCAGGTAATTGAGGTGGGTAAGCACTCGGCCGATAATAAGGTGGTGCTATCATGCGCCCACAAGGCCTCTAGGCGACTTGTGAGCCTTCTCCCCCCATTTAAGTGGACTTCAGCTCACAGTGTTAAAATGGCGCCCACGGAGCTCCTATGGGCCTTATAATTGGTGTTAGCACGTGAAGCGTTGGCAGGATTGGGTCATGTGGACGAGGTGTCAAACACGCAATAATCTTTCGTGCAACATCTTAAACAGAATGTCGGGCAGGCTAACTCTGGCCGTTCAGTTCCCGTAGCGGCGCACCAATGACCAGCTCAACTTGCTGATCGACAGCACCGGCTTCAGTTTCTTCGGTGACGGCGAATGCCAAGCCCACATGCGTGTTCTTCAAGCTGTTGCAACGGTTTATTGATTTTATTGCAATTCTGGCGCAGCCTTTGATCTTGCAAGACGATAATTTTCTGGAGAGGAAATGATCATGGCGACAAAAGCCAAAGCCGCAAAGGCTAAGGGCGGCCGGACGAAAGCCAAAACCAAAGCGAAAAAGACCAAAGTAACCAAGGCAAAAGTTATCAGGGCCAAGGCCTCGAAGGCAAAGCCCGCCAAAGCTCAGGCTGCCAGTTCGAAG
>JAYVCU010000145.1:0-8800 GCA_043749835.1 Hyphomicrobiales bacterium
TAACTTTAAGGTTACCTGTAACCGAAATTATCGTGTCTCACTTATAGGGTGCAGTCCAGCACTGTCACCGTAAACTAACTTAAATCCAACACTATTTTAAGATGTTCGAAATATGATTGATACTTTTTTTGAGATGCAGGGACTTGGATCTCGTCTAGCGATCGAAATGCGAAGAAGAGCGGAGATTATAGAAACGGTTGAGCACGACGAACGTTTGTATTTAGCATTCAAATTCAGCGAGATGAATGATCAAAATTCCTTAGAAATTCAAAAAAAATTAAGGAGTGAAGTAGGAAGGAATTACTTGGCAATTTACACGCTTCGCCTTACAGAAAATGATGCTATTCCAATCGTTCAAAGTGAAATCTTACAGGCTCGCAAACTAAAGAACCGCGCGTATCCTAAGATCAATCACTTTGTGAGAAATTCCTGTCTTAACTGTTTGTACGTCGGGCAATCTAAAGACATAGCTAAGCGATTATATGAGCATATAATTTGTGCAAACGAGAAAACTTACGCACTGCATCTTTCGAAATGGGCTCAAAAAATTCCCGGAGGGCTAGCGATTGAAATATTCAAGTTTGGTTCATCATTGAATTCAAGCTGGGTGTTGCAATCTCTTGAAGATCAACTCGCGCAGGAACTCAATCCTCTCTTGGGACGAACGGGTGCAGCATAGAACTCTCTCTTCATACTCAAGCTAGTTGAGAAGTTTCGCACGCCGCAGTTTTTTGAGTTTCTACCGCTTCGGCCCGCGGTAAGTCCGGCTCCCCGGTTTCCCGCCGCTGCTTCCCGCCTTGCGCCGGGGTTACGGTGACAGTGCATAAAATCATCTGAAATGTCGACCAAACTTCATTTTACTATTCTGTCATATGCCTCATGCCGACCAATCTAGAACCATACGTAACCGTCATCTGCCTCAGCAGCTAAAGCTCTATATTCAATGCCCACACGGGCCGACCAAAAGTGGCCCACTTTTTTAAAATGCAGTGAATGGTGACTCGAATCAAATTTCAGAAGTTCGAAGTTCTTGTTGGCCAATTCTGAACACTTTCAGGCAAAGCTTTGTAGCAATCCCAAAAGCTTGGTGCCGCGAAGTGGTTCAAAGTGGCCTTGTCCGCCCAGCTTTGTGATCCACCAATGCTTGCTCCGCTAGTTTATCAAGCCGACCGGCTGTAACGTCTTCCGCAATCTGCTTATCCCAAAGTCCGGCGTGAAACTCGGCAAACCAGCTTGCTAGTTTAAACACATCCGCTTGGGGCAGGGCGGCAATTTCTTGTTCAATTTTTTCAAGCTTGGTCATGAAATGCAAATACCACACTTTGCAGAAAGTTTCTACCGCTTCGGCCCGCGGTAAGTCCTACTCCCCGGCTTCCCACCGCTACTCCCAGCCCTGCGTCGCACCTCGCCTTTCGGCCAGCTCTCCTCCGCCGTCTGAATATTCGAATTCTTCGCCAGCGGATCATCCATCACGGCCAGCTCCACCGCCTTCAACCGCTTCACTTCATCACGCAACCGTGCGGCTTCTTCGAATTCCAAATTCGCGGCCGCCTCGCGCATGCGCTTTTCCATGTCGGCTAAAACCTTTTGCAGGTTATGCCCCACCAGAGGCGTGCCGTCGCCGGCCTCCACCTGCACATGGTCGCGCTCATACATTGAGCCCATAATGTCGCGGATATTCGATTTAATCGATTGCGGCGTGATGCCATTGGCCGTGTTGTAAGCCACCTGCTTTTCGCGGCGGCGATCGGTCTCGGCAATGGCGCGCTTCATCGACCCAGTGATGCTGTCAGCATACATGATCACGCGGCCATCAATGTTGCGGGCGGCCCGGCCGATGGTTTGCACCAGTGATGTTTCCGAACGCAGGAAACCTTCTTTGTCGGCATCCAAAATCGCCACCAGGGCGCATTCCGGAATATCCAAACCCTCCCGCAGCAAGTTAATGCCGATCAGCACATCAAAAGCGCCAAGGCGCAGATCACGCAAAATCTCAATGCGTTCCAGCGTGTCGATATCGCTGTGCATGTAACGCACGCGCACCCCTTGCTCATGCATATATTCGGTCAGGTCTTCAGCCATGCGCTTGGTCAGCGTGGTGATCAATACGCGTTGACCCGCAAGCGCCACGTCTTTGCATTCGGCAATCACGTCATCGACCTGGGTTTTCACCGGACGGATGAACACAGGAGGGTCAATAAGGCCCGTGGGGCGAATGATCTGTTCGGAGAATACGCCGCCGGTCTGTGCCAATTCCCAGCCGCCGGGCGTGGCCGAAACATAAATGCTTTGCGGGCGCATCGCATCCCACTCTTCAAACCGTAACGGGCGATTGTCAATGCACGAGGGCAGCCGGAATCCATATTCCGCCAGCGTGGCCTTGCGGCTAAAGTCGCCTTTGAACATGCCGCCGATTTGCGGAACCGTAACATGACTTTCATCCGTAAAGACGATGGCATTGTCGGGCAGGTATTCAAACAGTGTAGGAGGCGGCTCACCCGGCTTGCGGCCCGTGAGATAGCGCGAGTAATTTTCAATGCCCGCACATGAGCCCGTAGCCATCATCATTTCGATATCAAACATGGTGCGCTGTTCAAGCCGCTGTGATTCCAAAATGCGGCCCGCGCTGTTGAATTCTGCGAGACGCACTTGCAGGTCGTGTTTAATGCGCGTGACTGCCTGTTCCAACGTAGGCTTGGGCGTGACATAGTGCGAGTTGGAATAGACTTTTATTTGCTCCAACTCGGCGCGCTTCTGGCCTGTAAGCGGATCAAATTCGCTGATGCCTTCCACCACATCGCCAAATAATGAAATGCGCCAGGCGCGATCATCCAAATGCGACGGGAACAATTCAATCGTGTCGCCACGCACACGGAATGTGCCGCGCACAAAATTCTGATCGTTGCGACGGTAGTGCAACGCCACCAGATCACCAATCAAAGTCCGTTGATCCGTACGCTGACCTTTTTTTATTTGAAAGGCCATGGCGGAATAGGTTTCCACATCGCCGATGCCATAGATGCAGGAGACGGAAGCCACCACAATCACATCATCACGCTCCAGCAGTGAGCGCGTGGCCGAATGGCGCATCCGGTCAATCTGCTCATTGATCGAACTTTCTTTCTCAATGTAAGTGTCGCTGCGGGCCACATAGGCTTCTGGCGTGTAATAATCGTAATAAGACACGAAATATTCCACCGCATTATTGGGGAAGAAGTTTTGGAACTCGCCATAAAGCTGTGCGGCCAAGGTTTTATTGGGCGCCATAATGAGGGCAGGCCGCTGCGTCGCTTCAATGATCTTGGCCATAGTGTACGTTTTGCCCGAACCGGTAACGCCCAGCAGAACTTGGTTACGTTCATCGCTTTGAATACCTGCAACCAGTTCACGAATGGCCGTGGGTTGATCGCCTTTAGGCTCATAAGGCGAAAACACTTCCAGACGCTTGCCCCCTTCTGTTTTCGGCATCTTGTTGGGCTTATTGGGCGCAAACATCGGCAATGCGTGGATCTCTGGCCGCAACCCCTCCAGCCCAGACCGCGCTGAAGCGGGCAGGGGTTCATAACCTGTCAAAGCGGGTTGTGGCGCTTCGGCAAATCCGCCGTCCTGTCGAGAATGACCCATGCGCTGAATATAGGTGCAGGCGGGCGTCGATGGAAGGGCGCCACCCAAATTCGGATGTCTCATTGTCAGCAACCATTAAGGGATTGTGAGACTCACCCAGCCGCATTAAACTTAAGCAATGTTGAACTGCTCACAAAAAGAAAGCAGTCAACGGGGAAACGAAAAAGGGGTATTTTAATGAAACTGATAAATCCGTCACCCTCGTTACATAACGAGGACCTGGCGCCTGCAGCAAATCGAAACTGGGGTGCCTACTCTATCTTCAATGTCTGGACATCAGACGTTCACTCACTTTACGGATACTTCCTTGCCGCCAGCCTTTTTCTTCTGTGCGGCAATTTTTTTAACTTCATCATCGCCATCGGCTTAGGTTCGGTTGTTGTTTATCTGTTGATGAACATGGTGGGCATAGCGGGTGTCAGAACGGGTGTGCCTTATCCAGTTTTGGCTCGCGCATCATTTGGCACTTTTGGGGCCAACATTCCAGCGCTGGTCCGCGCCATTGTGGCTTGCTTCTGGTATGGGGCGCAAACTTCGGCGGCATCTGGTGCTATTGTCGCCTTGCTCACACGCAATCAGGGCATGTTGGATTTCCACACCAATAGTCACATGTTAGGCCACTCCACGTTGGAAGTGATTTGTTACGTTGTGGTGTGGGCCTTGCAGCTTCTCATCATTCAAAATGGCATGGAAACCGTCCGCAAGTTCCAAGATTGGGCTGGCCCCGCTGTTTGGGTTATGATGCTCTTCTTGGCGGTTATACTCGTGGTAAAATCCGGCACCATCTCATTTGGCAGCGATATTCCCGCTGACAAACTTGCAGCAGCCACCGCTGATGCAGGCATTCCCGGCGCACCTGGTTCCTTGGCAGCTTTGGCAGCCGTAGCAGCGACCTGGGTCACTTACTTTGCCGCACTTTATTTGAACTTCTGCGACTTCTCGCGTTATGCGCCAGATGAAGCAACAGTGCGCAAGGGCAACTTGTGGGGCCTGCCGATCAACCTTCTCCTATTCTGCTTGGTTGCCGGCATCACCACCACGGCGGCTTATACTGTCTATGGTGAGTTGCTGCTCCACCCTGATCAGATTTCGGCCAAGTTTGATAACTGGTTCTTGGCTGCACTTGCAGCTGTAACCTTTGCTGTGGCCACTTTAGGCATCAACGTGGTGGCGAATTTTGTGTCGCCTGCCTTTGATTTCTCAAATGTGTTCCCAAGGCAGATCGACTTCAAAAAAGGTGGTTATATCGCTGCAGGAATTGCCCTGGTGCTTTATCCATTTGCCCCATGGAACGGCGGTGCGGCTCACTTTGTCGGTTTGATTGGCTCTATCATGGGACCAATTTTCGGCATCATGATGGTGGATTATTATATGATCCGCAAAGGCAAGGTGGATGTGAATGCACTCTATCAAGAAAACGGCGAGTTCAAATTTAGCAACGGCTGGCACGCCAATGCTTTCATTGCACTCTTCATCGGCGCTCTATTCTCGACGATCCTGCCGAACGTCACGACGATCCTGCCATCCTGGTGGGGGGTTTATGGCTGGTTCTTCGGCGTAGCCATCGGCGGCGGAGCTTACTATTTGCTGCGCAATATGAAAAATAAATAACTGGCGCGAGTTAAAAATGCACAGGCCATAAGCCTGTGCGTTCACGCGAATTCCTTCCACCCACTTTGGGCCAAACATCTTTGGTCCAAACCACGCCCAGCGTAATAAAAATGATAGTACAAAGCTGCTGCTGCTGGCTTGACGAATCCGACCAAACGCAGCACGAATTGGCTATGTCCTTCAATCAAATCCTGCCCATCTTGCTCCTCATTTGTTCCAACCTGTTCATGACATTGGCATGGTACGGTCATTTGAAATTCACCGATAAACCACTGTGGTTGGTAATTGTCGTGAGTTGGGGCATAGCATTCTTTGAGTATTGTTTAGCCGTGCCTGCCAATCGCTGGGGCAACCAATTTTATTCAGCAGCGGAATTGAAAACCATCCAGGAGGTAATCACCTTTGCTGTGTTCATTGGATTCGCAATTTTCTATTTGGGTGAGCGCTTGACGCTTCAACACTTTGTTGGTTTTGCAATTATTATCGCAGGTGCTGCAGTTGTTGTGCGGTCCTGATTAATTTTCAAATTCTTGCTTCGTATATCCCTGAAGGTAAAGCAGGGCAGTCAGGTCACCGTGGTTGACAACATAAGCCGCCTGTTCTTGCACCTTTGGTTTTGCGTGAAGTGCAACACCCATGCCCGCCGCTTGCAACATGGGAATGTCGTTAGCTCCGTCACCAACCGACAGCACATCATCGCGTAATAATCCGTGCACGGAACAAATGCGATGCAAACTCTCAACCTTGGCATCCTTACCCAAGATCGGAAGTGCAACCTGGCCCGTGAGCTGTCCGTTTTTCACAAGTAAAGTATTGGCACGGTTCTCATCAAATCCCAGTGCAAGGGCAACGTGCGAGGTGAAAGCCGTGAAGCCACCCGATACAAGTGCCGCATAGGCACCATGCTTCTTCATCGTCGCAACCAAAATCTTGCCGCCCGGCATGAAAGTGATGCGCTTGTCGATAACGTCTTGAATAGCGCTTTCAGGCAGGCCCTGCAAAAACACCACGCGTTCTGTCAATGCGCCTTCGAAATCGATCTCGCCTCGCATAGCCCGCGCCGTGACCGATTTGATGTGATCACCAACACCGGCCACCTCGCCGAGTTCATCGATGCATTCTTGCTGGATCATCGTGGAATCCATGTCCGCCAAGAGTACCCGCTTTCGGCGATTGGCTAATGGTACGACATTGATGTCAATAGGTAAGCTCGCACAAATCTCTCGCACAATTGCTAGATGGACAGGTGACGTCTCTAGTGCTTCACCTATCGCCAGCCAGCGCACGTCGCTAAGTCGCCCGGCAATTTGATCCGAGATTGCGTCAGAGCCAGGCGTTGCTATGAGGACCAGAACGGAATCCATATGTCTACAAACTCTCCTAAACGCGTGCTGCTTATTGCAGGGCCAACAGCCAGCGGCAAGAGTGAGTTACGGGTTGACTGGCACAGGCCACTATTTTCCCCAAATTAGGGGATGTGCAGTCTTATCTGTAGCGCTATAATTCAGCGAGCGACGGAGGGATCCATGTTTGACTTTGGACAGACGAAGAGTTTGCCTGTTCCTTATCACACTCAGGTTTCAGAAGTGCATTGCCAATCCACAGTGCTCAAAATGTATGCACAGTATTTGGATCGTTATAAATTTCCCGGTAAGGCATTTGGCAATGTGGAAGTTCCAAAGATTTGGAGCGAAATCAACCTTGCTGGCAATCCCGATAAGCGCAGGAACAAAGTCGCGCGCAACGCCCACGCTAACATACAACAGTGGCTCGAGGATCGCTACGATCCGCAACTTTGGAAGTGGACATACCCGAACGATCCAGAGGTCGCTTTAACGACAATTGTGAGATCGATAAACGTAGGCTTCCCAGTAATAGCTGGCGTCTCACATAAGCGGGTGGAGGGACACATTGTTCTGATCGTCGGCTATGTTTTTGACAGATTTACAGATCAATTGTCATCCGGAACTGTACTACAATCCTACAGTGAATATAGATCACACCGACTTATTGTTCATGACCCCTACGGTGCATTCCATCCCTCCTTAGATTCTAATTTATTTGGCAAGAATCGCTTTGTTGGCGGCAGCAGTATGTTGGGTGGTGGCGAGATTGCCGCTGGAAAAGGCGTCGTCTTAAGTCTTTATGATGTCAGTCGCCAGCGTGGTTTAAAATCTTCTGTCGAACATGGCTCATTCAATTTAATGGCTCCACTTTAGCCAAACAACCAGTAAGACACGCAGATAATGGTTTGGAAAAATAAAAAACGCGTGGTGCTTATTGCGGGGCCAACGGCCAGCGGCAAGTCCGCCTTGGCCATAGAAATTGCTACAGCCGAAAACGGTGTGATTATCAATGCCGACTCAATGCAAGTTTATCAAGAGCTGCAGGTGCTAACAGCAAGGCCAACAGCGCAAGACGAAGCTAAGCTTTCACATCGTCTCTATGGCCATGTTTCGGGCGCTCAGCCTTATTCAGTGGCGAGGTGGCAAGGTGAAGCAATGGCCGCGGTTGAGACTGTGCATGAGGCCGACAAGTTGCCTATCCTATGTGGTGGTACGGGGCTTTATTTTATGTCACTTATCAAAGGTTTGGCTGAAGTACCAGAGCCTGCACCTGAAGTGCGAAACCACTGGCGCAGCCACTCGGGTGACCTGCATGCAGAATTGGCTGCGCGTGACCCCGTTGCCGCCGCCCGCTTGCATCCATCGGACCGACAGCGGTTAATCCGTGCCCTGGAGGTCGTAGATAGCACGGGTATCAGCTTGCACGAATGGCAGGCACGGGCCGAAGCTGCAGCACCGCTACGAGACTTTGATGTAAAAAAACTGTTTAAAACCGCAGCGCGCGACGTGCTTTATCAACGGGCGAATAGTCGCTTTGCCCACATGTTAGAGCAGGGCGCTTTGGATGAAGTGCGGGGCCTGCCAACGCTGGAACCTGCAGCCCCACTGATGAAAGCCATCGGCGTGCCTGAACTGCTGGCCCACATCAAAGGCGAGACAACATTGGATGAAGCCCGTAACCTGGCCCAGATCGCCACGCGAAATTACATCAAGCGTCAACTTACCTGGGCGCGAGGACAAATGGCAAATTGGGCCGAGGTTTAATCCAAAACTTGCTCACCTCCGTATCTCGGTGCAACATCTATGCCTGTAAGGAGAGAGTGTGATGAATTATTCTCATGCGAAGTTGGTTAGCATTTTCGCAGTCATGTGTGCCTTGTGGGTGCCTCCTCCCGCTGCAACCGCCGAAACTGTCGTCAAGCGGATCCCCACCCAATATATTGCTGCACTGGGCGACAAAGATGCAAAATCGGGTATAGGTGCTGAAACCTGGGGTTTGTGGCCTGTTGATCCTGGCCCGCGCGGTGTGCGTTTGTCCAATTATGAAAATCTGCAAGTGAACAAGGGTGTGGCTCCAGCTCAATGGACATTCAAAAACACTGACTGGTGGTTAGAAGAACACGGCCTGATTATGGAACAGCCGATATTTCCCATCGTGCCAGGGCGCTATGTTGTGACGGGTAATCGTGATGCAGTCTCTATTCTTACAATTCATCCCA
>JAYVCU010000146.1:0-31133 GCA_043749835.1 Hyphomicrobiales bacterium
CGACAAACCATGGCGCACCAAAACACCCGTTGTTGCAGCCAAAGGCACAGCCAGGATCAAGCCTAAAATGCCAAACACATATGAAAATGCCAAGAGCGCCAACATCATGAAAACAGGATGCAAGCCAATCGACTGACCCACCAGTTTTGGTGACAAAAAATTGCCTTCAATAAATTGACCTAAAAGCAAAATGCCCACCACCCAAAAAAGTGAAATTTCGAGCGGCCAGAATTGCAGGAAACCCACAATCAAAGCTGCAAATCCGCCCAGCAGCGCACCAAAGAATGGGATGAAGGCCAAAAGCCCTGTCATCAAGCCAATGGCCAAACCACTTTTAAGGCCAATCAGCGTATATCCGGCTGCGTAAAAAGCCGCCATGATTAGGCACACTGTGCCCTGCCCGCGAATATAACCTGCAAGGGCTTTATCAACATCTTTGGCAATCATGCGCACTTCAATCTGATGGTCGCGCGGCAGCCAATGATCAATACGGGCCACCAGTTGATCCCAATCATTCAACAAATAAAATGCCACCACAGGCGTGATCAGCAATAATGAAACAAGGTTCAACAATGATTTGCTGCCCGACCAAAGCGTGGCCCCAAAGCCTGCTAACCACACAGCGGCACGACCGCCATAGTCAGCCAAGGTGGATTGTAGATCACCACCATTATTAGCCACCATGTCTTTCACCCATTGCGGCGCAAAATTATTGGTCAGCTGAACCACTTGTGCTGAAAGCTGCGGCACCTCTGCCACAAGCCTTGCCGCTTGCGTGCCAAGCGCCGGTACAACCAAAGCAAAACCAAAAACCAAACATAAAACCGCAGAAGCAATAATGAATGACGTTGCAGCAAGGCGTGGCAGCCCGGCGCGTTCCAAACGGTCCGCTACCGGATCAAGAAAATAAGCCAAAACAAAGCCCGCGATAAAAGGCAACAGAATGTCTTGCAGATACCAGAAGAAGATTAAAGACACAGCTAAAGCAGCAATCCAAAATATAACCTGTCTTTGCGCGGTCATGCTGCTGTTGTCTCACTCAAATGGCTTGCAATGGAATAACGTTTATAGTCCACCGGGTGGATAAGCACCGGAACAACCAGAATGCGCGCAAGTGTGATAGGATTGGCAATGTTCATGGGCGGTTACAATGGCCTAATCATCCAGCCAGCGCCTGATCGTTCCAACTTCAAATTAGCCGCTTGAAATGAAGCACCCAAATCCTCGGGATTGCCATTATACAATAACCGTGCCGAGGCTCCGCCAACGTCCAGCGATGTGACGTCTAATCCCACAATTCCCGGTGTGGCCAGAATGCGTGAGCGAATGCCATTCCATTCCGATGGCCCACCAAAGGGAACCACCACGGCCAGCGCCTGCGGGCCAGCAGCGGCAATCTTAGCCGCCGCAACTTTAGCCTGCTCAGATTTAAATTTGTCGGTGATTAAACTTTGAAAACGTTGAGCCGCAACGGCGGCTGACTCCGCCACCTCATGCGAATCTGCTATATAGATTTTATCGATAGTAATTTTGCCCAGCGCTGATGTTCCCACCACACGCGCATGAATGCCACCGCCGGGTGCTGCCTGGGCAAAAGCGATCAACATGGTTTTTACATCATAGCGCCGCCGCAGTGCCTCCAGCTTCACCGCATCATTGTTTGAAAGATCCGTAACGGAAAGCGTTGAGGAATCTTCCTGATCGCCCAGAGGAACAAGAATAGGAATTTGCGCTTGCGTGGCCTGAAGATCTAGCCACGCCTTGCGCCACAGATTATCATCCCACACCACCACCCGGCCAGTTTCATCTGTCCACACCGGAATGACCAGCATGGGTGGGCCTTGCGCGCCGGGAATGCGAACACCAAGGCCCGAAAGCAGGGGCTTCAATTTCTGCGGCAAAAACCGAACGGTAAATTTGCCAACATAATGGCCGGGGCTCATCGTTTCCTGCTCGATGGAAAGCGATTTGAGCAGAGGCATAACCTCCTTGGCCTCAAGTTTGGCAAGCTCATCAGCCACTTCAGCGCCACCCAGATTCTGCCCCAGCATAACCAAAGCTTTCATCTGCACGTCGATCAGTGCTTTGTCTTTGGCGGCTTTGACCGAAAGATCAGTCACGTCCACATCCACCCCTTGTACTGCAAAAGGGCTGGTTTCAATGGGCCCAGCAGCACGGGCTGTGGGAGCGCTCAACAATAACGCTACACTTAGGAAAAAGGTAAATCTCATTATGCTCTTTAAGCTTTATCCCGGTTCAGAATCTGTCTAGGGGTTTGCCACATCTCACCCCATTGAGGCAAACCCGAGGCATGACGATTTCAGGCCCTAAAAGCAACTCTCTTTCCTATGCCGATGCTGGCGTGAATATCACGGCTGGCAATGACTTGGTGGAGTTAATCAAGCCTCTTGCCAAATCCACCAGGCGTAAAGGCTCTAATCCGTCACTTGGCGGTTTCGGTGGTTTGTTTGACTTAAAGGCGTGCGGCTTTAAAGACCCGCTGCTTGTTGCTGCCAATGACGGCGTAGGCACCAAGCTGAAGCTGGCGATTGATAGCGACATGCACCACGGCGTGGGCATTGATCTGGTGGCCATGAGCGTCAATGACCTCGTTGTACAAGGCGCAGAGCCGCTGTTTTTTCTGGATTATTATGCCACTGGCAAATTGAATGTAAAAGCTGCACGTGAGGTCATTGCAGGCATTGCCGATGGCTGCAAACAAGCAGGCTGCGCTTTGGTGGGTGGCGAAACCGCAGAAATGCCCGGCATGTATCACGGCGCCGATTATGATCTGGCAGGCTTTGCTGTGGGTGCCGTGGAGCGCAAAAAAATCCTGCCGGCAAAAGATGTGAAAGCAGGCGATGTGATCCTGGGCCTGGCCTCGTCTGGCCCGCACTCCAACGGCTATTCGCTGATCCGCAAAATAATCGACGTAAGCGGTTACCGCCTAAAAGATGCGGCACCCTTTGCCAAAGGTCTAACCATTGCGCAGGCCCTACTCACCCCCACGCGCATTTACGTAAAGCCGATTCTGAAAGCGCTAAAAAAAGGCCTGGGTATTAAAGCATTGGCCCATATTACTGGCGGCGGCTTTACCGAAAATATCCCTCGCGTCCTGCCCAAGAGAACTGTTGCCGCAATTGATCTGTCCGCTGTGCCTTATCCGCCGGTTTTTCAGTGGCTGCAAAAACAGGGCGGCGTAACCGAGGCTGAAATGCTGCGGACCTTCAACTGCGGCGTGGGAATGATTGTGGTGGTGAATGCCAAAGACGCGAAAGCCATCGCCGCAAGTCTAAAACGTTCTGGCGAAACTGTCATCATGCTGGGGATGATCCGCGCCCGCAAAGGCCAAGAGCCGCAAGTCGCCTATTCGGGCTTCCTATCACAATGAAAAAGCGCGTCGGTGTGTTGATCTCCGGCGGCGGCTCAAACATGAAAGCGCTGGTTGCAGCTTCGCATAAAGCTGATTCGAGTTACGAAATCGCCTGTGTCGTGTCTAACAGCGATAAAGCAGGCGGCATTACTTGGGCTAATTCTAATGGCATCCCAACACAAGTTATAAACCACAAAGACTTCACCACACGCGAAGCCTTTGACGAAGCATTGAATAACTATTTACAACCACAAAACTTAGACCTTATCGCCTGCGCTGGCTTCATGCGCATCATGACACCAGTTTTGATTACCCCGTGGCAAGGACGGATGCTGAACATTCACCCTTCCCTGCTACCACTCTACAAAGGCCTACACACCCATGCCCGCGCCATTGCTGCAGGCGACAAGGAGGCGGGATGCAGCGTCCACTGGGTAACAGCCGAGTTAGACGGTGGCCCGGTGATCGCCCAAACGCGCGTGCCGATTTTAGCAGGCGACACGCCCGAAATTTTAGCAGCACGTGTATTAGTGGAAGAACACACTTTATACCCTTCGGTTGTCAACCAAGTTTCACGGTCTATGTAAGTTTTGGCATCGCGCTTTTTGGCTGTACTTAAACGGATTGTGCCATTGTGTTTTACTGCCGCCGACTTATCATCGGCGTAAGGCAACAAAAAAGAAAACGGCACATGAAACATTCCATCATCATCGACACAGACCCTGGTCAAGACGATGCGCTAGCCATACTTCTCGCCATGGCTTCACCTGAGATTGAAATTTTAGGAATCTGCGCCGTGGCAGGCAATGTTCCACTGCATCTGACAGAAGTAAACGCCCGAAAAATTTGCGAATTGGCGGGCAAGCCAGAGACCAAAGTGTTTTCGGGTGCCATTCGCCCCATGTTACGCGCGCTGGTCACCGCTGAACATGTGCATGGTCGCACCGGGCTTGATGGGCCGATTTTGCCAGAGCCAAACATGCCTCTGCAAACGCAATATGCGCCGGATTTCATCATTGACACCTTGATGAGTCATGAAGCGGGCACTGTCACACTGTGTACTTTAGGACCCCTCACCAATATCGCCTTGGCTTTGATCAAAGAACCACGCATTGCATTGCGCATCAAGCGTATCATTGCCATGGGCGGCGGCTATTTTGAAGGCGGCAACGTAACACCCACTGCAGAATTTAACATCTATGTTGATCCGCAAGCTGCGCGATTGGTTTTTGCATGCGGCGCTCCGATCACTTTAATCCCGCTGGATTGTACCCATCAAGCATTGACCACACGGGCCCGCATTCAAAAATTCCGCATGATGAAAAATAACACTGGCCCCGCCGTGGCACTGATGCTGGATTTCTTTGAGCGCTTTGATGTTGATAAATACGGCTCTGATGGCGGCCCGTTGCATGACCCTTGCGTGATCGCCTGGCTGCTGCGCCCAGAGTTGTTCACCGGCAAAGATGTAAATGTGGAAGTTGAATGCGAAAGCGAACTTACCATGGGTCAAACGGTGGTAGATTGGTGGAAAGTGTCCAACCGCACGCCTAATGCCACTGTCGTACGCACAATTGATGCTGATGGTTTCTTCACATTGCTAACCGAGAGGCTGGCGACGTTGGCGTAAAACCCAGCGAAAAGGCAATGTTGGACAGATTTACGAGCCGACCAAATTCACATGCTCGACTTCGTTTCCAGATAGTAGTTGGCCTTCTTGCCATAAATCATCCGGCGCAAGAACACGCGGAGGCGTTCTGATTTACGCAAAGGCGCTAACGCCGCCATAATCACATCATACATCAAAACTTTGGTGCCATCCCATAGGGGTGCCGCACCCGGTGCACGTTGCGGCACGCCGTAATCGCGCAAGCTGCCATTCATAATGCGGATCTTATTCATGCGAACCACTTCCGGCGTTTTCCACGTCATCGCCATTGAAATGGAATAGCTGTCACCCGTGCTTACCCAATGCGGAACAGTGTAAGGCATGTGAACAGCGTCACCGGGCTTCATGCTGTGCAACGTGGAGCGGCTTTCAAATGAATCGTGATAATGCTTGTTACGATGCCCCGCGGGAGAGAATTCCAGATTTTCTTCGGAAATTAAACTGCGATCGGCATTGTCAAATGTGCGCACAAATTTATCACCTTTGATTTGAATCAGTATGTTTTCTTCCATATCGATATGGAAAGGCGTTGTGGCGTGAGCAGATGAAACGAAAATAAATCCTTCCAGATCCGAATAGTCAGATGGCTTTCGGCCTGCAGCTTCATTGGCCTCGCGCACAAACTGGTCCAACAAATCCTTATAGGCCGGATCTCGCTCTACGCGTTTGATCACCATCCAGGCATTTGCAGTTTCGATGGATGTGATCACAGCTTCGGCCGACATATCAATTTTAGGTACGTCTTCAGGCTTCACGCCCACAGCGACCTTCCCCGAATTATATTCAATGGAATCACGCGGCATAGACTTTGCCAGTTCGATTAGGCGCGGCAGAGTGAACAGCAGATTATCGGCCAATCCATGCTTCAACATGAAAGGTGCTTTTAAAAACTTGGCTCTGGCTATGGCTGAATCCACAAACACAATGCTCATGATCTTTTCCTTTTTGTCAGGCGGTAAAAAATGGATTTCCCAGATTGGCGCAATTTCGCATGCGTTTTGAGTGCGGTAACCGTCGCAGCAAAGCGAAATGGTGACACCTTGGCAGGCGCAACTAACACATCAACCATCTCAATGCGGTCGCGCCAAATGCGCTCAATCATCGGGTGACCGGGAATTGCGCAGGAATCAACCAACTTGAGTGCAGGCTCAGTAAACAAGGCTTCAGTTGCATCCAGAATCAGCAGAACACCTGGAGAAAATTTGGCGAAGGATTCATCATAGGCGATTTTCACAATCCAGCCTTGGGCACCATCAACTAGCCCCACCAGGCTGGCGATGGGCTGGCCGTTGAACTTCAATGTCCAAAAACGCAGCGTGCCAGAGCGGTGGCAGTTAGTGCAGATTTCGCTGAAACAAATCTCCGTGGCCTTATCACTGTTTAAAGCTGTGCCGCGTTTGCCCTTCCAGCCTTTTGCTTCAAGCTCTACCAGACTGTTGATAAAGCCATGCAAACTGCTGGATTGATTCAAAGTTTCAAGTTCAAGTTTGCCCTGCTCTGCAAGCCTGGCACGCAATCGTTTGAATTCCTTGCGACGCTTGTGGTCAAAATTTTCGCCGAACCATTGCTCGAATGTGCCGTTGATTTTGAGCGCGGCGCGCTTCCAGCTTTTAACGACATGAAGTTGCGGCTGGGCATTTTCGAGCAAAGCGAAAAAAGCGCTGGCTTTGGGCAGTGACCGAAACAGGTAAGGCTCTGACAATGAATTCAGCAAGGCCATGATGGCCGCCTCTGCGCCGTGTTCGGCAGTTTGTGGCAAACCACTGGCCGTTAAGGTTGACGCAGCACTTGCTTGCATGCCCCACCGACGCTCCACTGGTAGCGCCATCGCTATTGCGCTGCCGAGCGAAACCCTGATCAAATTAACGCCACCTTGGTGCGCCAAGATTGGCAGTGCAAAGTCCGCAGATTGAAAAGCCGCTGGTTCCACAGCATTGCGGCCAAGCTCGCGCCACGCATCTGCAAGCTGAATTGCATCGGCCCCGCGCGACGTTTCAACCTTTATGTTTTGCCAAACACCCGCCAACATGTCTTCATCTCTGCAATACGTACGCACACTTTGAAGATCATCTTAGGATGAATGTCTAAATACTCTGCAACTAGTCCAAAAAAACAAAACCGGCGTTAAGCCGGTCTTGCGAAATTCAATAGAATGCGAATTAAAGATGATTAAGCTTCTGCCTTCACGGTCATGACTTGGCGGCCACGGTACATGCCGGTCTTCAAATCCACATGGTGCGGGCGGCGCAATTCGCCAGACTTCGCATCTTCAATCCAAGTGACAGTTTGCATTTTTTGACCCGAACGGCGCATGCCAATGCGACTTTTAGTCATCTTTTTGCGTGGAACAGCCATATCTAAACCTCTATAATCAAAGTATAAAATGTTAAAGGGCAATAAGCTGCCCAAAAGTGTTGAAGGCTCTATAGCGAGGGATTCTGGCCAAGGCAAGCCAGATAACCATCCATGCTGTCCATGTTATTCTGGATGCGGGACGCAATAGCACGCACTTTGGCCGAGGGGTGCCCGGCATCGCGCTTGATCGGGTTAGGCAATACAGCGGCCAGAAGTGCCGCTTCGCGCTGTGTGAGCTTACCAGCAGATTTGCCAAAATGATGCTGGGCGGCGGCCTCTGCACCATAAATCCCAGGACCCCACTCAACAATGTTCAGATAAATTTCCATCATGCGGCGCTTCGTTAGAACGCCGTCCATATAAAGTGCCAAAGGCATTTCCAGCCCTTTGCGAATAAAGCTGCGCCCTTCCCACAGAAACATATTTTTGGCCACTTGCATGGAAATGGTGGAGGCACCGCGCGACGGCCCTTCATCGCCCCCATCTAACGCATCCTGAAACTCAATCCAGTCAATACCGCGGTGGCTGCAAAAGCGCTGGTCTTCTGAGGCTAAAACGGCACGCGATAAATTAGGAGACATTGACGCGTAACTTACCCAATTCTTGCTCAATCCATAACCCCTGACGAGGCGAAAAATCATCAGATTGGAAAATGGCACCGGCACAACGCCGTAAACCAGTGTCATCACCAAAGGCCAAGTGATAAGAATGATGCTCACCCGCTGCAGCCACACGCGCCAACGTGGACCATCAAACCAAATTGCTTTGAGATTCGCGCCAAATGCCATTAGGGAAGTCTTACGTTATTGTCGCGCGATGAGGAACCATTGACCAAAGACTTTGAACCCGCTCTTACCGCATGCGCTGCCAGAGTGGAAACCAAATTGCAAACCTTGCTGCCGATTATCGCAGGCAACCGCTTGCAAGATGCCATGCGCTATGCGGCTTTGGGGCAAGGCAAACGTTTGCGGCCTTTTTTCGTTTTGGAAAGCGCTAAACTACACGGCATTGCAGAAGCCCGCGCCCTAAACGTCGCTGCAGCACTTGAAATGATCCATTGCTATTCGCTGGTACATGATGATTTACCAGCGATGGACAATGACGACCTGCGGCGTGGCCGGGCCACCACACATAAGATGTTTGACGAAGCCACAGCGATATTGGCAGGTGATGGTCTGCTGACTTTAGCGTTTGAAGTTTTGGCGGAAGCTGGCGAAAGCTCTGTCCTCTTAGCGGCAGTCGCGCGTGCAGCCGGCCCCCGCGGCATGGTGGGCGGACAAATGTTAGACATCGAAGCTGAGGCAAAAGGCTTTACGTCGCTTGACGAAATCTCCGCAATGCAAAGTTTGAAGACTGGCGCCTTGTTTGAGTTTGCCTGTAGCGCTGGGCCGATAATGGCAAAAGCGGATACAACTGCGCTGCGCAACTATGCCAAAAACATCGGATTAGCTTTCCAGATTGCAGATGACATTTTAGATGTTGCAAGCACTGCCTCCACTCTTGGCAAGGCCACCCAAAAAGATAACGCTAGGGGCAAAGCTACTTTTGTTGATTTTTTGGGTTTGGATAAGGCCAAGTCAGAAGCTGTAACTCTTATTGCACAGGCAAAATCCGCACTCGCACCCTATGGCCAGAAAGCCGAAATATTACACCAGGCTGCCGACTTCATGATTACGCGCCTGAGATAATCCGCTTTGCCGCCGCGTAATTCTCCGCTTCATAAACCCAGCCCCGCCGGATCACATATTTCCATGTGAGCCTATCAGATGTGGCAAGGTCTTCTGGCGTGATGCCCATCATCTCATCCGGGCTTGGATCAACAAGACCATTTTTCAGAATTACGCACCGTGTTGCGATGTTTGAAAATAGCGCAGCTTGATAAAACCCGTATTGTATAAAGCCCGAACAAATAAATTGTCGTGGAAACCAGCGCCGATAAACATTGGGTCTGCGCTGCATACGCCGAATGGCCAATTGAAATCCAAATAATGCCACCAATGCCATCCGCCAAAGTCTGTGGAAATCATAGGGCCTGTTCACTTCATTCAGCAAAACACCATTGCTCCGTTTGAAAAAATCTTGATTGAAGCCTTGGCCTTCAAGGCGCAAAATCCCCACTTCCACAGGATTGCGGCCACTCACATACGTTTCAAGATTGGCAATGCCAACACCTTTGAACAAGCTTTCAATGACAAACGTATTGGAGAAATATTCTTTATCTTGTGGCAACAAAAACACTATGGCGGCATGGCTGAAAAAACTGCGTGACGACCAGCGGATAAGACGCGATGCCAAAAATGGACTGCGCGATAATAGAATATCACCACGATTCAGATAACGATCGGCGTCGTCAAAAAATGCCTTCACTGTCATTGGAAATGCATTGTTATTTTCGCGCATCTTTCCTATCGCAAGGTGAACAACTTGCTCGTCTGATGCGCTATCCCCAACGCTTGGCGACATAGTTTTCGACGATCTCTTGAAATTGATTGCCAATGTTTTCACCGCGCAGGGTTTTTACTTTTTGGCCATCGATATATACTGGTGCAGCCGGAAACTCCCCGGTCCCTGGCAATGAAATACCAACATCGGCATGTTTGGATTCTCCCGGCCCATTCACGATGCAACCCATCACCGCCAGCGATAAATTTTCAAACCCTGGATATTGCACACGCCATTGCGGCATGCGCTCACGCACATAAGTTTGAATGCCTTGCGCTAACTCTTGAAACACTGTTGACGTGGTACGCCCACAGCCTGGGCAGGCAATCACCATGGGCGCGAATGCACGAAGCCCCATCGTTTGTAAAATTTCCTGCGCCACAATCACTTCGCGGGCGCGGTCTCCACCTGGCTCTGGTGTTAGAGAAATACGGATGGTGTCGCCAATGCCTTGCTGCAACAACACCGCCAGGGCCGCCGTAGAGGCCACGATGCCTTTTGATCCCATGCCGGCTTCTGTAAGGCCCAGATGCAACGCATAGTCGCTACGCTGTGCCATCATGCGGTAAACTGCGATCAGGTCTTGCACGTCTGAACACTTGGCTGAGATGATGATGCGGTTGCGGGCCAGCCCTAATTCTTCGGCATAGGCAGCTGACGACAGGCCTGAACCCACGATAGCCTCGTGCATCACGTCACGCGCGGGCTTTGGCGATGACGACTTGGCATTCTCATCCATCAATGAGGCCAGCATCGCTTGATCAAGTGAGCCCCAATTCACACCAATGCGTATGGTTTTTCCATATTTCAGCGCCGCTTCAATCATCGTAGCGAAGTTGCGGTCTTTCTTATCCTTAAAGCCCACATTGCCTGGGTTGATACGATACTTTGCCAGTGCCTTGGCGCAGTCGGGATATTTCGTCAGCAGAAGATGGCCGTTATAGTGGAAGTCTCCGACCAAAGGCACATCCACTTTCATCGCAGCGAGTTTCTCAACAATCGCCGGAACCGCAGCTGCACTGTCTTCGCGGTCAACCGTGATACGTACCAACTCGCTGCCGGCACGTGCCAGCTCTGCCACCTGGCGTGCCGTAGCTTCAGCATCGGCAGTGTCGGTATTGGTCATGGATTGCACCACGATTGGCGCCCCGCCCCCGACTTGCAGATGTCCTACTTTCACGCCGATTGTGTGATGCCGATTTTCAACTGCGGAATATGTCATGCACCGCCTTCTAACGCCCCCGCACCCACCATTCAATGCACCATTGAAAGCAGCAAAGCCGCCGTGTCTACAATGTCTGTCACCGATGCGCCGCGTGAAAGATCAGAAACGGGTTTTGCAAAGCCCTGCAGGACCGGGCCGACAGCCTTCGCCCCGCCCAGATATTGGCAAAGCTTATAAGCGATATTGCCCGCATCAAGATCAGGAAAAACCAAAACATTGGCCCGGCCCGCGACATCGCCAGCCCCTGAAATTTTGCGGGATGCCACGCTGGCGCAAAGTGCAGCATCACCTTGCATTTCACCGTCAATCAAAAAATCTGGAGCTAACTGCCGAGCAATCTGCAGCGCCGCAACAACTTTAGCCTGATCGGCATGTGTGCTGCTGCCTTTGGTGGAAAAAGACAAAAACGCCACCCGCGTTGCTTCATTCAACAAAGCCTTAGCGCTGCGCGCCGAAGCTACGGCGATAGCCGCTAATTCTGTCGCATTCGGTTGGATATTCACAGCGCAATCTGCAAACAGCAATACACGTGATGGCCATTGCATCAGAAAAAAACTCGAAGGTGTACTTATACCCTGTGCAAGCCCAATCGTCATCAGTGCAGCCTCAATCACCCGCGCCGTTGGATTGGCAACACCTGCCAGCATGGCGTGCGCCGTCCCATCTGCCACCATCCCGCCCGCTGCATAAAGCGGTTTACGTAACAATTGGGCAGCTCTATTTTCCGTTAGGTTCTTACGTTGTTGAACCAGCCGATGTACAGCCATGGCCGAGGGTTCGGGAACTGCCTCGCTGAATACAATGGGCAAAGCCAAATCTTCACCTTGCAAAATGCCAGCAGCTTCGATGATACGCGGGTCGCAACCTTCTGGCATAACAAGCTTAAGCTTCTGACCTCTGATCCGCTTCTTGGCGTCGCCAATCACATTTTGCATAACTGGACGTTTGCCACACGCGTGACGCAGAGAAAATCGAAATCCACGGTAGTCATATAAACCCAAAAATAGCTGTGGATATGCCCTCACATAACCTCGGTTCTGCCCGCTCTTCGCCACAATCGCTGACGAAAACACTTTTAAGTTGCTTGTGCTTAACTGCCCAAAACAACGGTATGACAATAATGATAACAACGGTGCTGCGGCATAGCTTGCGCACCAGGGAGGGCCAAACATGAGACTTCACCTCATGGTCTGTTGTGTGCTTATAGCGGGACTTTTTAATGAGCAAGCCAGAGCGGCCGAAACGACATTCAACATTCTTGTAGGAGAACCATCTTGGGTTTCAGAAGCCCAAATTATAGCTCATGGGTTAGATCACGAAAATGGATTGCGCATCTTATCCGTGCTTGGCAAAGGCACTGTTCAAAGCGTGCAGGACCTTGAAGATTTTCCGGTTATTGATGCTGCATTAATAACCACAGACAGCTTGGCATATGTAAAGGGCCAAAATCTGCTACCACCAGGCGAAAGCAAAATCACCTACATCGCTGCTGTAAAGCAACTGCCGATTTTATTGGTTACTAAGCGTTCCATTTTAAATGTCACCGCACTTGCCGGAAAAAAAATCGCAACGGGCGCGGCTGATACAGCATCATTTGCATCAGGTGAATTGCTGCTAGGGGCCATGGAAGTGCCCTTTCTGCGTGTAGCGCAATCGCAGGAAAGCGCTGTCGATGTTTTACTCTCTGGCCGCGCTGACGCGGCACTTTTTGTAGGTCTTCCGCTCAACATTGAAAAGCTTGGAAATGGCTATCATGCCTTGCCGATTGTTATGCCGATGCAACTTGCACAAATTTATAAGCCCATCTCTCTGGCGCCAAAGGATGCTGGAAATTTGATCTCGTCCAATCAATCACTCGAGACGATTTCGACCAGCTTGATTTTGGCTGTAAATGACGCAGCTGCGAGTCCTGATCACCGCAACGCGCTGAAGGCTTTCGAATCTGGCTATTTTCATCAACCTCTGGGGCAAGTAGCGTTTGAAGATGTGCAAGCTTTGCCACGTGAAAACATGGCTGAGAGCCTTCTTAAAAAACTTTCCCCTATCATCACCCCGACAGGAGCGACACCATGAGCTACTCACCTGCACGCATTGAAGAAATCGCCAAGCCTGAAACGAGTGAGGCCGAAGCCGCATTAAATTCAAACGTCGATTCACCAGCGCCCAGCTGGTTCGCCGATGATAATAATATCGATGGTTCTGACCATCTTGCGCAAAGGTATCGGGATCGGATCGCTAAACAAGAAGCCCAACGTAAGGCCGAAACCGAACTGATGGAAAACTATCGCCGCAAACTGGATGCGCGTTTCAAAGCGGCGAAAGCACTTTACGACAAGCCGGGCAATGACAACCCGCCAGAAGTGAAGCTGCAAACCCGCAGGCCAACTTTGCCGTTGAGCGAGATTGTGGGTCGCGGCCAACGTCATGCGAGTGAAAACGCCGCCATTGCAGACAAATCTCAAACAACGCCTCCAAACCATTCATGGCGCACTTACATTACGTGGGCGGTTCTCGCAGTGGTATCGGGCAGCGCCATAGGCTTTGGTTTTGCTCATCGTGATCGCTTGGTATTGCTCAGTCAAGATGGAATGAACCAGGCAAAAGCCACCCTTGCCAGCATGTCCAGCACCACACCGGACACGCCAGCACGTGTAACATCAGGCTCTTCCGTCATCATGAAGAAGCAAATCAACATGGCTTCGCTGTCAGTCAACGATGCTGCAGGCACATTGAACAGTATGATTCCCTTGGCCCTTACTGCGCGTCCATCTTCGCTTGAACAACCCGTCGATATTCTGATTTCGGGTTTGCCCGCGTCGGCCTATCTTACAGCGGGTCATCAAGTGGAGGAAGGCAGTTGGAGAGTGAAAGCGCCTGATATGGCAGACTTGAAATTGGTTGTGCCGCAATCCGTCAGCCCCAAGATCAGTCTTGATGTGGCTGCCGTTGAGCAAGGCACCAGCAACCTTGCAGCACCCATGCAAAAACTCAGCGTTGAATTCTCCGATGTGAAAATCGTGCCCGCTTCTGCGCCACCGGATGCGCAAGGCAGCAATATCACGGTGCAAACTGCGCCAACTAATAGTAAAGAGGCAAATACTGCGGTGCAGCCCATTCCTCAACCTGTGGGCACAGACCTGCTCAGCCGAGCTGATGGTTTAATGAACCAGGGCGACGTTATTTCAGCCCGACAATATTATATGCAGGCCGCCAACGCGGGAAGCCCGCGCGGTATTCTTGGTGTTGCCCGCACTTATGATCCGAAAGTTTTTGCGGAAATGAAAATCGAGGGCCTGCTGCCCGATGCCGTTAAGGCTGCAGAATGGTATAAAAAGGCGCAAGCGGCTGGCCTAAAGATAACGAACTAGCTGGTCTCGACAAACCCAGCCGCAATTGGCAAACCTGTTAGCAACAGGAGATGCCATGCGCGCCGCTGATTTTATTGTTGCCAGTCTTAAAGCCCACGGCGTGAAGCGCATATATTGTGTGCCGGGTGAAAGCTATTTGGCGCTGCTTGACGCATTGCATGAAAGTGCCATCCAGGTAGTAATCTGTCGCCATGAAGGCGGCGCTGGTTTTATGGCAGTAGCCGAAGCCAAGATGACAGGCGTGCCCGGTGTTGTATTGGTCAGCCGTGGACCGGGGGCCACCAATGTATCAATTGCCGTGCACATGGCAGAGCAGGACGGCGTGCCCCTGATTGTCATCATCGGGCAAGTATCGCGCGACGAAAAATATCGCTTTGTGTTTCAAGAGATGGATTACAGCGCAGTGTTTGGCTCTTTCAGCAAGGGTGTGTTTGAACTTTTCGATGCCGACCGCCTTCCCGAAATGATGCCGAGGGCTTTGCGCCTTGCTCTTGAAGGTGTTCCAGGCCCAGTGATCTTACCCATGCCTGAAGACATGCTCCGCGATACCGTATTAAATCCGCAACTGCTCATCTATCCACTGCCGAACGTTGCAGCTTCATTGCTTAATATCAAAATCTTGCGCGATATGTTGCTGCAAGCTCAGCGGCCACTGATAATCGCAGGCGCCAAATTGCGTGGCACCAAAGGTGCTGAGGCTTTGGCAAGATTTTCAGCAGCCCAACGTGTGCCGGTTGCCGTCACCTGGAAATCACAGGATGTGTTTGATAATGCATCTGAGCTCTATGCTGGGCACCTTGATATGGGCACGGTGAAACCCTTGCGCGATGTGCTGGCCAGCGCTGATCTTATCATTGCAGCCGGAACCAGACTGGGAGATTTTGCCACAATGGGCTCTACGCTGCCGCAAGCCCCTCAGCCCAGGCAAACGCTGGTTCATATCTATCCCGATTCAAAACCGATTGGCCGCGTCATCCGCGTCGATCTTGGCATAGTGGCAGAACCTGCAGACGTTCTGGCCGCTTTAGCCCAGAATGCGCGTGTGGCCCCAGCCGCGCACGAGCGCTGGATTTCATTAGTTCACGAAGCAACGGCTAACAGCCAGGCTTATGCGCCACGCAACCCGACTGATGGTGTGGATTTCGGCGCTGTCACTTTGGCCCTTGCTCGGCTGGCACCTGCCAATGCTGTCATCACCATGGATGCGGGCAACATGACAACGTGGGCGCACCGTCATTGGAAAATGACGCCAGACAACCTTTTGATTGGCGGTGTGGTGGGCGCAATGGGCCTTGGCGTTCCAGCAGCTGTGGCAGCCTCGCTGATCGATCCATCACGCATGGTGATCTGTCTTGTAGGCGATGGAGGCGTGCTGATGACGGGCAATGAATTGGCCACCGCCATGGCGTTTGGCGCTACGCCCAAAATCGTGATTTCCGACAATGGGATTTACGGCACTATCCGCACGCACCAAGAGCGCCACTATCAAGGCCGGGTGTCTGGCACAAATTTAGTAAATCCAGATTTCACCGCCTGGGCTAAAAGTTTTGGCGCGGAAGCTTTTGCATTAAATTTGGATGATGATATCGAAGCCACAGTCGCTGCATTCCTGTCAGCAAAGGGCGCGGCAGTTTTACATGTCCATTCATCCGTGCAATCGCTGAGCGCAGGCGCAACCCTACCCGCCTAAAATGAAGCGCAGTATGACCACTGCTCCCATGCCGACTAATATATTTAGCACAAGGGGCGCTCGGACGTAAGCTAGCCCCGCCACGATGATTGCAGTGACGCGCTCGGGCCAGCCCGTCATAATGATTGTCGGCGTAATCACCGCCATCATCACAGAGACTGGCACAGCATCAAGTGCTGCTTTCAAGCGCCCTTCCACTGCAACACCATCAAGCAGCAACAAGCCAGAAATTCGCGTGGCATACGTGGCCAGAGACATGCCAAGAACAGCTAAGGCCCAAGGCCAATGCAGTGCAAACAATTCAGTCATATTTCAGCCTCAGCATGAAACAACGCGCCAACTACTACGCCAGCAACACCGCCCGCCATGATATACCAAGCGCCTGGCAACCATAGCTTGGCCGCCACTGCCGCAACACCGCTTGCGACGATCACAGCGCCTGTGCGCGGGCCTTTCCAGAAACCCATCAAAATTGTAAGGAAGATGGCTGAGAACGCGAAATCCAAGCCGTAAGCCGCCAGATCGCCCAAGCTTTTTCCAACTGCGGCACCAATAAAGGAACACACAAACCACGTGGGCCATAGCGGAACAAATGTTCCAAGCAGATAGCCCAAATTTATCGGTGCTAGGCGCGCGCGTCGCTCAGCCATAGCCCAACTTTCGTCGGTAAGAATAAACATAAGTCCGTAACGCCACCGCTTTGGCACCGTTTTAATATGCCGCGAAATGGAGGCGGACATCAACACATGCCGTAAATTCACCACCAACGCCGTTACGGCCAAAAGCACCACAGGCACGGGTTCACGCCACATATCAACCGCCACGAATTGCGATGCGCCTGCATAAACAAATACACTCATCAGCATTGCTTCCAGCGCTGAAAAACCTTTACCTGCTGCTAAGGTGCCCCACAGCAAGCCAATTGGCACATAGGCTAAAATGAGGGGCGCAATGTCCTTCAAGCCTTGACGAAAAGATGCAGAGAAATCACTCACCGCCCCACCAGCGCAAGCCATCCAGGCTCATCAATCACCTTCACCCCGTACTTTTCAGCATCTTTCAGTTTCGATCCCGCACCCGGCCCGGCAACGAGCAAATCTGTTTTCTTAGATACCGAGCTCGCCACTTTGGCGCCAAGCCGTTCGGCCATGGCCTTGGCTTCTTCGCGCGTCATGTGTTCGAGACCACCTGTGAACACCACTGTTTGACCGGCCACGGCAGACGACCTGGCGACAGCGGTCAAAGTTTGCGGACGCACCTCTTGCAATAAGCCGTTGTAAATATCGAGGTTGTGGGACTCTTTGAAGAATTCGGTCAAGGCCTCGGCTACAATGCCACCTACGCCGTCGATGCCTTGCAATTCCTGGCGCGCATCATTGTCATCTGACGAGCCGACAAGCTGCATCTGTTCGCTAAAATGTTCGGCTGTTCCATAATGCCGCGCCAAAAGCCGCGCGGTGGTTTCACCAATATGGCGGATGCCCAATGCAAAAATAAAACGATCCAGCGCAATCTTGCGCCGCGCTTCAATGGCGGCAAAAAGATTTGCCGCTGAGCTTTCACCCCAGCCTTCACGCTGCGCCAGTTTTTTTGAGGCCCGACCATCGCGTAACTGCATAGTAAAAATATCCTGCGGAGCCGCGATCAAACCATCAGCGTAAAATTCTTCAACGATCTTGTCGCCCATGCCCTCAATGTCGAAGGCATTGCGCGATGTGAAATGCTTAAGCCGCTCCACCCGCTGTGCCGGGCAGATCAGCCCACCAGTGCAGCGCCGCACGGCATCGGTTTTGCCGCCGCCGCGATCTTCACGCACCGCATGGCTGCCGCATGCGGGGCACGTTTTTGGAAATTCGTATGGCAGTGTTTTAGAACCGCGCTTGGCCACGCCCACAATTTGCGGTATCACGTCGCCGGCACGTTGCAAGGTTACCGTGTCACCAATGCGCACATCTTTGCGAGCGATTTCATCTTCATTATGCAGCGTGGCATTAGAGACAATCACACCGCCTATTGTCACTGGCTTCAGCCGCGCTACCGGAGTGAGCGCTCCTGTGCGACCCACTTGGATGTCGATGGCCTCAAGCACCGTTGTGGCTTGCACGGCGGAAAATTTATGAGCAATGGCCCAGCGCGGGCTGCGCGTTCGAAAACCAAGGCGCTGCTGTAGTGTGAGGTCATTGAGTTTGTAGACCACACCGTCAATGTCATAATCCAATATGGCCCGCTGTGCTTCGACGGCATGGTAATGTGCAACCAGCTCCGCCGCCGTCTGGCACAAGACCATCAGTGGATTGACCCGCAGACCCCATGATTTAAAAGCTTGCACCACACCCCACTGTGTATCAGCGGGGAGTTCCGGCGCTTCGCCCCACGCATAGGCGAAAAATTTCAAGGGCCGCGATGCCGTTATGGAAACATCCTGCTGACGTAAACTACCTGCGGCACCATTACGCGGATTGGCCAAGGGCTTTTCGCCGTCCAAAATCAGTTTCTTGTTCAACACCGCAAAGTCAGCATTGGACATATAAACTTCACCGCGCACCTCGATGAGCTCCGGCGCTGACGGGGGAAGCTGATGGGGAATATTTTTAATAGTGAGAATGTTGGCCGTAACATTTTCACCTTCTTCACCATCACCTCGTGTGGCCGCTTGAACAAGTTTTCGTTTTTCGTAACGCAGCGACATGGATAGACCGTCGATCTTGGGTTCAGCGGTGATCGGCAATTCAACGTCTGCGCCAAATCCCAGAAAATTTTTCATCTGCGAAATAAAACTGATGACATCCTCATCGCTAAACGCATTGTCCAGCGACAGCATCGGCACGGCATGTTTGACCTTGGCGAATTTGCCGGAAGCTGTAGCCCCAACTTTTTGTGAAGGCGAACCTTTAGCAAGTGTAGGATATTGGCTTTCAATTTTTAGCAAGCGCTGCTTCAGCGCGTCATAGTCGCCATCGCTAATCGAAGGTGCATCATGCTGGTGATAGGCAAGGTCATGTGCAGCAATTTCCAAAGCCAGGCGCGCATGTTCCTCAGCAGCATCTTTTCGGTTCATCCCCGCCCTGCCAAAAGTTCGTTGGCTTGCGCACGCGCTGCATCGGTTACTGAAGCGCCAGATAACATCCGCGCCAGTTCTTCGCGTCGGCTCAAGGCGGAAAGGGGTTGCACGCGCGTAACCATGCGCTTGCCGCCCACATCTTCCATTTTCGAAATGAGTAAATGTTGCGCCGCATTGGCCGCCACCTGCGGGGAATGCGTTACCGCCAAAACTTGCAGCCCTTTGGAAAGTCGAGACAAGCGCTGGCCAATCGCATCGGCCACAGCGCCGCCAACACCTGTATCAATTTCGTCAAAGATCAACACAGGGGCAGAACCTTTAGTCGCTAAAATCACTTTCAGCGCCAACATGAACCGCGCCAATTCGCCGCCTGATGCTACTTTCATCAAAGGCTGTAATGGTGTTCCGGGATTTGCCGCTACCACAAATTCCACCCGGTCTATGCCATCGCTCTGCGGCTTGGCTGCATCTGAGGTGATCTCACAGGCAAAACGCGCCTTATCTAATTTCAATGCGGGCAATTCGCCCAGAACGGCTTTGTCCAGGCTCTTGGACACTTTACGCCGCGTTGCCGAAAGCGCATCCGCAGATTTCTCATAAGCGGCCTTGGCATCATTATGCACCGCTTCCAATTTCTTCAACATCGCGCCGCCATCGCTGATGGATTTCAGTTCCGCCTCAAAGCCCGCCCGCTTTTGCGCCAATTGATCGACCGTGCATTTGTATTTCCGCGCTGCGGCACGCAAAGCAAACAGGCGCTCTTCGGATTTTTCCAAATCATTTGGGTCAAATTTAAACAAACGCCGCGCATCAGAAATAGCCCGCTGGGCCTCGTTCTTTTCCACCAACATGCGTTCCAATGCAACACACACAACATCAAGCCGGCCACCTGCTAGTTCCTTGCGTCGTTCCAATTTCCGCAGCGCCGCATTCAGGCGCGCGTCGGCATTCATCTCGCCCACCAAAGCCGTTTCTGCCTCATCCAACGCCGAAGCATATTGTTCCGATTGCATCATCAGCTGACGCTTGTCTGCTAACACTCTTTCCTCATCAGGTTCTGGCGACAGGGCGCCTAATTCCTCGGCCGCATGTTCGAGATAGTCGCGGTCAGCCTCAGCCTTGGCCATGAGGGATCTGTGATGATTTAATGCAACAGCCGCAGCACTCATCGCCCGCCAAACCACAGCAAGCTTTTCCACCTGCCCCTCAAGACCGCCAAAGGCATCCAGCAAGCGCCGGTGTTCAGCTACATCCACCAGGGCGCGGTCAGCATGTTGGCCGTGAAGTTCCACCAGCGACGCCGCAACTTGCCGCAGCAGCCCAAGACTGACCGGTTGATCGTTGATCGTAGCGCGGCTTGGCCCTTCGGCGGTTTGAATGCGCCTGATGATTATTTCCCCATCAGCCTCCACATCATGAGCCGCCAATAAAACCAAAGCCGCATGGTCTTTCGGCAAAGAAAAACTGGCAGCCACGCTGCCTTTCGATTGACCTGTACGAACCAGGGCGCTATCGCCGCGCGCACCCAGTGCAAGCCCTAAACTATCCAGCAAAATGGATTTGCCTGCACCTGTTTCACCCGTCAGAATGGTAAGGCCATTCTCCAGACTGAGATCCAGTTTCTCGATCAACACAATGTCGCGGATGCTAAGAGCGGTGAGCATGCAAACCTTATAACCCAAACCACGGCTATTTGGCGAGTGTTCTGGCTATGTTTTGTGAAAGCAAATAATTTCTTGACTTTGTTCCTGTTGATATCTATATATACCTATAACAGGAGATTATGGAGATGTTAGTTTTAGGGTTTTTAGTGTGGGTGTTGGCCTATTTGGAAGTTAAATCTCTAAGCCTGCCAGAAGCTCATAAGATTTCAGTCGCGCCCCGTGATGATAGATTGCCGACGCCACCATCAACTCGTCCACCCCTGTGCGTTGCACAAAGCCCTCCAACTGCGCCTGAACGGTTTTGGGCGAACCAACGAAAGAACAGCTTAGCATTCGGCTGGCTTGAGCTTTTTCGGACGGGGTCCAATAGGTTTCGATATCTGCAATCGGTGGCTGCAACAGGCCTCTGGCACCGCGAAACATATCTGCAAAGCGTTGCTGGATGGACGTGAAGATAAGTTGCGCTTCGGCATCAGTCTCTGCCACCACCACATTCACACCCGCCATGGCATAAGACTTTTTAAGTTGGGCCGAGGGTTCAAACCTTGCACGGTAAACTTCAATCGCTTGCTCCAAATGGTCCGGCGCAAAATGTGAAGCGAAGGCATAAGGCAGGCCCAACATGGCAGCAAGTTGCGAGCCAAAAAGGCTGGAACCCAAAATCCATAAAGGCACATTTAACCCCGTTCCCGGAACAGCTTGAATGGCCTGCCCTTCTTGTAAAGGCCCCAACAAGGCTTGCAACTCCATTACATCCTGCGGGAAATGTTGCGAAGCTTGCGGATCAACGCGCAAAGCCCGCGATGTGCGTTGATCTGTACCGGGCGCTCTGCCCAAGCCCAGATCAATGCGGCCTGGATAAAGCGATTCCAAAGTTCCAAACTGTTCGGCAATAACTAAAGGCGAATGATTGGGCAGCATGATGCCGCCTGCGCCGATGCGAATGGTTTGGGTTTGGCTGGCCAGATAACCAACCACCACCGAAGTGGCCGCACTGGCAATGCCCACCATATTATGATGCTCCGCCACCCAGAAACGCCTGTAGCCCAAACGCTCCACATGACGTGCCAAGTCCGCTGCATGATGCAGCGCATCGCGCGGGCTTTGGCCTTGCATGACGGCAACCAGATCAAGTACCGAAAGTGCGACCATGTGAGTCAGTTTCCAAATATACAATTTTGACATTGATTGAACTGAAGTCGACTTACAATACGTCATTCCCGCGTCCCCGTGAATGACGCGCGGGGCGGCAGCGTACAATGGCGGGTTGTCATGCAGCCTTGGCGGTTGACGAACCAGACCTTGTGAGCGTCTAAGGCCAAGATGAAATCAACCTACCTCTGGCCCGCTTTGGCACTCGCTGTCACCGTCATCGTGTGGAGCGTTACGCCCAATTTTGTGCGGGCCTTTGCCCTGGAAACAGGCCCGCGTGATTCAATTGTCATCCGCATGTGGACCAATGCGCTTTTCTGCCTGCCGCTGCTGTTGTGGGCGGGTCCGCGCATTGACAGGCAGGATTGGCCTGCCCTCGCCCTGATCGGTTTTATCGGAAATTTCGGTTATTACCTTGGCTCCAACTTTGGCTTTGCTAATTTGAGCGCAGGTGCAGGCGGCATGGTCTATGCGACGAACCCATTGATGATAGCCGCCCTTGCCATCGCCGTTGGTGCAGAGAAACTATCGTTCCCGGTCATCCTGGGTCTGCTGATTTCGTTCGCCGGAACAGTGTATCTTTTCGCTGAAGGTCTCAGCGGTGGCGGCAACCCGGTCTTCGGTGGGCTTATGATGCTGTTTGGCTGTGCTGCCTGGGCGATATACGTGGTTTTCGCAAAACCCCTTATCATGAAATATGGCCCCCTCAAAATTACGCTGTGGAGCACGATACTGTGTTCCCTGCCTGCAATGGCTTTTGCGTCCGCTCAAACCATACCGACCGCACTGCACTTAAGCCAAGGTGCCATCATTGCGTTGCTGGTGATGAGTCTTGTGGGTACGATTTTAAGCGTGCTTCTGTGGAACTATGCGGCCGGTCAATTGCCCCCGTCATCAGTTGGTGCCAGTCTTTACGTCATTCCGCCCTGCATTGCGCTGTTTGGCTGGCTGTACTTTGGTGAGGCCACAGGCTCTAACACTTTAATTGGCGGCCTTATCATTTTGGCTGGTGTGGCTATAGCGGAATTTGGAAAATCATTTAGAGTGGCGGCAGGATAAGGCGCAAAAGGTATGTGACTTTTGCAAGACCATTACACCCAAGAAAATGAGATATACCCATGAGCAGCGCAACCACACCCACACCGTGGTATTTTCAGGCCAGAACAATTTTGATTGCGGGCTGCATGGTGGCCATCATCAACTTTGGCATCCGCTCCACCTTCGGCCTATTCACATTACCGTTTTCTGAAGCCTATCATTGGCCGCGCGAAACCTATTCTTTTGCTTTGGCGATCCAAAATCTTGTATGGGGCATTGGCACACCTGTGGCCGGCATGTTGGCAGATCGCTTCGGTTCGGCCCGCGTGTTAATGGCGGGTGCTGTGCTGTATGCGATTGGCGTGTTGGGAATGAACTATTCCAACACTGGCCTGCTTTTGGATTTAACGGCAGGCGTGCTGGTGGGGCTTGGCGTGGCCATGTCGTCTTTTGGCATCGTCATGGCAGCTTTGGGCCGCCTTGTGCCCCCTGAAAAACGCAGCTGGGCTTTTGGGCTTGCCACGGCGTCTGGCTCTATGGGCCAAGCTTTGTTTATCTGGCCCGTGGGACAAACCATTTCGGTTTATGGTTGGAACACTGGCCTCACCGCCTTGGCTATTGCGGCACTTTTCATCATTCCGCTGGCGGCACCACTGCTGATTCAAAACACCTCTAAGTCTAAGCAGTCACGTGGCGAAACAGCTTTGCCCATGTCACAAGCGATAAAGGAAGCTTTGGGCCATCCATCTTATATGCTGTTGGTTATGGGCTTTTTTGTTTGCGGCTTTCAACTGGCTTTCATTACAGTGCATTTTCCGCCTTATCTGGCAGAACATGGCATTCCCAAAGAAATTACGTGGATTGCCATGTTGTCGATTGGCCTGTTTAACGTTGTCGGCTCTTACATGGCTGGCATGATTGGCCGCAGAGAAGATAAGCGCATACCGCTGGCCGCCATCTATTTCTTACGCGCGGCAATTTATGCCTTATTCATTTTGGTGCCGATCAGCACGACATCAACCTTGCTATTCGCTGCAGCGATTGGTTTTTTGTGGTTGTCCACCGTGCCCCTTACCATGGGGCTGGTGACGGTAATGTTCGGTACGCGCTATATGGCAACGCTTTATGGCTTTGTATTCCTCAGCCACCAGATTGGATCTTTCCAAGGGGTGGAACTGGCAGGCATCATGCACGACAGGTATGGATCTTATGATCCCGTCTGGTGGATAAGCGTGGGTCTTGGTGTGTTTGCAGGCCTCATACATCTGCCGATTCGTGAACGCCGCGCGGTGGCCTTCGCTGCCACATGAACTGGCCAGGCCATAAATTCGCATTCGCGTTTTTTGGTGGTGTGATTTTTGTGTGGCTGGTTTTGATGTTTGCGCTTGTGCGTAACGCGGCCCTACCCGCCGAAGCGTCCGGCACGATGCTCGCGGTGTTTGAGCCTTCGTTCACCGAAGCCGCTGCTGTCACGGCCATTGCTGCGGCGCATGGCAATGTGGTGAAACAATCTGGCTTGGCTTTCGCCTGGGTGGTGCAATCGGATGAGCAAGGCCTTGCGGGGCGGATGAGGGCACAAGGTGCAATCGGAGTTTACCGCGAACTGCCCATTAGCCCAGCACTTATGGGCTGCATTGCAGTGGCCGATGCCAAAGTCGAAAACGCTCTTACTCAATAGTGAGGCGGCGGTGGCTCTGGTAATTTAGAGCCTAAATCCAAATTCTGAACATCTGCATGCATACGCCTGATTTGATTCTCTAAAGCGTCAATCTTCTTCCACTGCGCGATGACGATGTCATTTAATTCTGCCACCAATTTTTCTTGATGCGCAAAGCGGATTTCCAAATCTTCCAAACGTGTATCGCTCATGGCACACTCCAAGACAAAAGGGCCAGCATTGCTGCAGGCCCCTTCAAAATACCTGAAATCACATATTAACGTGAGTAATATTCCACAACCAGAGAAGGCTGCATCTGCACTGGATATGGCACATCGCCCAATGACGGAACGCGTGTCAGCTTTGCTGTGTCTTTGCCATTGGTTTCCACATAATCCGGCGTATCGCGCTCTGCCGTAGCCAGTGCTTCGCCAATAATCGGGAATTCCTTAGACTTGGCGGTGAGTTCAATCACATCGCCCACTTTCAACTTGATCGACGCAATGGTCACGCGCTTGCCGTTGACCTTCACGTGGCCGTGGCTGACGAGTTGGCGCGCGGCAAACATGGTGATGGCGAACTTGGCGCGGTAAACCACCGTGTCGATACGGCGCTCAAGCAAACCGATCAGATTTTCAGACGAGTCACCCGTCATGCGCAAAGCTTCTTTGTAATAACTGCTGAACTGACGCTCAGAAATGTTGCCATAATAGCCACGCAGTTTTTGCTTGGCGCGCAGCTGCGTGCCAAAGTCAGAAATCTTGCTCTTGCGGCGTTGACCATGCTGGCCAGGGCCATATTCGCGTTTGTTAACCGGGGACTTCGGACGGCCCCAGATGTTTTCACCGAGGCGACGGTCTAATTTGTATTTGGCACTTGCGCGCTTTGTCATATTACAGCTCTCAATAGCGATTGAGGCGTGAAAGGCGCAGAATTGCGTTCTTTACAGCCCCAACCAAATGGTTGGAGCCCACCCTCCTCTTCCCTTGCGGGCCGACAGGAACCAAGGTTCCACGGGTAAGCAAAAAGCGGGCAAACCCACTTGATGTGGCAGCGCATAGCTGAGCCTCTTAAGGCTGTCAAACTCGTAACTTGACAGTACTAATTATTGTGCATACATTAAATCGTGGATATAAGTTACGACTTGGCCAAGCATCGACGCAATCTTGAGCAGCGCGGATTGGGATTTGACCGTGTTTCTGATTTCGATTTTACAACGGCCCTTTTCGCTATTGATGTGCGCAAAGATTATGGGGAAACGCGGTGGCGCAGCCTTGGTTTGGTTTCTGGTCGCATTCATGCACTGGTTTTTGTCGAAACCAAAACAGGAATTCGAGTCATAAGTTTTCGCAAAGCAAAAAACAGAGAAGTGAATTATTATGAAGAACAAAGCGCCAAGCGCAGCACGAAACGATAATCCGGCTTGGACAAAACTCGATGTAAGCCAAGCACTTAGCCTTGATGCTTTGCCAAATTCATTGCGCAGAAAATTACGCGGCAGGCCAAAAGCCGTTCAAACGAAAGAACACATTTCCATTCGCTTGTCTCCTGAGGTGGTTGAAAAATTTCGCTCCAGTGGATCAGGTTGGCAAACGCGTGTCGATGCCGCACTCAAAGATTGGCTTCGTAATAATTCTCCAGCTTAAAATTTAAAACCCCTAAACCGGCAGATCAATAATCTCGTGGCGCGCAAAGCCCATCGTCGCATAGGCCGCCAGTGTTTCCGAGGTTTCGCTGCGGGCCGCCGTGAGCAAAACTGTGCCATGCGCAGGTGCTGCGGCATCCTCATCCATCAATACCGTCTCTTCCACCACATCTGCAACGCGCCGGGCAATCGCCGGCGCTGGATCGATATAGATCACATCCCAGGGGGCCACTTTTGAAATCTCTTCGGTGAGCAATGGATAATGTGTGCAGCCCAACACTACCACATCGGTGCGGCCGCCGTCGCGCTTGCGAAATACGGGGGCTATTTCATCGGCAAGTTCAGCCATATCCACCGCGTGTCCGCGTAGTTTTTGTTCGGCAATTTCAGCCAAGCGCGGCGCACCGTGTAAAAAGACTTTGCAGTGATAAGCATAAGTATGAATGAGCGAATGGGTATATTCACGGTTCACCGTGCCCGGGGTAGCCAAAACACCGATGATGTTAGATTTCGTCATCGCTGCTGCCGGCTTGATTGCAGGCACTGTGCCCACGAAAGGGTGAGTAAATGACGCACGTAAATCAGCAATCGCAATAGTGGAAGCGGTGTTGCATGCCACCACCACAACGTCCGGCTTTGCCCGTTCAATCAATGCTCCCATCACTTTGCGGATGCGCTCAACCAAGGGCTTTTCTTTCCATGCACCATAAGGAAAGCCCGCATTGTCAGCCGAATAAATTAAATGGGCATCAGGCAGCTGCCTGGCCACAGCCCGCGCCACGGTAAGGCCGCCCATGCCGGAATCAAATAATAAAATACGGGGTTTGGTCATGCGCCGCTTTTAGCTTTGCGCAATTCATGCACGCGTGTCAGCGATGATACGATTCCGCGCAGTGTCTGAATTTCCTGCTCACTGGGCTGCGAACGCGCAAACAGATTGCGCATATTGCGGATCATCACAGGGCGTTTGTCTTCGGTTTTAAAAAACCCAGCCGCAGCTAGCTCTTTTTCAAGGTGATTAAAAAACCCGAACAGCTGATCCTTGGTGGCAGGCTGCGTGCCCGGCATGTGTAAGCCCGACCCGACAAGCGCTGGCAGCTCACTGGTCGCCATGCCTAAGCTTGGTGCAATGGGCTTGAACCATTCATAACACACCAGCAACACCGCTTGGGCAATATTAAGCGATGCATAAGCCGGGTTCACAGGTGCTGTTATGATCATATCCGCCAAAGATACTTCGTCGTTGGTTAAACCGATCCTCTCGCGGCCAAAGAGGATCGCAATTTTCTCCCCACGATTAATTCGGATCTGCATGTCAGCGCCTGCCTGCTCCGGCGTCATCACATTCTTGGTCATGCCCCGCGGCCGAGCCGTGGTGGCATAGACGTAGTTGAAGGGCCTCAATGCTTCGGCCAACACGGGCTCTATCTTGGCGTCTTTTACCGTTTCGGCAGCACCAGAGGCCACAGCCTCAGCTTTGGGACGATCCCACCCTTCACGCGGGTCCACCAGAATCAGATCCATCAGCCCAAAATTGGCCATGGCCCTTGCTGCCATGCCAATGTTTTCGCCCAATTGCGGGTTTACTAAAACAACCGATGGTGTCCGGCCTTGATAACTCGCTTGCGTTTTGTCTGTTCCAGCCATGTTTCCAACCTAATGGCCACGCATAACAAGTTGCCCCTGCGCCGCAAAGCCGCATTTTGAGATTCATGGCTTGACGACGATTCATTTCCGAATTAATTACTCACAATTACCCGACTGATTTAGTCGGAAATAGGAGAATGTCATTATGCGCCGGATTGCCGCCCTTGTTTTTTCACTTTGGGCCGTCTCTGTCATGCCTGCCTTGGCAGTCGAAGTGCCTGTGGAATGGACGCTGAAAGGGTCGCAGTTTGAACCACCAATTCTCACTGTTGAAGCCAAAAGTACTTTCACACTTAAATTCATCAATACCAACGCTGTTCCCGCCGAATTGGAATGCAAAGGCCTCAAAATTGAAAAGCCCGTGGTCGCTAACGGCTCCATTATAGTTCGTGTATTAAATCCCAAACCCGGCACTTATGAGTGTGTGGATGAGCCGCATGAAGATATCGCCAAAGGCCAGATCGTAATTAAGTAATGCTGGCAACACTCATTATTGTTTTTCGTGAAGTGTTTGAAGCTGGCTTGGCCATCGGCATTGTGGCGGCAGCTTTAGGCCATGCACCACGCGCCCTCAGCTATATTTGGGGCGGTGTACTTGCAGGCGTTGCAGGTTCAATCATTGTGGCCACCTTTGCCGGTAGTCTTGCCAATCTCTTTGGCGGTTATGGCCAAGAGATGCTGAATGCTTCCATCCTTATTCTCGCCGTCTTGATGCTGGCCTGGCACACCCTGTGGATGGCCAGAAAAGGTCGTCAGATGGCGCAGGAGTTTAATGCTCTTGGTCAGCAAGCCGCGAGTGGCTCTAAACCCATGCTTGCGGTGGCGGTCGTTGTGGCAACATCTGTGCTGCGTGAGGGCGCTGAAGTTGTGCTGTTCCTTTATGGTGCCGCCGCCAGCAGCGGGGCCACAGCGCTGCAATCTTTGGCTGGCGGCTTGATGGGTGTGGTGTCGGGCGGTTTAGTTGCTTATGTCACATACAAAGGCATTGTGCGCATTCCCATGCGTTGGGTATTTTCGGTGACGACGGGGCTCATCACTCTGCTTGCCGCCGGAATGGCTGCCCAGGCTGCCCACTTTTTACAAGCGGCAGACGCTGTTGAAATCTTAGGCAACGAAGTGTGGGATTGGTCTTCGGTTTTGCCCGATAACGGTCTAGCCGGAACGTTCCTCAAAGCCTTAATGGGTTATAGCGACCGGCCCACGCAACTAATGCTGGCGGCCTTTGTCATAACTTTAGTGACTTTCGCTCTCGCCAACTATTTTACCAAACCAAAAAATAAAATCAAAACCGTCTCAGCCTGATTAGTCGGTGCCACTAAGGCTTCGCGCATCGCGCAGTTTGGGAAACACCACCGACCAAATTGCCGCCACTGCCACAGTTCCCACCCCACCAATTACCACAGCTGGCACCGCACCAATAAGGGCGGCAACAAAGCCAGCCCGCGCTTCGCCCAACTGGTTTGACGCACCAATAAAGACGTTGTTCACCGCATTCACCCGGCCGCGAACATTGTCCGGTATCCACAACTGCATCAAAATTTCGCGTACATAAACGCTGATCATGTCAAAGGCCCCGTAAAGCGTCAGCATCAGGATTGACAACCATGCCGTGGTTGACAAACCAAACACCGTGATCACTGCGCCCGTTAGCGCGATGGCAATGAACATCCACCACCCAGCACGATCTTTAATGCCAAACTTTGCCAGCCAAAGACCCACGGCAATGGCCCCGATGCCCGGCGCTGCGCGCAACATGCCGTTGCCAACCGAACCCAAATGCAAAATATCAGATGCATAAATCGGCATGAGAGCAACAGCGCCCCCCAGCAGCACGGCAAACATATCAAGCGAGATGGCACCGAGCACAATGGGCTCACTCACCACAAATTTGAAACCAGCCATCACGGCGCCAAATCCGGCATCAGGGTTTTCGTGATGGGTTTGTTTTATATAGCCCATGCCAAAAACCAAAACTGTGGCTGCCACCATCAGGGCCAAAGCAATTCCATAGGTCGTCACTGACCCGAAAAGCAAAAGCACACCCCCCAAAGCGGGGCCCACAACGGAAGCTGATTGCCACGTCATCGTGTTCAGCGAAATGCCATGCGCTAGCTGCTGGTTTGACAGCATGTTGGGCACAAGCGAAGACGCTGCGGGATTACCAAAGGCTGAAGCCACACCAATCAGCACCAGGCAAAAATAAACAATCCATATATGCTCACCGCCCAATATCGAAAATATCAACAACCCAATCGCTGCAACGGCTTCAATTGCCATGCAGCCGCCTAAAATAAGCTTCCGGTCATAGCGATCAGCAGCCAGGCCCGCAGGCACCACCAACAGTAAAACCGGCAGGAACACCGCAAGCCCTATCCACGCAAGGTAACTGGCCTTATGGGTCACCGCCCAGACCTGCCAGCCCACAGCCGTGGTCATAATCTGCATGGCAAAATGATAAGCAATACGACTGGCAAAAAAACGTTTGAATGCGCTGGATGTAAGCGCGTTGGTGGAAGATGGGACTTGCGTCATGCCCCTGCCCTGCCATGAGATGCGGAAGCTGTCAAAGAATTGCGCTGTGACAGCCACGCTGCTATAGCGCCCCAAATCAAATTAATAAAGGCAACCCGCATGGACAAGATCAAAGTCGCTAACCCCGTTGTTGAACTCGATGGCGATGAAATGACGCGTATCATTTGGGATTTAATCAAGAAAAAATTGATTTTGCCCTATCTTGATATTGATTTGAAATACTTTGACCTTGGCATGCAACACCGTGATGCCACCGACGATAATGTTACCGTTGATGCAGCCAATGCCATCAAGCAATATGGCGTGGGCGTGAAATGCGCCACCATAACGCCAGATGCCGCCCGCGTTAAAGAATTTGGCCTTAAACAAATGTGGAAGTCACCCAACGGCACGATCCGCAATATCTTGGGCGGTGTGATATTCCGCGAACCGATCATTTGTGAAAATGTCCCGCGCCTTGTGCCGGGCTGGACTAAACCCATCATCATCGGCCGCCACGCTTACGGCGATCAATATCGCTCAACGGATTTCACCTTCCCCGGCAAGGGAACGCTGACGATGAAGTTTGTGGGCGAAGATGGCAACGTGATTGAGAAAGAAGTGTTCAAAGCCCCC
>JAYVCU010000147.1:0-5011 GCA_043749835.1 Hyphomicrobiales bacterium
CCGGCCATCGCCGTGCTTTTTGTAATGAACATTTTCCCGCTCTTGTGGTCACTGGGCCTCTCGTTCTTCGCCTATCAGTCCAATCAGCAATCGATCCGCTTTGTTGGCCTTAGCAACTATATCAAGGTTCTCACTGATGATTTGAAAGCCCCTGAAAACTGGGCCAATCTCACCAACACGGCCATGTTTGTGGTGCTCACCGTCACCGCGCAAATGATTGTCGGCTTCCTGCTCGCACTCATGTTTTCCAAGCAATTTCCATTGCGCAAGTATTTGCTCATCTTGGTGCTCACACCGATGATGCTCTCTGTGGTCGCTGCAGGCGTGTTCTTTTCTTATTACTATGATCCAACGTTCGGCTTGTTGAGTTATTTCATCCGCATTTTCACCGGCCAACAATTTATCTTGATGGATAATAAAGCAGGTGCAGTTGCAGGCATTGTGTTTGCTGATGCGTGGATGTGGTCACCCTTTGTTATGTTGCTGGTTTTGGCAGGCCTCGTCTCAGTGCCGAAATATCTTTACGAGGCCGCTGCCATTGACCGCGTCTCCGGCTGGCGTAAGTTCTGGTCAATCACCTTCCCCTATATTCGGGGGCTTTTGATGTTGGCTTTATTGTTTCGCACCATTGAAGCTTTCAAAATGGCCGATCTGGTGATCCTGCTTACAAAAGGCGGCAATGGCACGATGACCATTTCATATCACCTCATCCGCATCGCCAACGAGCAAAACAAAACCAGCGAAGGTGCCGCAATTTCATATGTGATGCTGTTCATCGTCATCGTTCTTACCAATCTTTATCTCTATATCGCCAATCGGCGCACAGCGGAGCCTGCCCCATGAGTGAAACAATCTCAATCTGGGAGAAGCTGGGTTTTCGAAAAGCATCTGGGGTCAGCGAAACTGGCTGGGGCCAGACCTTGTTTGCTGGTATCATCAGCCTGATTTACTTTTTGCCAGTGCTGCTGATCATCATCACCAGCTTTAAATTGCAAACCGAAGCCTTGGCCATTCCACCCAAATTCATGCCTACTAATTTATTTGGGTTAATCCCCGATGTTTATGTGTTCACCCCCACGCTTGAAAATTACGCATCTGTTTTCTCACGTTCGATGACAGCTGGTGCTGCGGCGGAAAATACCGGCTTTGATCGCTATTTTTTCAACTCCCTCGTCATTGCCAGTGTATCGGTCTTTCTGGCACTCATCATTGGAACTCTCGCAGCTTTCGGGTTTTCGCGTTACCCATTGAAAGGCAATGACACATACCTCTTCGTCATCCTTACCACCCGCATGTTGCCTGCCATCGTTGTGATCATTCCGGTCATCTTGATGTTCCGGGTCAGCGGCTTGTCGGGTTCCTACCTCGGCATTATCATGCTCTATACGGCCTTTAATTTGCCTTTCACCATTTGGATGATGAAAAGCTTTTTTGATGAACTCTCGCTGGATGTAGAGGATGCAGCGCGTCTTGATGGCTCTTCAGGCATCAAAGTGTTTTTCAAAATCTGCCTGCCACAAGTTCTCGCAGGCCTTGCCGCCACTTTCGTCTTCGGATTGATCCTCACCTGGAACGAGTTTCTTTTTGCTTTACTGCTCACCGGTGTCGACACGCGCACCGTGCCCGTGGGCATGAGTCAAGCTGTGGCAGGAGGCGGGATTGGCGTATTGTGGGGCCTGCTCGCAGCGATTGAAACGTTGTTTTTGATCCCGGTCTTTTTCGTCACCTTCTTTCTGCAGGATCACTTGCTCCGTGGCGTAACCTTTGGAACGGTAAAACGCTGATGGCGACGATTGAACTTAAAAAAGCTACCAAAAAATTTGGCGAATTTGTTGCCGCCCGTGATGTTGATCTCTCCGTCAAGAAGGGCGAAGTTGTTTGTCTGTTGGGCCCCTCGGGCTGCGGCAAAACCACCACGTTGCGTATGATTGCCGGTTTAGAACGCATCACCTCGGGCGATGTCATCATCGCCGGACAACGTATGAATGAGTTGTCGCCTGAAAAACGCAACATCGCCATGGTGTTCCAGTTTTATGCGCTCTATCCGGCACTCACGGTCAGTCAAAATATCGCAATGCCGCTGTATCATGAAAAAATCAGCGCCGCAGAGGCCAAAACCCGTATCGATAAGGTTGCAGAGATTTTGCATCTCGGCAGCGTGCTCAACCGCTTGCCGGGCCACATATCCGAGGGTGAAAAGCAGCGTGTCGCCGTGGCCCGCGCGATTGTGCGCGATCCAAATTGCTTCCTGTTTGACGAACCTTTGTCTCGCCTCGATGTCGAGTTGCGCCACTCCATGCGCGGCCAAATCAAGCAGGTGCTATCAAACTTATCGAAAGCCACTGTCATCGTAACCCATGACCAGCTCGAAGCATTAACAATGGCAGACCGTATCGCGATCATGAAAGATGGCTTGATCGAACAAGTCGGCACCCCGCATGAAGTCTTTGCCAAGCCTGCAAATGTGTTTGTCGGCAGCTTTATCGGCACGCCGCAAATGAATTTGGTGGAAGCGCAGTTGACGAACTATTCAAAAGGCAAGGCCGCCATCAGTTTCAATGGCCAAAATCTCGAAATCACGACCAATGAAAAAGTAAGCACTCTCAAATCCCCAAAGATAACAGTTGGCATCAGACCGCGCGCCTTCACCACAGAATCCAAAGCCAGTAAAGAAAACATCCAGGCCACCGCTGAACTCATCGAGCCGATGGGTGCCGAAACACTGGTCCACGCCCGCACGGGTGGTGGCAATGACATTCGCGTTGTTGTGCCACGCGATATGCGTGTGAAAATAGGCGAAGCATTGCATTTGCGACCCGATCCTACGCAAATCCATGTCTTCGGGGACGATGGAAAGGTGGTGCGTGCATGAGTAACGAACCGCAAACTGGCATGTCTATCCGCTCGGCCTTGCGCCTGGAACTGTTCATCATTGGGCTTGGCCTGTTTGCCCTTGTTCTGATTTTTCAACCTTTCAGCATTGGGCTGTTCGCCATTGGCTGTATGCTGGTCGTGCTGGCCGGCCTCATGAACAATTTGTTGCCGCTGGCAAGGCCCAGTGTAAAAGTAAAAGCTGTCATCACCATTGCCATGGTAATAGCGATGATCTTCTGCATTGTGTTGTTGGTTTCGATCTGGGCTGCCTATCTTTATGGCAGATTTTTTCTAGCCCCTCCCAACCCTGATACAGCCGCAGGCAAGGTCATGCTGGCTGCAACGCCATTTTATCTTCATCCATTTGTTTGGACGGTGGCAGTTATAGCAGCTGTGCTGGCACTGCTGATTTGGCGGCGTAATAAAAATGAGATTTAGCGGCAAACGCGCAGTGGTAACTGGCGGCCTTTCAGGCATTGGCGAAGCCATAGCGAAACGCATTGAATCCGAAGGCGGCCAAGTTGCCATCTGGGATATGAATGGCGCAATCAAAACCGATATTTCTGATTTCGACTCCGTCACCAAAGCCGTTGAACACACCATCAAATGGCTCGGCGGCATTGATATCCTGGTGAATAGCGCAGGTATCACCGGCCCCACAGTTCCAGTCGCCGAATTCCCCATTGAAGGCTGGCTGCAAACCATGGCCATCAATCTGAATGGCACCTTCTTCACCAACAAAGCCGTGGTTCCGCATATGGTTGCGCAAAATTATGGCCGCATCGTCAATATCGCGTCGATTGCGGGTAAGGAGGGTAATCCCAATGCATCGGCCTATTCAGCATCAAAAGCTGGCGTCATTGGGTTTACGAAATCGCTCGCCAAGGAACTTGCCAAAACCAACATCACAGTGAATGCCGTAACGCCCGCTGCCGTGCGAACGCCGATTTTTGATCAAATGCCACAAGCGCATATTGATTTCATGTTAGCCAAGATTCCCAAGGCACGTTTTGGAACGGTTGATGAAGTGGCCAGCCTTGTATGTTGGTTAGCCTCAGAAGAATGTTCCTTCTCAACTGGTGCGGTGTTTGACATCTCCGGGGGCCGCGCAACCTATTGAGAGTGATGACCTGATGAAAAGAATGTGCCGTATCATCCAGATAAAACCCGAAATCATACCCGAATATAAGCGGATCCATGCTGCCGTCTGGCCGGAAATTCTCCATGCCATCGCCCACAGCAATGTAAAAAACTACACCATCTTTCTGCGCCAGCCAGAAAATCTGCTGATTTCCTATTGGGAATATCACGGCACCAATTATGCCAGGGATATGGAAAACATCAGAAAAGCCCCGCGCATGCAGGAATGGTGGAGCATCACCGACCCGATGCAAACACCCCTAGAAACGCGCGAAGCTGAAGATTGGTGGGCGAGCACTGAAGAAGTGTTTCATACGGACTAACGTTTCTTCTTACCAAAGAAATTCCGCTCCAGCTCCGCAAAGCCGCGCTGATATACATTGATTTCGGTGTCAGGCATCAGCGTGAGATCATCTTGAGGACTTGCATCCCAATCACCAGTCCACACAGCAAAAGTCGTATTGTTCGACGTCACAGGCCACAGCCTTGGACCAGAGACATAATTGAGCCACGGTAATTCTGATTTTGTAATGCGGTACGAGAACGAACGTTCTAAATCATTCATATGCAATAACTCTTCGTTCAAATGCCCTGCGCCAAAATAAAAATCCCGCACACCGGAAACCTTGTCAGAGCGATGCTTGCTCAACATATGCATTTTGGTGATGTCACCATGCCAGGCACCCATGCCAGCAAAATCGCGCATGATCCTCCACACCCCATCCACAGGCGCTTTGATCACACGCGATGTCCACACTTTGTTGGGTGATCCGCCCTTCCAACGCGGCGCATTGACAGCAGCAGGCCTCTTCGCTTTGATGATTAATGCTAATGATTTCCAATTCGCTGCAAAAACATCACGTGATATAATGCGTTGATATTTTCCTTCGTCGTCCGCAGCTTCGTCGAATGTGGCGGTCCATTCAGCGAAAGTCTCATTCGTATGGGTCACCGGATAAAGCCGCAGCGTTGCGACATAGTTCTTTACTGGGAATGC
>JAYVCU010000148.1:0-3200 GCA_043749835.1 Hyphomicrobiales bacterium
CATAAATATCAGTATGGGCACAATCATTGCAAGGGCTAATAGCCCAAGAACAAGGGCACCATTGCGCCAGCCAATGTTTACTGCCAGGCTATTTAGAGTTGGCACAAAGATCAACTGCCCGGCGCTCCCAGCAGCTCCAAAAATGCCAACGACAAGTGAGCGCCGCTGGTGAAACCAACGGTTTGCAATAGTGGCACCCAGCACACCACCCGTAATGCCGGTGGCTACTCCACTTAGCGCACCCCAGAACCACGTAAGCTCAAACTCGGTGCTGAGGCGCGAGCTAAGCGCCATCGCTGTTGCGATCAGTAGCATGCTTACCAACATCATCCTACGCGGCCCAAATTTGTCCATCAGCCACCCGCTGACCGGCGCCGCAATTCCGAAAAACACCAGACCTAATGCAATAGCCGCACTGATGACCGGTCTTGTAAATGAACTCTGAGAATCCGCAAGCATGGGCACAAGAAACACACCCGGCGCACTACGCACGCCCGCACTAAGAAGCACAGCGCCGAAAGCCACCGCGACCACCACCCATCCAAAAAAAACTTTTTGCCTCATTGCAGTTAGCGGTGGATTTTACAAGCATCCGTGTATAGTCGGTAAATGTCTTATCTACCTTCCCCAACCCGCTATGGCACCATGCGTTACAACCGATCCGGTCGCAGCGGTCTTAAATTGCCCGCCATTTCTCTTGGGCTGTGGCACAACTTTGCCGGCGTAGACGTGCATGAAAACTCGCGCGCAATGCTGCTTCATGCGTTCGACCTGGGCATCACACATTTCGATCTTGCCAACAATTATGGGCCACCGGCAGGCTCGGCAGAAGAAACTTTGGGTCGAATACTTGCCAGCGACCTACGACCTTACCGAGATGAACTTATTATTTCAAGCAAGGCCGGTTACGGTATGTGGCAGGGCCCCTATGGCGAGTGGGGCTCCCGTAAATATCTGGTGGCAAGCCTGGATCAAAGCCTGAAACGGATGGGGTTGGATTACGTGGATATTTTCTATCATCATCGTCCGGATCCAGAGACGCCGTTGGAAGAGACAATGGGTGCATTGGATTTTATCGTTCGTAGTGGGCGCGCGCTTTATGTCGGGCTTTCCAATTACAAACCCGAAGAGACACAGCGGGCGGCACGTATATTGCGTGATTTAGGCACGCCATGTGTGATACATCAACCTTCATATAGCATGCTCAATCGCTGGGTTGAAGATGGGCTGGTAGCGACCTTGTCGGACGAGGGTATCGGCTGCATTTGCTTTTCACCGCTAGCACAGGGTCTGCTGAGTGACAAATATCTATCGGGGGTGCCAGATGGGTCGCGCGCGTCCAAGCCACACGGTTTCTTAAAACCCGCGCAAATTACACAAGATAAGCTACAGAAAGTGCAGGCGCTTGGCACACTAGCCACGACGCGGGGCCAAACACTGGCCCAAATGGCTCTTGCCTGGGTCTTGCGACATCCAACCATGACATCGGCATTGATCGGTGCCAGCAGCGTGGCTCAAATTGACGATGCCGTAGGCGCGATTTCGAATCTTGGGTTTGCCCAATCCGAACTTGCTGCGATAGAAACTATTTTGGCTTGATCCATAAAAAATCGAACCCCCCACGCTTGGCGTGAGGGGTTCGAAAATGCCAATTTCAACAACCTTTTATTTTGCGGGCTTGGCTCCAAAATTGATTGGCGGTGCCATTGTCACACTTGGGCTTGGTGAACCCGGCACAAACTGCTCATCGGTCCAGTAACCATGAATACCCATTTCTGGAATATCCAGGCCCTTGATCTCGACGTCCGCGGCCACACGCAGCAGTTTGAATGATGCAAGAACCTTCCAGAACACATACGACAGGCCAATGCCAAAAACCGCAATTGCCGAAGCCTCGGACACCTGTGCTAAAAGCTGTCCAACGCCACCACCGTAAAACAAACCGGTAACGTTGCCGGCCATGCCGTTCCAACCTGCAGTATCCGGCAGCCCCTTGGCAAACAGACCAACCGAGAGCACACCCCACATACCATTTACAAAATGCACTGGCACTGCGCCCACTGGATCGTCAATCTTTGCCGCTTCAAGCCAGAAACTGGAAACACAGACCAAAACGCCGGCAACCAGACCAATAATTGCAGCCGCCATGCTGTCAACAAACGCACATGGTGCGGTAATGGCGACCAGACCAGCCAACATGCCGTTCACACTCATGCTTGGATCGGGCTTGCGAGACTTGTGAATAAACCACATGTAGCCCATGGCGCTCATGCCTCCAAATGCGCCAGCAACGAGCGTATTGGCAGCTGCATTTGCGGCCAGCACGCCAAAGCTGCCCGTAAAGCCAAGAGATGATCCTGGGTTGAAACCGAACCAACCAAAGAACAAAATAATGGTTCCCAAAATACCAAGAGGCAGGTTGTGCGGCAGGATGACATTTGCGCTGCCATCCTTGTTGAACCGACCAATTCGGGGGCCAATGGCGAGACTACCGGCTAATCCAATTGCACCACCGACCATGTGCACCACCCCGGAACCTGCAAAATCCACCGCACCATTGCCGAGACCGGCGATTCTGCCCAGGTTTTGCAACCAGCCTCCGCCCCATATCCATCCACCCAACAATGGATATATGAACATGCTTACCCACAGACCGCCAAGCACGAATCCACTCCATTTGATGCGTTCGGCCATGCTACCGGTAGGGATGGTCGCAGCGGTGTCCATGAAACACATCTGAAATACGAAGAAGGCAAGAATGCCGGTGGTGGTGCCCACACCGGTCAACATAAAGCCACTTCCACCCAGCAAGCCGAACTGCCCGAACGCGAGCAACGGAGTGGACAGCATGGTTCCCCAATCACCCAAAGAGGTGGGTGAATGTGCCCATTCTCCAGCCGTGGCACCCAGCGTGCTAACCTCAGGCCACACGTGGTTTATCTGGCCAAATTGAAACGCAAAACCACACAGCCAGTATCCGAACGCCACAATCGCAAACACCATCATATTCATGGTCATGGTGTGTGCCACGTTCTTCGCGCGGGTAAAACCCGTCTCTACCAGTGCAAAACCGGCCTGCATGAAAAACACGAGAAAGCCGCACAGAAGCATCCACATGATGTTTACTGCGTTTTTGACATCGCTGGCCACTGCGGCCACGTCTTCGAGCTTTGGTGGTGGGGCATCAGCTGCCAGCACGT
>JAYVCU010000149.1:0-3591 GCA_043749835.1 Hyphomicrobiales bacterium
AACTTGGCAATTGTATGCACGGCGTCTTTCACCCCATTTGCATTTTCATGCTTTAGCCCCAGTGCATTCACGCCTGCGTAACCGATACCTAAAAACACCGCGTCATAATCATTCTCCAATTCGGCCAATTTCATGTCATTGCCAAAAACTTTGCCATGTTCGATTTTGATGCCCCCAATTGCCAGAACGAAATCCACTTCCTTTTGGGCAAAGTCATCAACAGTTTTGTAGGCTGCGATACCAAACTCGTTCAGCCCACCGGATTTTTGGTGCGCTTCAAACATCGTTACCTCATGGCCATACATGGCAAGGCGGTGGGCACAAGCAAGCCCCGCCGGGCCAGCGCCAACCACCGCCACAGTCTTGCCCGACGATGTGCCACGCGCATAGGGATGCTTATCGTCCATCGCCGCATCCGTGGCATAGCGTTGCAACAAACCAATCTTCACGGGCTTGCCCTCCGCATGTTCACGCACACAAGCTTCTTCGCAAAGTGTCTCCGTGGGGCAAACGCGCGCGCACATGCCACCCAGAATATTTTGATTAAAAATTGTTTTCGCCGCCGACTTGGGATGACCCGCCTGAATCTCGCGGATGAAAAGTGGAATATCAATCGATGTGGGGCAGGCCTTCATACACGGTGCATCAAAACAGAAATAGCAGCGATCACTTTCCACCAACGCCTCATGAGACGACAGTGGCGGATGCAGATCGGCAAAATTCACCGCAAGTTGTGACTTACTCAGCCGTTCTGCTTTGATATCAGGAACCTGTGCCATGGGTCGTCTCCGGAAGCGATAGGGAAAGGCTAACTCAATTTGTCCATTTGGTCAAATTTCGCAAGAGCTGGACGCAAAGCTCTTCCTTCTCTATTGTCATACAAATCTTAAGAGGGCTGAACTGACATGAGCAATGCACCCAAAACAAAACTAAAGCTGCGTTCGCAATATTGGTTCGACAATCCAGATAATGCCGACATGACGGCGCTCTATCTGGAGCGCTATCTCAATTACGGTTTCACGTTGGGCGAACTGCAAGGTGGTAAGCCGATTATCGGTATTGCCCAAACCGGCAGCGACCTGAGCCCCTGCAACCGTATACATATCGAATTAGTAAAGCGTGTACGTGACGGCATCATTGCGGCAGGCGGCGTGCCACTGGAATTTCCAATCCATCCCATCCAGGAAACTGGCAAGCGCCCCACGGCGTCCCTCGATCGCAATCTGGCTTATCTCTCTCTGGTTGAAGTGCTTTACGGCTATCCGCTGGACGGCGTGGTGCTGACTGTTGGTTGTGACAAAACCACGCCAGCGTGTCTGATGGCCGCAGCAACTGTTGATATTCCAGCCATCGCCCTTTCATCTGGCCCGATGCTGAACGGCGATTACAAAGGCCAGCGCACTGGTTCGGGCACCATCGTTTGGCTGGCCCGCGAAAAACTGGCCACCGGTGAAATTGATTACAAGGGTTTTGTTGATCTGGTCGCTTCCTCAGCACCCTCAGCAGGCTTTTGCAATACCATGGGAACGGCCACAACAATGAACTCTCTGGCTGAAGCCTTAGGCATGACATTGCCCGGCAACGCTGCCATTCCCGCACCTCACCGTGAACGTGGCCAGATGGCTTTTGAAACCGGAAAACGCATCGTGGAAATGGTGGCAGAAGATTTGACGCCATCAAAAATCATGACGCGTGAATCTTTTGAAAATGCCATCGCTGTTAACACTGCCATCGGTGGCTCCACCAATGCGCCAAACCATCTGAATGGTATTGCGGCCCTCCTCGACATTAAACTTGAAGTGAAGGATTGGGAGGAGCACGGCCTTAATCTGCCGCTGTTGGTGAATATGCAGCCAGCAGGGGAATATCTGGGTGAAGACTATCACCGCGCTGGCGGGGTTCCTGCTGTTGTAGCTGAGTTAATGAGTGCCGGAAAAATTCACGAAAACGCCCTCACCGCCAATGGCAAGAGCATCGGTGAAAATTGCGCGGGCAAATTCTCGTGGAACCGCAAAGTGATCCGCGAATTTAACGACCCGATCAAGAAAAACGCCGGTTTCAAAATGCTGCATGGCAATTTGTTTGATTCAGCGATCATGAAAACGTCTGTGATCTCAGAGGAATTCCGCACGCGTTATCTCTCAAATCCCAAAGATCTTAATGCCTTCGAAGCCAAGGCCATCGTGTTTGACGGGCCAGAGGATTATCACGCCAATATCGATAATCCGAAGTTGGCGGTTGATGAAAACACGATTCTTTTCATCCGTGGCGTTGGGCCTTTGGGTTACCCTGGTGCGGCAGAAGTGGTCAACATGCGCGCACCAAATTACTTGTTGGAAAAAGGTATCCGCGCACTCCCCTGCGTTGGTGATGGAAGGCAGTCTGGCACGTCGGGCTCACCATCGATTCTCAATGCCTCCCCGGAAGCAGCAGCGGGCGGGGGTTTAGCGATTTTAAAAAATGGCGACATGGTGCGCATTGATCTGAACACCGGCGATTGCAACGTGCTGATCAGCACTGAGGAAATTACCAAACGCAAAGTCGAACTTGAAAAGAGCGGAGGCTATAAAATTCCGCCCGCACAAACGCCGTGGCAGGAAATGTATCGTAATACCACAGAACAACTTGCTCAGGGCATGATCATCAAAGGCTCAACCAAATTTCAGCGCGTGGCCAAAACCATGGGCATTCCAAGGGATAATCACTGATGCACATTATTAAATCAGCTGCACTCAAAGCGACCTTTTCCGATTACGGCGCAAGGCTTCTGGGCCTGGAGGTTGATGGGCTTGACGTGGTCTTTGGCACCTCCCTGAAAGAAGAACATGACGTCTGGGATCATTCGGCCGGCATCACCTGTGGCCGCCATGCTGGGCGTATTTCGGGTGCACAATTCACCCTCGATGGTGAAATTCACAAACTGGTTCCAAACCGCGACGGTTTCCAGCTTCACGGCGGGCCAATCGGTTTCGGTAGCCAAAACTGGAAATTTGAAAAGAAGGGCAGCGCGATTGAATTCACGCTGACCAGCCCTGATGGTGACCAGGGCTTTCCCGGAGAGCTTCAGGCCAAGGCAATATATGGTGTGACCGGAAATGTAATGTGGGCCGAGCTGACCGCCACAACATCAAAGCCCACCGTTATAAACCTCACCAATCACGCCTATTGGAATCTGCAGGGCCCAAGCGCTGGTAAAGGTGCAGCCTTCACGCAAGACGTTCAAATGAACGCCTCGCGCTATCTTATTACCGACAAAAATCTTCTGCCATCGGGTGAGATGGCTGATGTTTCCAAAACTGAATTTGATTTTCGCAAGCTGCGCCCAGTGAAGCAGGCCTACGACGATTGTTTCGTGTTGGACGGTAAGCGTGGTGAGTTAAAACAATGCCTTACCATGCGTGACCCAAAATCCGGCCGCCGCATGGAAGTGTGGACAACAGAATGCGCCATCCAGTTTTACACGGCCATCCATTGGAATGAAAAGCTGCCGGGAAAAGGCGGCCCGCTGCAGCAACACCAGGCCATTGCCATTGAGCCGCAAAATGTGCCGGACGCACCAAACCATGCAAATTTCCCGTCATCATTCCTGCG
>JAYVCU010000150.1:0-2429 GCA_043749835.1 Hyphomicrobiales bacterium
TGCTTTGCTTTTAAGATTGTTCTTAAAAAACGATCTCAAATCCATTGCTGTATTGTTTGTTACAATCGTTTCGATATCACTGCTCAAAGATGCTCCGCAGACAATTGTTATACGATAACCCTGATTAAAATTTGTTCCCAAACCTTGTTGCGAACCATGATTCTCGATTGTTAAAATATTCAAGTCACGTCCCACTTTCGTCGAATTAATGGCCGTTTCATGGCCGTTGTCTGATTCATCGAATTGGGCTGAAATGCCATAGGTCAAAACTTTTAAAGGGTTTTTGAATGTGATTATGCAGCTTTGAAAAGCTGGAAGGTCAAATGCAACAAGGTTTCCAGGAACACTAATAAACGGCTTGCCAGCCAATATGTAAAAAAAAGAAGTGAAAATAATCGCAAAAAAGGTCAGGCTGCGAACTGGTGCTTTGATTATTCGTAATCCCAATGAACGTAAAATTTCGATGGTTCCCATATCGTGCCTTGAATCTAATAATTTTCGTTCTGATATAGAAGGATTTTATGAACTTAAAATCAATCCAGCACATGATAATGTTGACGTCGTTGAGGGCGTGTAACGTTGCTTCTGTAAATTCCATCCTCAATTCCATCCGTGGAGCGAAGGCGAGCGTAGCGAGCCGAGCGGAACGGATGGAATTGAGGATGCGTCCGAGATGGTAATGGCGGGTCAAACAAGTTCTTCTGTTAAGGCGATCAAACCAACAACAGAAACAAGCTCAAATGACCCACCTCAACGAAAATACCGAATTGAATTCCGCCGCGCAACAACTGGCCGACCATGGCCTGGAGGGCCTGCCCGAAGCCTTTCGCCTCCTCCTAGACCACGCGATGAAACTGGAACGCTCCCAGGTTCTCCAGGCCCAACCCCACGAACGCACCGCATTACGCCAAGGCTATGCCAACGGTTTCAAACCCAAAACCGTCGCCACCCGGATGGGCGACATTTGCTTCTCCGTGCCCCAAGTGCGCGGGGACGTCACGTTCTATCCCTCGGCGCTCGAAAAAGGTCTCCGCAGCGAACGCGCCCTTAAACTGGCCATCGCCGAGATGTATATCCAGGGCGTCTCCACGCGCAAAGTCACCGCCGTTCTGGAGGAACTTTGCGGCTTGGAGGTCACTTCCTCCCAAGTCAGCCGCGCCACCGCCGAACTGGATCAGGAACTGGAAAAATGGCGTAACCGCCCGCTGGGATCCTTTGCCTATCTCATCGTCGATGCCCGTTACGAAAAAGTGCGCATTGACGGCGTGGTCCGCTCCTGCGCCGTGCTCATCGCTCTGGGCATCGACGACGCCGGCCAACGTTCCGTCCTGGGCGTCAGCGCCCGGCTCAGCGAAGCCGAAGTCCATTGGCGCGAGTTTCTGGCCAGCCTTCAGGCCCGCGGACTCCACGGCCTGCGCTTCATCGTCAGCGATGACCATGCCGGGCTGCGCGCGGCTTTAACCGCGCGTTTTGCCGGTGTCCCCTGGCAGCGCTGCCAGTTTCACTTGCAGCAAAACGCCATGGCCTTCGTGCCCAAAATCCATCTGCGGGAGGAAGTCGCCACCGATCTGCGCACCGTTTTCAATGCGGCCGATCTGCCCGAAGCCCAGCGCCGCCTCAAAACGGTCGTGGAAAAATATCAGGAATCGGCCCCCAACCTCGCCGGCTGGCTCGAAACCAACGTGCCGGAAAGCCTGACCGTCTTTGCCCTGCCAGAGGCGCAGCGCAAAAAACTGCGCACCACCAACAGCCTCGAAAGACTGAACAAAGAAATCAAACGGCGCACCCGCGTCGCCACGCTTTTCCCCAACGAAAAATCCCTCGAACGCCTCGTCACCGCGCTCTTGAGTGAAGTCAGCGATGAATGGGAAACTGGAAAAATTTACCTCACCATGAAGAACTAAACCCGCCCAACCATCTCAAATGAAAAATGAATTTACAGAAAAAAAGTTGCTTCGCCATGGTGATTTATGCCCGGATGGCACGCGTCAGAAATGTGTGAGATGGAAACAATGCCAGAGAGTTTCATTAGTCGGGGCTTCGCCAATGCCAGATAAGTTTGCCTGGTTTCCTCATCATATTTGCTCCAAATGTTGCAATTAATGCCATGAATGCCATGAAAAAGGTCGCGCCCATTGCTTTGTTTTTATTCCTTGTCTTCTTGAATTTGCATTCTGCTGAAACGACGAACACCAACTTGTTTCCAGCGATAAATCACGACAAGAACCTTTTATCGGCATATTCCGTCATCGCCGAACTGGCAGCCCAAATGTGGACAGAAGATGCAAAAGATGGCAAAACTCGGATGTTAACCGTGCATAATGATGATTTAAGCTTTCGAAAATATAGCGATGGCGATTTTATTGTTGTTTCTTTGCCAATTGTAAGTCCGGTGGATATAGATGGCTTCTGTAGATTCGCGACAGATT
>JAYVCU010000151.1:0-4556 GCA_043749835.1 Hyphomicrobiales bacterium
TTGTCAGCCTTGTCCTTGTCAGCCTTGTCCTTGTCAGCCTTGTCCTTGTCAGACTTGTCCTTGTCAGACTTGTCGCTATCGATTTTGGCTTTGGCGACAGCATCCGCTTGTGCTTTTAACAACACTACCAAAGCATCTGCTTTGGCTTTTGCCAATACAGCGCTGTTGTCGGCGGCGACCTTTTGAACTTCGGCGACTTTTGTCGCGGCTTCTTTCAGGGTATCACGTGCAGCAGGCATAAAACAGACTCCAGATCAAATTACGACCGGACCCTTGCCATCGCCATTCCCTAAGATTCCTTACCAATTATGATTAAGAAGTCTTGTACTTAAACTTCTGGTTAAATGGGGTTGAAGCGGGTTGTTAAAATTGTTCAGGCCGCAGCTTGAGCCTCAATTGGCAGAGCTTTTATTTCCACTGTATCCTCGGCCAGCATATGCATCGACAGCTTCAACGCTGAAGATTCGGCCAGAATGCGCGCATAATAGGGTTGCACCAAACGTGCGTCCAAGCTGGTCAGTTCCACAGATCCATCAAGTGCGGAAGCCAAGGCTTCGTTAATCTTGGCACGCTCACCTTTAGCAGTGATGGAGAAATGGCGGCCATCAACGGCCACCCGCACCACGCCGCCGCGAGGGATCCCAGCCAGCGCCATTAACAACATGTTGAGCAAAAGTTTTACTTCCTGCTTAGGGCGATTTTCGCGCGGCACATTCCATTCCAAAATCACTTTATCATGACCCACGAAACCTTTAGCCACCTCTCCTGCTTCAGTCATATCAATCAACGCGCCCGCAGATCCCGACGCCCCAAATGCGATGCGACAAAATTTCAATTTCGCAGTGGCGGTAAGAGCTGACGACTTAACCATTTCAAAGGCTGTCTGTTTCATTTCGGCGTCGGTCTCTGGATCATCCATCAACTCCAGTCCATTAGCTATGGCACCCACTGGTGAGATTACATCATGACACACGCGCGAACACAGCAGAGACGCAAGATCAAGATCGGAAAGCCGGGATAAAGTGGTCATGAAAGCCTCTGGTGTGTGCAATGATTCGCTGTCGTTCTATATCAAAGTTGACTTTTTAAGAACCCATTGACAATAACCGCTCTGCAGCCCGATAGGGCGAACCATGAACCTTCCAGTTGCATCTGCTTATTTGCTGCCCCTGATTACCATTGCCGTTTCGGCAGGCACGAAAATTATGGAGATCAATGGCAGCAATTTTGAAAGCCTGTTAAAATTTGATGCCTCGCCCGTAACCCTGGCCGACACGGCCGCTGAGGCAATCATCATCGCCGGGATAAAGCAGCATTTTCCCCACATTCCCATCATTGCCGAAGAACAGCAGGCGGCGGGGCACAAGATTGCTGTGGGCGATACTTTCTTTTTAGTAGATCCATTAGACGGCACTAAAGAGTTTATTTCGCGCAATGGCGAATTCACCGTAAACATCGGTTTGATTACCAATGGTCAGCCCATCTGCGGCGTGATTTATGCCCCTGCATCGGGAGAAATCTATGTGGGTGAAACGGGCAAAGGTGCATTTATCGCGCACACACCTGGTCTGCAATTCGCTGCGATCCATGCACGGCGTTGCCCAGCTGCCGGCCCCATTATCCTTGCCAGTCGTTCACACCGCGACGGCGAAACCGAGGCTTTCATTGCAGCACAAAAGCCCGCCGGCATTACCACCGCAGGCTCATCACTGAAGTTTTGCCGGGTGGCCGCAGGCAAAGCTGATCTTTATCCGCGCTTTGGTCGCACCATGGAATGGGATACTGCTGCAGGCCATGCCGTCTTGGCGGCGGCGGGAGGCAAAGTGACCAAGCCTGATGGCAGCCCCTTCACTTACGGCAAACCTGATTTTGCCAATGGGCCATTTATTGCGGCGGGCAGTTAATTTCCGCTTCATTAACCAAGTTGAAATCCACTACAGGCTAATCTGTAGCTGGACGGATTTTGCCCTGCTCTCGCCGCCTTTGGCTTCTAGACGCAAGGGCTATTGAGCGAGGGGTTCCCATGAGTAAGGCATTTATAAAACTGGCTTTAGTGACAGCCTTAGGCGCAAGCCTTCTGGGCGCAACAACCGTGCATGCTAGGCGATTGACAACTGGCAGCGTGTCTGCCGCACAATCCAACAGCACCTACACACCGGACGAAATTATAAGCCAAGGCCAGCAGTTTTTTGGCAAAACCACGCGTGGCATGGCCGCGGCGATCGAATATGTGTTTCGTGAGCAAGGCCAGCCTTCAGGTTATATCGTAGGCGAGGAAGGTTCTGGCGCTTTGATTGGCGGATTGCGCTACGGCGAAGGCACGATTTATTATAAAAACGGCGCCAGGAAGCACATTTATTGGCAAGGCCCTTCCATTGGCTGGGATTTCGGCGGCAATGGTTCGCGCACCATGACACTGGTTTACAATTCGCAATCCCCCGAAGACCTGTACGGCCGCTTTGGCGGCGTTGACGGTTCAGCTTATCTTGTGGGCGGCATAGGCGTGAACTTCCAACGCAAAGATCAGATCACCCTCGCACCCATCCGCACAGGCGTTGGGGCCAGACTGGGCATCAATATCGGCTATCTGAAATATTCACCGCGTGCCACCTGGAATCCCTTCTGATTTTAGCCCTGAACTCATCTTGGCATCAACCACCCGTTAACCTATAAGCCTAGAGCCGATCTTGCTTTAACTAGAGCCAGACGGTTTTGAACAAGCGTGGGTGGTTGTATGTCTCAAACTGAGACGCTATTAGTGTTAGCCTTGGGTTCGGCGCTAACCTTTGTATTCTTTCTGCTGTTTGGCAGGGTTTTCTGGGGCATGGCGGTCAGTGCTGGCGCGCGGCGCAACGCCAAGCGAGTTCCGGTGCAACTTTTAGACATGCAGGCCGATCGCGACCGATTGCGCGCCGAGCACGCCATAATGGCCCGCAAGTTGGAACTGCGCGTTGATGACATTAAAACCCGCATGGCTGAACAACAGGCTGAGATTTCGCGCAACCGCAACCGCGTGCAAAGATTGCAGGTTGATGTTGAAACGCGTGACCAACTTATAAACTATAAAGAGCGCGAAATTACTGCACTGAATACGCAAATTGATGTGCTGCGCGCCGATCTTGAAGCCACGCACCAAACAGTTGAAAACTTGAACGCCGATGCCCTGCGCCGCGATGGTGAAATGAAAGCGCTGCAAGATAATTTTCGCGAACTGGGTACTAGCCTTCGTGAAAAGAATACGCTGGTGGGCAATTTGAATGATGAATTACGCGAGGCCTTAGCCCCTGAAACGGCAACCAGTCATGTCTCGAAGGATCCAGCCACCCACATGGAAAATCGCCTGCGCCAGCGCGTGGCCGAACTCACCTCTATTTCCGCCGACATGGCCCAAAATCAGTTTGACATGAATTCGCCAATGGCAAACCCTGAGTTACAGCCCGATATGATGCTGCAACTTTCTTCCCGCCAAGCGCAGCTTTCCAACACAGTAGAAAAAGCGTCGCGTTTGTCTGATCAAATGGATCAAGAGTTGCGCGCGCTGGATGAAATTTTAGATAAAAGTTCTGAACCACTGATCCCTGCTCCTGTAAAGAAGCGCACGGCCATATCAAACGTGATTTCTCTGGCGCAACGTATCAGGTCGTTTTAAGGCGCAATGACTGAACTTGACCTGAAGCTGAACTAAAGGCACCTGTCCCTGCTGCTGACCCGGTGGTAGGCACTCGACTATGCTAATTTAACAATTTTGCATAAGTTTGGTTCGCGCGTCGAGCCGTTAAACGTCGGAGTGGCGATTATTTGGCCTAAGCCTGTCATAGTTTCGTTTAAATAAGGCAATCGAGCCTTCAGCGCGCACGTCAGAGACATTGGCAAGCGTCCAGCCACGAATGTAAGGAAATGGTCGCCCCAGCCCTTCACGAACCAGTTCGGCACCCAATGCCAGGTTGCTGGCGAGATGGATAGATCCATCGAGATGGATGTGGCCAAGCTCTTGGTCCCCCACGTAGAAATCAACGCCGTCGACCTTGGTTTTATCCTTAAGGTGCCAATGCGCGGTTGAAACCACGTCAGGCCAGGCCGCAACCGCATCAGCAACAATCTTTGTCAAGCCATTCAGCTTTGGCGGTGGAGCAATGGGACCTTTGGCTGCGCGCGGCAAGGTGGACAGTGCAGGTTCGGTCATTGTGTTGATCCTTTTGAAAAAGCACGCTGATGTCTTAGAGCAAATTTGCAATGGATGACGTTCGAAATATGGCTAGCAGATTAGCCGCGTTAAACATTGCATCGCCTTTGTGGAATTTGAAGAAGAAGTAAAACAACACCCGGCGAAGCGGCGTTCATGAATTCTGTTTAGCACTTTATTTTTATAGCCGATTTAAAATTGGTGATATCGCGTTTAAACAAATTTATGAGTCAGTTGGAACTTTAGTTATATTCAAAAATTATTCTAAGCGTCACTAGGGCGTGTCGTCAATTAGGGGATTCGCAAATCAGTTGAAGCGATCGAAAATCTTCTGCCGGGCCGTCCCGGTCATGTGGGACGTAACAGTGAGGGT
>JAYVCU010000152.1:0-16210 GCA_043749835.1 Hyphomicrobiales bacterium
ACGAAAGTGCGTCCAACAAATTTTTTTCGCCATTGCCACCCGAATAACGCGTGCGGCCCGCTTTCATTTGTGTGGCGGCAACATCCAGAATGGCAGCTGCCGGCGGCAAGTCTGGCTCTCCGATGGAAAGGAAAATCATCTTATGTCCAGCCCCAAGCATGTGCTTGCCTTCAACATGCACAGCCCATTTGTCCGAGCCTAAGCCCGCGACGCGATCGGTTATTTTTGCAAAACGCATGATGGCTCTTTAAATCAGGTTTCAACCTTATCAAGTGCCATGCGTCCAAGGGTGACGTAATCCGTCTTGCCACTGCCCAGAAGCGGCAAGCTTTCACATCGCACAATGGTTTTCGGCACCATCAGTTCATTGGCACCCTCGCGGCGCAGCGCATCGCCGATCATTTTGCGGTCAACCTTGGCCAGTGTTGTGAACAAAACCAGCTGTTCGCCCTTTTTCTTATCGGGCACCGCCACAACGGCTTGCGGCACATCGGGGAAAACTGTTTGTAACTTGGCTTCGATCGCGGTGAGAGAAACCATCTCGCCCGCAATTTTCGAAAAGCGTTTAGCGCGGCCCAGAATGGTAATGAATTTTAAGCTGTCCACATCAACAATATCGCCTGTGTCATACCACCCATCAGCCGGTGCTTCGATCACACCCGGCGTATCGGCACGCAAATAGCCCAGCATTACATTTGGCCCCTTCACAAATAGCCGTCCACCTTTGTCAATGCCAGGCACGGGTTCAACGCGCCACCTAATACCATCAAACATTTGGCCCACGCTGCCCACGCGGTAATGCAGCGGTGTGTTGATGGAAAGGGCAGGCGAACATTCAGTCACACCGTAACCCTCATAAATCCGCAAACCGAACTTATCCATCCACAGCTGGCGCGTATCCGGCTTCAAGCGTTCAGCTCCTGCCACCACCAAACGCATATTGTAAAAATCATAAGGATGCGCCGACTTGGCATAGCCGTTAAGGAAAGTGTCAGTGCCAAATAACACCGTAGCGTCGATGTCGTAACAGAGTTCGGGAATAATTTTATAATGCAGCGGCGATGGATATTGAAAACTGCGAATACCGGAGAACAAAGGCAACAACAACCCGCCAAGTAAACCAAAGGCGTGGAACACGGGAAGAGAATTGAATACCACATCATTAGGCGCAAAGGCGATGCGCGCGGCAGCTTGTTGCCAATTCGCATTCAAATTCCGGTGCGACAGAACCACGCCCTTGGGCACGCCCTCCGATCCTGAAGTAAACAGAACGACAGCGGGCGCATTGGGATCATTTCCTGCACCAGCCCGCTTGGACAAAAAACGAGGAAAATACGTGCTGGCCAAGCCGAACAATTTGTCGCTTGTTCCAATCGTCGCACGCACATCTTCAAGATAAATTATTTTACTACTTGCTTGAAAAAGTTCCACGTCCTTTTGCATTTCCGCTGTTTCAATAAAACGCCGCGAGGTGATAATCGTGCGCACCTGTGCGGCGGTGCAGGCGGCAGCCATGTTCACCGCACCCGTTGAAAAATTCAACATGGCGGGCACTTTGCCATGGGCCATTAAGCCAAAAAAGGTGAGGGCGCTGGCATTGGCATTGGGCAACAAAACACCGACAAATTTTTCTTTGCCCGTCAGTGCCGCAAGCTTGCGCCCCAACACCATGCAGCCCATTACCAAACGGCCATAGGCCATCGGTTGGCGCTGAATATCTTCAATGATGACTTTGCTTTTGCCGTGGGTCTTAACGGCATCAAGAAGTGTTGACCACAGTGTACGGTCGATATTCGACGTTTTGAAAATCATGTCAGCCATCACGTCATAAAGCTGCTCGGCTTGATGTTCACGAAGGGCCGAACCCACAAGGCCCTGCGGTCTTTCAAACGTTACAGCCGGTAAAAACGTCAACGTAATTTTAGGAAACCAACGCAAGCGCAGTTTTCCCCGCATGCGGCTGAAGGGCGAATAAATCGCCCCATCAATGCGCAAGGGCAAGACTTTACCTCCAGCCAAATTCGCGATTGCCGCTGGCCCCTCATAGATTTTCATGAGCCCGCCCGTTACCGTCAAGCGACCCTCCGGAAAGATCACCACTTTTTGGTGGCGCTTCAGTCTGTTGACCAACAAGCGCAGTGAAAGCGGATTAAGCGGATCAATCGCCACCATGTCATAAAGATAAAACGCGGGCTTTACCCACCAAGCCTTGCTCATCTGTGTACTAATGGCAAAGGCCGCACGCTCTGGCAGAAAACACGACAGCAGGGGCCCATCCAGGAAAGATGTGTGATTGGGCACGATCAGCACTTTGTGTCCAGCCGCCTCATAATGCTCCATGCCTTTCACTTCCACCCGGTAAAGAAAGCGCAAGATGCCGCGTGCAAAGGCAGCAAACAAAGTCTGCGGCAGTTTTAGAAACAGATAAATTACTACGCTGATGTTGGTCACACCCAGCAGAAGATAAAGCCCACGTGACGACCAGCCGCGTGTCAAAAGCCAGGCACTCACCACCGCGCCAAACACCATGAAAATAGCATTCATGATGTTCGTGGCCCCCACGACGCGGGCGCGGCGATAATAGGGCGTGCGCGCCAGCATCAGCGCAAACAGCGGCACTACAAAAAGCCCAGAGCAGAATGCCAACAGGAAAAGGCTGATCAGAACCAACAAACCTGAGGCGCTGGTGATCATCGTTAGGGGTGATGAAAGTGCCGCATCGTTGCCAATCATGCCAAATGAACCAGCACCAATACAAAGTATGAAAATAAACACGCTCATCAAGGCCGCAGCAAAGGGCACATATTTGAGCGAGATTTTTCCATCCAGTAATTTGTTGCAGAACACTGAGCCAGCCGCGGTTGCCACGCTAAACACCACAAGGATGAGAGTTGCGCAGTTTTCATTGGCGCTGAGATCATGGCGCGTGAAGGGAATGATTTGGGTAACGAACACCGAACCCAATAACCAGAACCATGAAATGCCAAGAATTGCCAGAAACACATCAGACTTCTGCGCCGCTTGTTTCAACACGTCCCAGGTTTCAGAAACCAGATTATAATTCAGTTTCATATCGGGCTGCGGCGAAGGTGCAGGCGGCATCGACCATGAAACCACATAACCAACGACGGAAAGCCCGATCATCAGAACCGAGACCACCTGCGGGCCAAAACTCGCCGTGGCAATCACCGTTCCCGCAATGCCGCCCCCAAGTACGGCCAGAAAAGTACCCATCTCAATCAGCCCATTGCCAGCGAGCAATTCACCTTTGGAAAGATATTGCGGAAGCACACCGTATTTCACGGGACCAAACATGGTGGACTGCAAACCTTGCAGGAAAACGCAGGTAAGTTGCAAAGTCACATTGGTGCTGAACAAGGAATAAGAGGCCAGCGCCACCAGCCCAATTTCGACAAGCTTCACGCGGCGCACCACCAAAGCTTTATCAAACTTGTCGGCTAGCTGACCCGCAAAAGCCGAAAACAAAAAGAACGGCAAAATGAAAAGGCCACCCATCAACGCCACAATGGAATCCGGGTTGCCAATCAATTCCTTGGACAACACATAAACGTAAAGCATGGTCAGCGCGGTGCGAAACAGGTTGTCGTTAAAGGCCCCAATCGCCTGCACCACAAAAAGCGGCAAGAAGCGCCGTGTGGTGAGCAATACAAACTGGCTCTGGTTGGACATTCACACCCTTGCGCAACGGCTTTTGCACAGAATTGCCACGTTGCTTGGCGTGCGGTCAAGCATTCAGAATCTGTCGGATCACCGCGCAGGTTTCGTCATGATGTGAGACCACTTGTTTCGCCCCAGCTGCAGCGAGCATTTTGTGCCTTGCCGCATCGCTGGAAAAGCCAATGAAATGAACTTCATTATCTAATCCTGCACGCACGTCATTCACATTATCACCAATGAAAATGATGCGAGATGTGGGGAGGCCAGATGCAGCAATTACACGCGCTAAAATGACAGACTTGTGCCCGCCGCCATCGGCTCCAAATGCGAGGCGCGACACAGGCTCCCACATATCTGCCTGGTGCAGCCGCAACCGCGCTGCTTCGCGAAAATTTGCTGTGGCAATACCAAGCTTTGCAACCTTGACAAATTCGTCAATCAGCTTTGCCGCACCAGCTATTGTTTCGGTCTTCAGCGACCCGCTCAATTCCTGCTCCAGCAGCGCCAGATATTCTGCAATTATGATTGCCGCATCCGATGTGGGGAGACGGTGGCGTTCCACAATCTCGCGCACGATGTCTTCATCATTGCGAATCGTATAGCTGTTCCAATCGCGTGAAAGTATGGTTGCATCAATGCGCCCGGCGAAGGGTTGGAAGAACAATTCTTCCTCAGCACGCGTCAGCTTCAACAACACGCCGTCCACGTCGAAAATAATCGCCCAGTCTTTCAACCACCAACCATCGCAGGCGTCATCTCAATCAAGGTCGGCCCATCAGCTTTCAATGCGGCAGCAATAGCTCTGGACAGCGAACCAAGATTTTCCGGTCGGGCCGCCCGCGCTCCGTAAGCCTTGGCCAGCAGCTGAAAATCCGGGTTCAGCAAAGTCACCGCATTGGGCTGAATGCCCGCATCCACCATATTGTCGCGAATTTGCCCCAGTGCGTCATTGTTCCACAGCAATATCGGAATAGGCAACTTGTGCTCCACCGCTGTGCCAAGTTCATTCAAAGTATATTGCAGCCCGTAATCTCCAACCAGTGCTGCAACAGGCTTTTCACCTACGCCGAATTTTGCACCAATGGCCACAGGTAAACCAAACCCCAGCGTTCCAAAGCCGGACGGATGAAGCCAAGTGCGCGGGTGAAACATTGGAAATACTTCGTTGCCCGCATAAGCAATCTGCGTCATGTCCGAAGCCACCACACAATCCTGCGGCAGGGCCTCGCGGATAACAGAGAGCATTTTAATGAGCTGTTTTCGCAGCGGCGTGTCGGCGGTGGGCGGCGTGCACGGTGCGTCACCTTTGCGCATCTTAACCAGTGCTGCAATGCGCGCCGTCGCTTCTACGGCATCACCTAAAATCGCAATCTCTGCGCCGTGTGGCCTTGCCAGTGAAGCCGGATCTAGATCCATGCGGATGAGATTTTGCGTGATTGCAAAATTTAATTCCCAATGGTCAGTTTCAGAAAGCTCCGTACCAATAGCCAGAATGCAATCAGACTCCATCAAAATTTTGCGTGTGGCCTCAAGCATCAGGCGCGGCCCCCACACCAAAGGATGATCTGACGGCACAATACCCTTGCCCGCAACAGTCGTGATGATCGGCGCTTGCAAAGCATCGGCAATTTTCAAAGCCCATTGCCCCACACCCTGTGCGCCACCACCTAATATAATAAAGGGACGCTTGGCACCATTCAACTTCGCCGCTGCCGCCAACATCTGCGTTTCAGAAGCAAGCGGTCGCGATGGCAAATTCACCGCCTTCCACCCGCTGCCCGCAGATTGCGCCAAAACATCCAGCGGTATCTCAAGATAAGCTGGCCGTGGCCGTGCGGACGCAAAGCGCGCAAAACTTTCAGCCAAAGCGTTCTGTACATCCTGTGCAGTGTAGGCGCGCCGCGCAAATTGAGTGACAGACTTCGCCGCATCAAACTGCGAAATCATCTCGTGGAGGCGACCACGCCCCTGCGCACCAAAACCTATATCAAGGGCTGTTGAAATCACCAGTATATGCGACGAGTCACTCCACGCTTGGCCCATGGGTGTTAGAATGTTGGTGAGTCCCGGCCCTGAAATTGTAAAACACACGCCGGGGTTGCCCGTGGCGCGCGCATAACCATCGGCCATAAAGCCCGCCCCTTGCTCATGACGCGGCAAGATGTGCCGGATACGAGAACGCGGCAGGGCACGGTACATTTCAATGTTGTGCACGCCGGGTATGCCGAAGATGGTATCTACACCGTAAGCTTCAAGAAGACCGACTAAAGCTTCGCCAACCGAATGTTCGGGGCGTACGTTCACCTGCGCAACCGTTCGGGCAAAACATCTTCCATCATTAAGCCCAGCGCCAGCAAATCGTCTGGTATAGCTTCGCGCGTTGCCAAAGCTGCCGCAAGCCGTGACAGGCCCCAGCTGGATTGAATGCCATTGCCGCCTTGTCCGATCAGCCAGAAAAATCCCGGCGCTGATGGCTCATAGCCACACACCGGAAATTTGTCAGGCACGAATGAACGAAGCCCACCCCATGAATGATCAAGCCGCTTCACTTCCAAAGTGGTGGCCTGCATTAAGCGGTCTACACCCACGGCAACCGCTTCATCATCGGCATAAGCATCATGTGGCTCAACCGGCGTTTGATCCCCCGATGAGACAATAAGTTTCCCACTCTGTGGTTTGGCATACCAGGTCTCGGCGCAATCTTCAAAGAAGGGCCAATCCATAAAACCGGCATGGCCAGTAATCGGGATCACGCCAACAGAGCGCCGCTTGGGTTGTAGGCCAATAGGTGCAATGCCCGCCATCAGCGCTATCTTGTCGCCCCAAGCGCCAGCGGCATTAATCACCGCGCCCGTTGTAAATGTGCCTTTCGGCGTAACCACCTGCCAATGCGCTCCCACGTTTTGAATCTCAACGGCGGGCGCATTACAGACGAGCTTCCCCCCGCGTTGCTTAAACCATTTCAAATAGCCAAGATGCAGCAAATTCACATCCAGATCGCCCGTGCCATCATCATAAAATCCGCGATTGGCATAATCGCGCCGCAACACGGGGATCAGCGCGCGCATCTCATCCACACTCACTTCGCGCAAATTTGCACCGGGCTTCAGAAAATGCTGCGAAGCGTCTTCTTGCCCCTTGGCCTCAATGATCAAAGTGCCGCGCCGGGTGAAAATGGGTCGTTCAGAAAAGTCTGTTGGTGGATTTTTGTAAAATCCCAAACCTGAAAGGGTAAGCGGCCAGAATGGTCTTGGCCCATAATTAGGCTCATATGCTGCAGCGGATCGCCCCGTGGTGTGATAACCCGGTTGCTCTTCCATTTCCAGCATCACCACGCTGGCTTTAGCCGCCAACTGCGCGCCAGCCGAAGCCCCGGCAATGCCGGCACCTATCACAAGAAAATCAAAATCTGCCATGGCCTTACAAAGCCACTTATATGGCCACTTGGCAACTCTCACTTTCTGTTTATTGTACAACCAAAGGAAACATCATGACGAACTTCAACCAACCCCTATCCGGTCTTGTCACCCCGCGCTTTGGCGGCATTGCCACGTGGGGGCGTTTGCCGCACGTTCCATTGGATGAAGCTCAGAATATAGACATCGGCATCGTTGGCATTCCGTGGGATGGCGGCACTACAAACCGTCCCGGCCCACGCCATGCCCCGCGCCAAATGCGCGATCAATCCTCCATGGTGCGCCGTATGCATCAACTCACCCGCGTGGTGCCTTATGACTTGTGTAACGTGGCAGACCTTGGCGATTGCCCGGTTAACCCCGCCAATGTGGATGACGCACTGAAACGTGTGGAAACCTATTTCAAAAAACTAGTGGCCAAAAATATCCGCCCGCTGTCGATGGGCGGCGATCACTTAAGCTCACTTCCGGTGTTGCGTGCGCTGGGCGAAAGAAAACCAGTGGGCATGATCCACTTTGATGCCCACACCGATCTTTATGACTCATACTTTGGCGGCTTCAAATACACCCATGGCACGCCCTTCCGGCGCGCCATTGAGGAAGGCGTGCTAGACCCCAAGCGCACCATTCAAATCGGTCTTCGCGGTTCCATGTATGACAATGATGATTTCGACTGGGGCGAAAAAATGGGCGTGCGCTTGGTGCGCATCGAAGAGGCAATTGAAAAAGGTCCAAAGGCCATCATGGCCGAAGCCCGCAAAATTGTGGGCGACAAAGAAACCTACGTCAGCTTTGATATCGACATGCTCGATCCGGTCTATGCCCCCGGCACTGGCACACCTGAAATCGGCGGTTTCACCACAAGAGAAGCGCAAAGCCTGCTACGCGAAATGCGCGGGCTTAATATCGTAGGCGCAGATGTTGTTGAAGTGTCTCCACCCTTTGATCCGTCAGGCCTAACCGCTTATGCAGGCGTTGTCATGATGTTTGAAATTCTGTGCAGCATGGCAGAAGCGGTGGCGAAATCGCGCTAAGCCGCAGTTTGACGATACCGGGAATATCCTGCAAAGCCCTGCTTTCAAGCGGTGCAAGCGGTGACTGTGAAGTTTGACCAATCATCATTTTATCATGAATTAAAAACCAATGCGTAAACTGACTTTTGCACAAACTTTATTGGCGGCATTGGCTCTTGGCGCAATCTGTTCCTTTGCGCTTGCGCCTTACGACCAATGGTGGCTTTTGTTCATTGCCCTTCCAACCGCGCTGTTTGGATTAAACCAACTGTTACAAAATAGCCTGCGCCGCATCTTTCTGGCGGGGTGGTGCTTTGGCCTTGGTTATTTCATTTTTGCTATGCATTGGATTGGCTATGCCTTTTTCGTCAATGGCACACGTGATCTGTGGATGTTGCCGATTGCCTTGGGCGGGCTCTCAGCGTTTCTGGCTTTATATTGGGCCATTGCAACAGTATTTGCGGCCTGGCTGGCGCGGCGCGGCCATCCCCTTTGGCTAAGTGTGCCTGTGATTTTTGCCGCTATGGAATGGCTGCGTGGCCACTTGTTTACGGGCTTCCCCTGGTCGGTATTTGGGCAAATGGTAGATGGTATGGGCAGTGTTGCACAGGCGGCAGCCTTTGTGGGAATGACCGGTCTGACGTTTTTGATTTTGGTCTGGGCCACATCAGTTTACGGTCTATGCACTGAGCGCGGGTCTTGGCGCTGGTGTTGCGTAATTCTGTTTCTGACATTTCCCGCCACGTTCCTCTTAGGACAATGGCGACTTGCCACCCATCCCACAGCCTATGTGCCGGGGATCATGTTGCGTTTGGTACAACCGAATATCGGCCAGAACGAAAAATGGCGCGAGGGCAATGCCCGCAAAATTTTTGATCAGCTTCTCAGTCTGACAGCGGCCCCGCCGAGTACGGGCCAAACCGTTACCCACATCATCTGGCCGGAATCCTCCATTCCATTTCTTATTGATGAAAGCGATAAAGGCAGGGCTGAACTCGCCCATGCTTTGTTACCCGGACAAACCCTTTTGGCCGGTGCCGTGCGCCGTTCCGCACCACGCGATGATGCCGCCTATTTCACTTCCATTTTAGTTTTTGATAGCAACGCAAATGTGTTGAACCACTATGACAAGTGGCATCTCGTGCCGGGGGGTGAGTTTTTGCCCCTGGCTTGGCTTTTGGAACCATTGGGGCTGCGCAAACTTGCGGTATTACCTGAAAGCTTCACGCCTGGCCCTGGCCCCACGACACTGCCGGTGCCAGGTGCAGGCAATGCAGGTTTTTCAATTTGCTATGAAGCAATTTTCCCGGAGGCCGTGGCCAGCGCAGACCTGCAACCAGATTGGCTCATCAATGTGACCAACGACGGCTGGTTCAGCAGTTCTTCGGGCCCTTGGCAACACTTGGCTCAAATGCGCCTGCGTGCAATTGAAACCGGCGCACCGGCGGCGCGCGTCGCGAACACTGGAATATCCGCTATTATTGATGCTTATGGTCGAGAGGTCTTCACATCACAGCTCAACACTGTTGGTGCATTTGATGTTTTGCTGCCGCAACACGCTGAAAATTTTGTCAAAGGGCTTTGGCAAAATGCATCATTAGTGGTGCTTTTATTGTGCGGAATAGTTCTTGGAGAAATTGCAAAAAGACGCTACATCACCGGATGAAATCAAATTGTAACGAAAATTTGATGATCGGTAAGTATGTAATCGCTGGTGTTGCCTAGGGGCAAAAAGCAACTTCAGCAAAACGTTAAATCAACAGGCTGGGGGCGAACGGTCTGAGGAAATAAATGACAAGAAGAGACCCGAATTATATTGACGTTCATGTCGGTGCTCGTATCAGAATGCGCCGTCAACTCATTAACATGAGTCAGGAACGTTTAGGCGAGTTGCTCGGCATTACCTTTCAACAAGTGCAGAAATATGAAAAGGGCTCTAACCGCATTAGCGCCAGTCGGCTTTTTTACGCCTCCAAAACGTTGGGCGTTCCGGTGCAATTTTTCTATGATGGCCTTCCGGGTATGGAAGGTGCAGATGGTCTACGTGAGCCTTCAAGTGAAGACGAATTCAGCGCCGCCATGATGTCAGCAGAAGGTGTGCAGCTGGCCAAGGCTTTCAAAGATGCCAATACCTCCACCATGCGCAAGCTAATCGCTGGCCTGGCCCGTCTGGTCGTTGAAAGTGAAAAAAAATAGCTGCGGCACGGCATTCATGCCCGCCTCTTGAATCTCCTGAAAATGCCTGTATGAGAACGATTTAATACATAAAGATATCTTTATGTGCCTTTGCAAGCAGGCAATCCAAGGGGTCAAACATGGCGCGAAGTTCCTTTCAATTTACCAGTGAATCCGTTTCTGAAGGTCATCCAGACAAGGTCTGCGACCGCATTTCTGACGAAGTGGTTGATTTGTTCTTCCGTGAGGCTTTGGCAGAGAAGATGGACCCGGCACGCGTTCGCATGGCCTGCGAAACCTTTGCCACCACCAACCGCGTGGTGATCGGCGGCGAGGTGCGCGGACCGCAATCGGTAACTAATGACATGATTATTGCGGTGGCACGCAAAGCCATCAAGGACATCGGTTACGAACAAGCGGGGTTCCACTGGGACACCGCTAAAATTGAAATCTTATTACACAACCAATCAGCAGATATTGCTCAGGGCGTAGACGACACCGCCAGCAAAGACGTGGGCGCTGGTGACCAAGGCATTATGTTTGGTTATGCCTGCAATGAAACGCCCGATCTTATGCCAGCTCCACTGTATTATGCGCAGCGCATCCTGCAAGTATTGGCCGAGGCCCGGCACGCTGGCGATAAGCGTTTGGGCCCCGATTCAAAAAGCCAGATTACCGTTCAATATACCAAGGGCAAGCCCGTTGCCGTAACGCAGATCGTTGTGTCGCATCAGCATTTGGATGAAAGCCTCACCTCAGCTGATATGCGCAAAATTATCGAGCCGCACGTTCGTAAGGCACTTCCGAAGAGCTGGATTAAGAAAGATACCGTCTGGCACATCAACCCCACGGGTAAATTCTATATCGGCGGTCCAGATGGTGATGCTGGCCTCACAGGCCGCAAAATCATTGTAGATACATACGGCGGCGCGGCCCCCCACGGCGGCGGCGCTTTCTCTGGCAAAGACCCAACCAAAGTGGATCGTTCGGCGGCTTACGCGGCGCGCTATCTTGCCAAGAATGTGGTGGCCGCCAAGCTGGCCAAAAAGTGCACCATTCAGCTGTCTTACGCAATTGGCGTTTCTGAACCGCTGTCAGTTTATGTGGATACCCATGGCACGGGCAAAGTGGCCGATGGCAAAATCGAAAAAGCGCTGCGCAAAGTCATGGACTTGCGCCCCAACGGCATCCGCACCCACCTGCAACTCAACAAGCCAATCTATGCCCGCACATCTGCCTATGGCCACTTCGGCCGCAAGCCCGAAAAAGACGGCGGCTTCTCGTGGGAGAAAACGGATCTTATTGCGAAACTGAAAAAAGCGGTGAAGTAACCAATGCATTTTCAAAAAAAGTGCAATCCGGTTTTCCATTGAATATGCATCCTGAAAAAACGTTCCGCCCACCATATCAATTTTACGGACGGCGCAAGGGAAAGCCTTTGCGCCGTTTGCATTCTGAGTTGATGGAAACGTTGCTGCCAGAAGTGGCAGTGGATATGGCCCAACCGCTTGCAGCAACACCTGCACCGCGTATTCTCGAAATTGGTTTTGGTGGCGGTGAACATCTGGCCCATCAGGCAGCGCTCAATCCTGACACCAATTATATCGGTGCCGAGCCATTCCTCAACGGCGTTGCCAAAATTCTCTCTGAAATTGAACTGCGCAAACTCATTAATCTGCGCATCCATTATGGTGATGCAAGACCCTTGCTCGAAGCACTGCCCGCGGAAAGCTTTGAGCGTATCTATTTGCTTTACCCAGACCCGTGGCCGAAGCTAAGACAAAACAAGCGGCGCTTTGTAAATGCTGCAAATCTGGCCCATTTCGCCCGTGTGCTAAACCCCAAAGGCCAATTCTGGTTCGCCTCTGATATTAATGATTATGTGCAATGGACAAGTGAACACGTTGCAGCCTCAAAACTCTTTGCCGAACAGCCAGACAGCACAACTCCATTTGAGAACTGGGTGCAAACCCGTTACGAGGCCAAGGCTAAGCGCGAGGGCCGCGCCAGCGCTTACTTGCGGTTTATAAAAATTTGATCACCATTCCATCACAGTGGCAAATCTGTCATAAGCCGTCACAAATCAACAAGGGGCGAATGCAATGATTGGATTTCTCAAGAAGCTTATGCCGCGCGAAGACAAGTTTTTTGATATGTTTGAGGCTCATGCGCAAAAGGCTTTGCAAGCAGCGATTTCACTGGCGGCCATTTTTCAAGATACTAAAACCATTCAGCAACATTGCGCAGCCGTGATGAAAACTGAGGATGAAGCTGACCACATTGCCGCCCAGGTTAACGAAGGCTTGCGCAAAAGCTTTATCACGCCTTTCGACCGCGGTGACATTGTCAAACTCATCACCGATATGGATGACGCGGTAGACCAAATGAATAAAACCGCAAAAACCATTCTGCTTTATGAAGTGAAGTCCTTTGAGCCCAATATGAAAATCATCGCCGAGGAAGCGGTGCACATGGCGAAACTACTGGTTGAAGTGTTGCCTTTGTTGCGCAATGTAGGCACCAATGCCGCACGCCTTCACCTGCTCTGCGGCCAGATGATGGTCATTGAAGATGAATCAGATCGTCACCACGAAAATGGCTTGAAAGCCTTGATGAACGGCAAAGCCAAAAAAGATCCGATGGCCTTCATCATCGGCCAGGAAGTTTTCGGCCATCTTGAAAGGGTTGCTGATAAACTTGAAGACGTGGCCCGCACCATTGACGGCATTGTCATAGAACACGTGTAAGCAAGGGCAACAAAATGGATTACTCATTGCTCACACCCACTGTTATCTTTCTTATTGTCGTGGCTTTGGCCTTTGACTTCATGAACGGCATGCATGATTCTGCCAACGCCATCGCCACCGTGGTTTCCACGCGCGTGCTCAAGCCATTCCATGCGGTTTTATGGGCAAGCTTCTTTAACTTCGTGGCTTTCTTTTTGTTTGAATCGCATGTGGCCAACACCATCGGCAAAGGTATCATCTCACCTAACTTGGTGGATAACGCCGTGGTCTTCGGTGCCCTCACTGGTGCAATCGTATGGAATGTGATCACGTGGCTGGCGGGCATTCCCTCATCATCATCACATGCCTTGGTAGGCGGCATTGTTGGCGCAGGCGTGGCCAAGGGCGGTGTTAATGCTGTGCTGTGGAGCGGCCTGTCCAAAACCATTTATGCCATTGTGCTGTCGCCATTCACCGGGTTTCTGATTGCAGTCTTGCTAATGATCGCTGCCAGCTGGGCCTTCGTCAGAGCCAATCCGGCCTGGGCCGATAGTGTGTTTCGCAAACTTCAACTCATTTCGTCGGCACTCTATTCCATCGGCCACGGCAGTAATGACGCGCAAAAAACCGCTGGTGTTATTGCCGTGCTGCTTTATTCAAACCACGTCTACAAAGAATTCACCGTGCCTACTTGGGCCATTTTTGCCTGCTATCTCACCATGGGTGTGGGCACAATGTTGGGCGGTTGGAGAATCGTTCACACTATGGGTTCGAAAATTACCAAGCTTTCACCCATGCAGGGTGCTTGCGCCAACACGGCAGGGGCAATCACTTTATTCATGGCTACCAACCTTGGCATTCCGGTTTCCACCACCCACACAATCACAGGAGCCATCATTGGCGCCGGTACGGCACGTCGTGCGTCATCTGTGCGTTGGGGCTTGGCCTCCAGCATTGTTTGGGCTTGGGTGATCACCATGCCCGCCGCTGCTGCCATGTCGGCCGCCACTTACTGGTTGGCCCATTTCCTGCTGTGAAAAACCTGATTGGCCAACAAGTCGCCGCACTGCCTTACCGTAAACACGGCAAGGGCGTGGACGTGTTGCTTATCACCTCGCGTGCAACCAAGCGCTGGGTCATCCCCAAAGGTTGGCCGATGCATGGAAAAGATGATTGCGATGCCGCTGCCATCGAGGCTTTCGAAGAAGCGGGCATCACCGGAGACATCGGCCATAACTCAATCGGCACGTATCATTATGTGAAGAGCAAAAAGTCTGGCGATGTTGAATGCGAGGTCACGGTTTACCCATTGCAGGTCAAGCACTCGTTTCGTGAATGGCCCGAAAAAGCCGAGCGCCGCCGCAAATGGTTCCGCGCTAAAGACGCCGCCAGCCGCGTTGGTGAAGAAGGACTGCAAGCCATCATCGCCGCAACGCTGGCCTAAATTTCCTTCTATACCCACGGCGCCGTTTGCAAACAGTCACCCTAGGCTGGCACGCGCCGGGCTGACAGGCTCAACCTTTCCATTCTGACGTTTAATCTTACCGTAAGCCGTCATGGCACGGGTGCGGGCCGCAGCATGATCGACCATGGGTGCGGGGTAGTTCTTCGGCGGCGAGGCCATCTCCCAGGGCGCGTGAACATGCTCTGCTGGCGCTTCTTTCAACTCTGGCACCCACTGTTTAACATAAGCACCTTCGGGATCAAATTTAGAACCTTGCAGCATGGGATTGAAGATGCGGTAATAAGGTGCAGCATCAGCGCCGCAGCCTGCCACCCATTGCCAGCTGGCAGCGTTATTGGCGATGTCTGCATCCACCAACGTGTCCCAGAACCAGCGCTGGCCTTCGCGCCAATCAATTTGCAGATGTTTGATCAGAAATGAGGCTACGATCATCCGCACACGGTTGTGTACTCTGCCCGTTGCCCATAACTCACGCATGCCAGCATCCACAATCGGATAACCCGTTTGCCCACGTTGCCACGTGTTCAAGGCAGCACTGTCTTTTACCCATGGGAAATTATCATATTCCAGCTTAAAACTTTTTTGCGGCAGCTCCGGCCAGTGGTGAATTAAATTATAAGCGAATTCACGCCACAGAATTTCTTTAAGAAATTTCTCGCCACCGCCATCCAACTTGCCTCCGGCAGCAGCCATTGCGGTGCGTATGGAATACCACACCTGGTGCGGAGAGATTTCACCCCAATGCAAATGCGCTGAGAGACGCGACGTAAAGGCTTTAACCGGCCTGTCACGGCCTTCGGCATAATTTTCCAGGGCATCATCGATAAAACGTGCGAGATGCTGTTTAGCACCATGTTCACCAGGTTGCCATTCACTTTCAAATCCACTAGCCCAATTTGGCTTTGTGGGAAGGAGCTTCCATTCGACAATTTTATCACCTGGCAACTCATGCTTTGCCCAGGTTATTTTGACAGCTGAATTGAGCGGGCGCGGTTCGCCCATTGCCAGACACGCGCGTGAGAAGGGCGTGTATACTTTATAAGGTCCACCAGAAAGGTTGCGGATGCTCTCCGGCTCATGCAGCAGAAATCCACCGTGGCGGTGACACTCAATGTTCAGCTCATCACAAATGGCTTTCACGCGCTGTTCTAATGCGCCGCTCCACGGGGCATAGTCACGGGTAAAATGCACAGATGTTACGTTGGATTTTTTCAGCACGTCGCGCAATACATCATCAGCGCGACCACGGCGCAAAAGCAGGGGAACAGATTTTGCCAAATGCGTCAGTGAGCGATGCAACCACCAGCGCGATGCCCCGCCCCATTTCCACTTACCAGCTGTCTCATCATCGAGGATGAAAAGCGGAATAACCTCACCTTTGGCAGCCGCAGCAGCCAAAGCCGGGTTGTCTGAGAGTCGTAAGTCTTGGCGGAACCAAACGAGAATGGGCTTGGGCATGAGATCTCTTTCTTAGTGTCTTTCGTAATACGTATGATGACGCAAAAAGTTCATACAATTGTTCTGGTCACTGGCGACCAGCTTTCACTATCGCTTTCGGCCCTACGCGCTGCCGATAAGGCTCACACGTGCATTGTAATGGCCGAAGTGCGGGCCGAGGTAACCACGGCCAAGCATCATAAGAAAAAAATTATCTTTGTATTTTCTGCAATGCGTCATTTTGCCGAAGAGTTGCGGCAGCTGGGTTGGCGGGTTGACTATGTAGAACTTGATCAAGTG
>JAYVCU010000153.1:0-4854 GCA_043749835.1 Hyphomicrobiales bacterium
TTAAAACACGTGCTTGCCAAGCAGGAGAATGCAACGCAAGAAATTCTTCAGCAATCTTTAGCCTTGTTAACGACTATTGGAAATGGACCGGCAGCAGCGGGTTTTTCAAATGGGGAAAGCCGTGCTTTGGCCATGGCGGCAAGCATGGTGATGCCACAGGCGTTGACCGCGTTTGGACAGATCAAAGAGGACTCGGCGGCTTCCTTGAATAACGGTGCAGACCCAAATCAAAAATTGCCGGAAATTGCAACTCAGGCTGATGTGCTGCAATTCAGCGCCCAACAATTGGATAAACTTGTTAAGCGTGCGCGAAGCCAAAGTTCAGATACCACTGCTTATTCGGATTTGTTGCGACTTACGTCACAACTGAATTTTGACTCCGGCTATTTTAAAGTTCTGTTATCAAGTCAGGGCGGCGATAACCATGTGATGATGGGGCAAGTGAACAATGCCATGGAAGTGGCCGCCTCAAAATGGAGTGGTACTCTTGCTAAAGGTTGGGACCGCCTTATTGTGCGCCTGAGAGATCTCAATGACGATCGCAGTGCCGAAGCGAGCGGTCGTGCGTACCGCACATTGGCGCTCGCAGTTTGCGCTGTTCTATTTAGCATTGTCACTGCCTACTCAATGTTCCGCTCTACTTTGCGCAAGCTGGATGAAGTTGAGACTGCGCGGAAGGAAGCCAATGTGGCGCGCCTTGATGCCGAACGAGGTGCTAAAGAGCTGATTCAGGTCAACGATAATTTAGCGCAGATGAATAATGAGATTAATCAGCATCTCAAATCTTTACATTCCGCCCAAGACCAACTTTTGAAAAAAGGACGGCTTGAGCAATTAGGGCAACTTACGGCAACGATTGCGCACGAACTGCGCAATCCTCTGGGTGCAGTTCGCACGTCTGCGTTTTTGTTAGAACGCAAGACACGCGGCAAAGATCTGGGTATCGAAGGCCAGCTGCAACGCATCAACAGTGGCATTGCGCGCTGCGACAACACCATTACGCAGCTTTTAGATTTTTCACGCTCACGCCAGGTAAGCGCCAATCGAGAAGATTTTGACGCATGGATGGAAAAGATTGTTTCCGAAGAGGCGCAAAGACTGCCTGTTTCGGTTTTTGTAAACTGCAAGCTGGGCCTGGACGGGCTTTCTGTGGCCTTTGATGCAGCGCGTATGCAACGCGCTGTGGCCAATCTGTTATCCAATGCCTCTGAGGCCATGGTTGGCAACGGCGAGGACAGCGCGAAATATACAACGCGTGATCCAACCATCACGATCAGCTCGGTGCGCGATGGTGATAGCATAATGGTTTTGGTCTCTGATAATGGCCCAGGGATTAAACCGGAAGATTTAGAACGTATTCGTGAACCTCTTTTCACTACAAAGAATTTCGGCACCGGACTTGGTTTACCAGCCGTTGAGCAGATTTTGGCGCAGCATGGCGGTCATCTGGAGGTGAGTTCTACTTTGGGTTCTGGGGCATGTTTCACGATGCGCCTGCCAATTTCTGGTGCTGAGGAATTGGCAGCGTGACCGGGACACAAAAAATCGAACCTTTGTCGGCAGAATTTCTGCTTCGCATGCTGGATGCTTTACCAACGCCCATTTTTGTAAAAGCCAAGGATGCGCGATTTGTCTATTCTAACCGCAAGCATAATGAATTGGTTAATCTTCATGAAAATGAGGTAATCGGCAAAACAGACGCCGAAATTTATCCGCTCCATATCGCAGAGAATTATGTGCTGGCTGACAAACTGGTGCTTGATACCGGTACAATCTCATCGATTGAGGAATTCACGCCCCTGAGGGATGGCACACAACAGCCAGTACTGAACCGCAAGGTGCGGATGATGGCACCTGATGGTGAGCCTTATGTGGTGGGCATCAATTTTAGCCTGGCGGAAGTGAAAAAGCGCGAAGATCAATACCGGGCTTTGGCGGAAACAGTTCCCGTTGGGGTTTTGCAGTTTGAAGAAAATGGTTCAGTCAGTTTTAGTAACCCGATCACCAGCACTTATTTTGCCAAAGCCGAGCAGGGGCTGACTGTGATGCAGGTTTCTGCGGCACTTGGTAACCCAGACGGTTTTCCAGGCACGGCGGCGCGGTTTGAATGTGCCCTTCGCGATTTAGCGGGTGAGAGCCATCATATTCTGGTGATCAGTTCCGGTTGGTTGAAGCTGGGCAAGAATTCAAGCCGGTCTTCCATCGTAAGCATCGTTGATATATCCGAAAACGCCGAGCTTAAGCGTATCAACGAAGAAATTTTGCGTTTAAACCGAGAGCTTGCTGACAGTATGCAAAAGCTGAAAGATGCTCAAGATGCTTTGGTTAAAAAGGGACGCCTTGAGCAGATGGGTCAATTGACGGCGACGATTGCTCATGAGCTTCGCAATCCACTTGGTGCAGTACGCACGTCGGTGTTTTTGGTGGAACGAAAACTTAAGGGCAAGAATCTTGGTGTAGAGCCGCAATTGCAACGTATAAACAATGGGGTGTCACGCTGTGATGCAATCATCACGCAGCTATTGGATTTTTCACGCACAAAGCAGCTTGAATGCACGTCAGAGGATCTTGACCAGTGGCTTGCAAAATTTTGTGAAGACGAAGCCAGGCGCTTGGCGGGATGTATTAACCTGTCATGCTTTTTGGGATTGGATGGCGCGCATATTCCGTTTGACCCAGGTCGCTTGCAGCGTGCCATAGCCAACCTTATTTCAAATGCTTCAGAGGCTATGGTGGGCAATGGCGATTTGCCTTTGCCGGGACAACTTGCCGAACCCACAATAAGTGTAACCACACGCATCACTGGGGGCCATGCTGAAATTGAAGTCGCAGACAATGGTCCGGGCATGAGTGAAGCCGTGATCGGAAAAATTCGTGAGCCTCTGTTTACCACAAAAAGCTTTGGCACTGGCCTTGGCGTGCCGGCGGTCGAACAAATTGCCGCGCAACATGGCGGAACACTGTCCATCCATTCAACGCCCGGAAACGGCTCCAGTTTTATCATCCGCTTGCCGCTTGAACAGCAATCAAATGTTGAGGCGGCCTGAAATGCGCGCGCTTAAAATATTAATTGTGGATGATGATATTGATAATGCCAGATCATTGGGTGAGCTGTTTACATTTGAGGGGCATGACGCGCATGTTGTAAGCTCGGGTGCGCAGGCCATTCATCGCTATCTCAGCGAAGATTTTGATATTGGTTTTATTGATGTGATGATGCCTGGCATGAATGGCATCGAAAGTTTTATGCAAATCAGAAAGCTAAAGCCCACGGCCCAGGTTTTCATGATGTCAGGTTATAGTATTGAAGAGCTGCTCAAACAGGCCATCAACCACGGAACCATGGCCTTAATCACACACGAGTTGAATGAAAAAGCACTCTGCGAAATTCTCGATGACTTTGGACGGAATAACATGGTGGTGACACCATTTTTGGCGCAGCACCAAATTGATTTTATGCGCACGTCTGCAGAGCAGCGCGGCATGGTCTGCCGTGTTGCAAACACGCCTGCTTCGGTTGAACGCGGCAGTGCCGAAAGCGATCTCCTGATTTTGAATATGAAACTAACAATTGTTGATGCGCTTGGTATGTATTCCACTTTGCGCAAAACTCAGAACATGCCGCCCACCGTGCTGGTAGCGCCACACTCAAACCAACGTCAAGCTTTGCGCGATATGCATGTGACGGGCATTTTGAATAAACCTTTTGATCTGGAAATTGTACTTTCACACATGACGCGATTAGCAGCCTAGACTTTTACCGAGGACTTTGATGAAACAGTTAAACATACTTGTTGTTGATGATGATGCAGAAAATGCGGCTTCCATTGCCGAGCTTTTTTCAGTGGATAATCACCGTGTGATCGTGGCCTATAACGGGCAAGAGGCGATTGATGCTTATGCCGCCAACGATTTTGATTTTGGTTTTTTTGATGTGATGATGCCTGTCAAAAATGGCGTTGAAAGTTTTCTGGAAATCAGAAAATTTAACCCCACCGCCAAAGTCTATTTTATGACGGGCTATTCGGATGGTGAACTTTTGGATGCGGCACGAAAAGGTGGAGCGCTTGGCGTGTTTTCAAAGCCTGCGGATCCCGAGCGGTTGCTTCATATCGTCGATCACGAAGCGGCTTGATGTCGCCGCGCAATCTGTTCGTTATTATTGCATGGCCTTGCGAAGATTGTCATCGACAGCATTGATAAAGCCCTCGGTGGTGAGCCACTGCTGATCAGGGCCAACCAAAACGGCAAGATCCTTGGTCATTTTGCCCTGTTCGATGGTTTTCACTGAAACGTTTTCCAAAGTCTCGGCAAACGTTGCAAGCTTAACGTTGTCGTCAAGTTTTGCGCGGTGCTTCAGGCCTCCGGTCCAGGCAAAAATAGAAGCCGTGGAGTTGGTGGATGTGGGCTTGCCCTGCTGATGCAAACGGTAGTGGCGCGTGACGGTGCCGTGGGCAGCTTCGGCTTCAACGGTTTTTCCGTCAGGGGTGACCAACACAGAAGTCATCAAACCCAGAGAGCCATAGCCTTGGGCAACAAGGTCTGACTGCACATCGCCATCATAGTTTTTGCAGGCCCAAATATAGCCACCCGTCCATTTCATCGCAGATGCCACCATGTCGTCAATCAAGCGGTGTTCATAAGTGATGCCCGCCTTGTCATATTCGGCTTTGAACTCAGCATCGAAGACGGCCTGGAAAATATCCTTAAATCGTCCGTCATACACTTTCAGAATGGTGTTCTTTGACGAGAAATAAACCGGCAGCTTGCGCTGCAACCCATAATTCAGCGACGCTCGGGCGAACTCGGTTATTGAATCGTCTAAATTATACATGGCAAGTGCGATTCCGGCAC
>JAYVCU010000154.1:0-6184 GCA_043749835.1 Hyphomicrobiales bacterium
GGCTTTCAGTGTATCTTCATTGGCGCGGCTGCCCTGGTTTGCGTCGGGGTGAAGGCGCTTCACCAACATTTTATATTTTGATTTCACTTCTTCTGGTCTGGCATCTTCTGGCAAGCCCAAGGTTCCAAGTGCATCCAACTCACTGCGCCTGAGGCTGCGACCATGTTTGGCATTGGTTTTGATGTTTTCTTTGAGCAGGATGTTTAACGGGTCTTCGATATATTTTGCCGTCCGGCGCCTAGCACCGACAAAGGCCGCACCACTTTCACCGAGTTTCCATGTGGGGCGGTGGCCAGTTTGGGCATCACGGCGGAACGAGGCCTGATCGCCATCTCCCATTCCCTGAAAATAATTATAGCTCTTGTTGTATTCCTGGGTGTGGGCCGTGCAATAATTCCAGAACTGACCTTCGGCATCGCGGCCCTTGGGTGCGCGGTGCTTGGCAGGCTTGTCACAGCCGGGCCATTCACACGGCTTTATCGCTGCTTCAGCTTTCGCCTTGGCTGTGGGTTCCTGTTTGATACGGATTTTGTCGAAAATTTTTGAATGGAGGCTCATGAGGGGATGGAGTATAGATTTTAGCAGTTCAATGTTCAACCTAAACCATTCCAAAATGCAGCAAATTTTAGGACCAATCGGACAGGTTTTAGATGCTAAACTGCGCGCGGCGTTTGCGCCCGCGATGTTGGAGGTGATTGATGAATCCAATCAACACCATGGCCATGTGGGAGCACATCCTTCAGGGGAAAGCCATTTTCGCGTGCGCATTTCAGCGGCAGTATTTGGTGGAAAATCACGTGTGGCACAACACCGCATGATCAATGAGGTGTTGGCACTTGAGCTAAAATCGCGCGTTCACGCCTTAGCCATTGTGATTGTTTAGCCCGCCCCCAAGTCAACTTTGCCACTATCGGATTTATTAACTTTGATCACCGTGAGTTGCTGGCGTCGTTTTTTGAGTATCTCGAAACGAAAGCCATGGAAGGTAAAGGCCTGCCCGGCATCGGGGATCATGCGTGCTTCGTGAATAATCAAACCTGCCAGCGTAGTGGCTTCTTCGTCCGGTAAGTTCCAATCCGTCGCACGGTTTAAATCACGCAGCGGCACGGCACCGTCTATCATGTACGAGCCGTCTTTCTGTTTTCTCACCCCGTTTGATACGCTGTCGAATTCGTCATTAATGTCGCCAACAATTTCTTCAATAATATCCTCGAGAGTGATCAGGCCCTGTAGTTCACCATACTCATCCACCACAATGGCGAAATGGGATTTGCGGCGCAGGAAGGCGTTCAGCTGATCTTCCAGGGGCCTGGTATCTGGAACAAACCATGGGTCAGAAAGAATGGATTCCAGTTTTATTTTTTCGGCATTGCCATCATATTGTTGCAGAGCCTGGAACAGATTCTTTGCGTGTAAAATGCCGATGATATTATCTTGATCTTTCTTCCATACTGGCACCCGGGTTTTACCGCTCTTTAAGACCTGATCAACGATGTCTGTCATCTTTTCATCGGCGTCGAGCAAAATCATTTTGGTGCGGTGAACCATCACGTCATGCACTTCGAGATTTTTGAGATCAAGCAAGCCGCCCAGCATGTCGCGATCTTTTTTAACAATATCGCCTTCTTTATGGTGAAGATCGATTGCACCGCGCAGTTCTTCATGGGCGGAAAGAATGCTAACCACATTCTCCACATCAACGCCAAACAGCATCAGGGTTTTCTTGACGATGTATTCAACCAGCATCACAATGGGCCCAAATATTGCCACGAAGAAACGCACGATTGGGGCAATACTGGTTGCTACCTTGTCGGGGTGTGCAATGGCATAAGTCTTGGGCATTACCTCAGCGAAAATCAGGATTAAAACCGTCATCACACCTGAAGCGATGATGGCTCCGGTGTCTCCAAACATTTTGACCAATGCCACCGTAGCAACCGCCGACGCCGTGATATTGGCCAGACTGTTACCAAGCAACAGTGCACCAATGAGACGCTCAGGCATTTCAGTGAGTTGAAGTACGGTGGCAGCACGCTTGGATCCCTGGCGGGCAAGTTCTGTGAGCCTTGCTCGCGAGGCAGCGGTAAGCCCAGTTTCAGCACCGGAAAAAAACGCCGAAATAAAAATGAGCAGGGCAATGGTCGATATTGCAATCCAAGGATTATCGGTCATGGTTTGGCTAAACCATTTTTGGCAGCGTCTTGTTTCAAAAAGGTCAGAACGTTTTCGTGATCAACGTTTTTGGCGATGAAGGTTTTACCGATCGCGTGTGCAAGAATGAACGTCAGTTTTCCACCTTCGGCTTTTTTATCCTGATACATTGATTTCAAAAGCGCTTCCGGAGGTGGCAGTTTGGTTGCAATGTCGCTCACATGAGTGGGAAGGCCAGCGCGGCGCAAGTGGTCGGCGACTTTGCGGCTCAAACCCTGTTCACAATGCCCCAGCATTTCGGAAAAGCCATAGGCTTGCACTATGCCAATGGCCACGGCTTCACCATGGAGCAGTATGTTGGAATAGCCTGTGGCTGCTTCTAATGCGTGGCCGAAGGTGTGGCCCAGGTTGAGAAGGGCACGGACGCCAGTTTCGGTTTCATCCTCGGCCACAATGCGGGCCTTCATCTGGCATGATATTTTCACGGCGTGTTGGGTTTTGGCCAGGTCACCCTGCATGATGACTTCAACATTCATGTCGAGCCAGTTATAGAACGTGCCATCGCCAAGCAGGCCATATTTTACGATTTCGGCATAGCCGGCGGCGCGTTGGCGCTGAGGCAAAGTGTTTAAAACATCAAGATCAGCCAAGACTAAAAGGGGCTGGTGAAATGCACCGATAAGATTTTTTCCGAGCGGTGAGTTAATGCCGGTCTTACCCCCGACGGAACTATCCACCTGGGCAAGAAGTGACGTTGGAATTTGAATGAATTGAACGCCACGTCGCAATACGGCTGAAGCAAAGCCGGTGAGATCGCCGATCACACCGCCACCAAGTGCGATAACAACGTCTTTGCGTTCCACGCCCGCAACAAGCAGTGCATCACACAGGCGCGCAAACTCTGCGTAGCTTTTTGTTGCTTCCCCGGCGGGTAAGACTTGTTCTCGAGACTCGATACCGGCAGCTTTTAAAGTCGATCGCAAACTTTGCAGATGGTGTTTGCCAACATTTTCATCGGTGACTATGGCAACGAACTTGCGGTGCAGAAACGGCGCAATATGGCGTGCCGCATCATGCAGCAGGCCTTGCCCAATTTTAATGTCATAGCTGCGGCCCGCCAGTTCAACGCGAACGAGTTCAAGTGTCATCGTAATTCACTTTCAGACCGGGCCAATCAGCAAGTGCCCTAATCACATCATTCACCATCTGGCCGTGTTGCACGTCGCGGCTTTCGACCTGAACATCCGCAAGTGCGTAAACCGGGTAACGCAAATCAATCAGTCGCTTCAATACTGATGCGGGGTCATCGTGTTTTAAGAGAGGGCGGTCATTACGTTTGGACACGCGCTTCAAAAGCAAATCAAGATCAGCCTTTAGCCAAATAGAAATTCCTAAATCGCGTATGCGTTGGCGCGATTCGCTGTTCATATAGGCACCGCCTCCCGTGGCTAATACCTGTCGGCCATTCTCCAGCAGGCGCATGATCACCCGGCATTCACCATCTCTAAAATAATCTTCACCATGATCGTTGAAAATCTCGGGTATGGTTTTACCTGCGGCTATTTCAATTTCATGATCCGCATCGACGAAGGGAATATCGAGCTTTTCAGCCAAGCGGCGCCCGACACTGGATTTGCCAGCACCCATCAGCCCCACTAACACAATGGCGCGTTTGCCCAAATAATCACGGGTTTCTGATATTTCGTCCTGAAGTGCTCGTTTCGACATTTCGCCTGCTTTTAGAGCAAGGATGACGCCAGCGCAAAGCGGTTAAGATTTGGCTTTGACGAAAGACAGGCTTATAAGGAAGCCGGGTTGCAAAATGCCAGATACAGTTAAATTTCTTATGGTGATTGGTTTACTGGCAGGTGCTGTTTACGGCGCCGCCCTGGCTTTGGCATCGTTCCCACCCGAACAGAGTGAAATTACGCGGCCGTTGTCCAATGACAAGCTTCGGCAACATTAACGCCAGCGCCAGGTTGCGTGAGCGCTTCCTGGAAATGATGAGTGCGGAGCGTGGGCTTGCCACGAATTCCATTGATGCTTATCGGCGAGATCTTGATACCTGGTTTGCATTTTTGAAACTGCGCGGGGTTGAGGCGCAAACTGCGGCAACGCAGGATGTGCGTGATTTTCAGGTTGAAGTTGAAAGACTGGGTTTGGCGCGGGCCACGGCGGCCAGGCGGCTTTCGGCCATTAAACAGTTTCATGGTTTTTTGCTGTCCGAGGGCAAAGCCGTTGAAAACCCGACAGCCATCGTTGAAGGCCCACGATCGGTCCAACGCCTACCCAAAATTCTGAGCCGTGACGAGACGGCGCGCATTCTTTCAGTGGCGCGCAAACAGGTAGAGATGGCCGAAGGCAAGTCTGCGTTCAAGGCGTGGCGGCTTTATGCCCTGCTTGCAATTTTGGCGGCAACAGGGCTTCGCGTTTCAGAACTCATCGCACTGACGTACCGCGCGGTGATGACGGATGATGGGTTTTTATTGGTGAAGGGCAAAGGTGGGCGTGAGCGTTTGGTTCCACTTTCAGATGATGCTAGGCGTGTCGTGGGGGTTTACGTCACGGTTCTTCGCAAACATATGGAAGGTGAACCCAAGTATCTGTTCCCCTCACATGGTTCGCAAGGTGTGCTTACGCGTCAACATTTTGCTTTGGAATTAAAAGATTTAACGCGGGCGGCGGGCGTGGATGCCAGCAAGGTTTCACCGCATGTGCTGCGCCATGTGTTTGCAACCGAGCTTCTGGCTGCAGGGGCAGATTTGCGCAGCGTGCAGCAAATGCTGGGGCATGCAGACATTGCAACCACGCAAATTTATACCCATGTGCAGGCCGAGCGATTGCAGGAGGCAGTGGATCTGTTCCACCCGCTATCAGCCAAACGCAAAAGCCGGGCGGGTTGACTTTAAGGGCGGCAAAAGCCAGTAACGTTGAAAGCTTGTGTATTGAGGAACTATGATTGAATTTCTGGATTTTGAATCTGCCGTTGCAGATCTTGAAGGTAAGATCGCGGAACTGAAGACCATCGCCCAAGGTGATGCCAAGGTTTCCATTGCAGATGATGTAAAGTCACTTGAAAAGAAATCAAACAAGATTTTGGCTGACCTTTATCTGGGTTTAACGCCGTGGAACAAAGCGCAGGTTGCACGCCATCGTCAGCGGCCCCATGCCCTGGATTACATTGCTGCGCTGATTACTGATTTTGTACCTTTGGCCGGAGACCGCAAATTTGCGGAGGACGAAGCCGTAGTGGGCGGGCTTGGCCGCTTTAACGGGCAGGCAGTTGTGGTGATTGGCCAAGAGAAGGGCTCTGACACGCAAAGCCGTCTGAAGCATAATTTCGGCATGGCTAAACCGGAGGGTTACCGCAAAGCTGTGCGGCTGATGGAGATGGCTGACAAGTTCGGTTTACCGGTGATTTCGTTTGTTGATACGTCTGGTGCTTATCCTGGTGTGGAAGCCGAAGAGCGTGGGCAAGCCGAAGCCATTGCGCGTTCCACAGATTGTTGTTTATCACTCGGCGTTCCACTGATTGCGGTGATCATTGGGGAAGGCGGTTCTGGTGGTGCCATTGCGATTGCCACGGCGAATACGGTTTTGATGATGGAACATGCCATTTATAGTGTGATCTCTCCCGAAGGAGCCGCCTCAATTCTGTGGCGTGATCCGGCACGCAATAAAGACGCTGCTACGGCCTTAAAAATTACGGCACAAGACTTAAAAAAATTTGGTGTGATTGATGAAATCATCAACGAACCACTGGGTGGCGCGCACCGTAATCCAGAAGATGTGATGGCTGCGATGCGAGACGTTTTAGGCCGTGTATTGGCCAGTTACAGCGGCCTTTCAGCAGAGGTTTTGCGTACGCAACGCCGCGAGAAATTTTTAGGGATCGGCCGCGCACTTTAGGTAAAGGCGTTTGCGATGGGATTGAACAGCGGCATGATGGCCGCGATGGTGTATGCGTGAACTAGAGTAATTCTTCCAGATGGGGAATGAGCGGTAAATCAGCTGGTGGCATGGGCAAGGCGCG
>JAYVCU010000155.1:0-5262 GCA_043749835.1 Hyphomicrobiales bacterium
AACGGGAGATGGAAGAGGACGGCAAGACGATTACCGATCCACACGCGTGGCAAAATCTGTCCAATGGTTTGATCTATGTTAAAAACATCGCCGACGGCCTGTGCAAAGTTGATGCCTCTAATTGTGACACGTTCCGTAAAAATGCAGCGGCTTATTCCGCCGAGATTTCAGCGCTTGATGCACAAGTAAGGGCCAAAATCGACGACGTGCCAAAAGCCAAACGCCTGGTGATTACCACCCATGATGCGTTTGGTTATTTTGGCGCGGCATATGGGGTTAAGTTTATTGCTCCTGAAGGCCTCAGCACGGAAAGCGAAGCTTCGGCCGCCGATGTTGCCAAACTGATCACACAAATCCACACAGACCGCGCAACTGCACTGTTTATTGAGAACATGAGCGACCCGCGCTTGATTGAACAAATTGCCAACGAAACCGGAGTTAAACTTGGCGGCGCACTTTATGCCGACGCCCTTTCAGAAAAATCTCAGCCGGGATCAACCTATCTCGACATGTTCAAACATAATATTTCGCTGCTTGCTCCTGCCATGATGGGTATCTAACAGCGCCGGAAAGACATATGGGTGCGGCGAATAGAATGCGCCGTTTCACTGGCCTGCAAAAAAGGCGAGGAATCCACGCCCCGCCTTCTTAAAATTAAGTTTACGACAAGATACGACAAGAAATGCGTGCCATTTCGCTTGCAATTTAGTGTTGGCTGGCCTATGGGGGCTAATCGAGTTTTGGCCGATCGGCGCGCGGCACCGCACTTTTTTAACTAAAAGCGCTTCAGGCCTATTTCCCCTTATCCTTAATTCGATTGGTTATTTTGCACGTGTGGTGCATGGCCAATTCATTTTTAGAACTGTTATAAGGATAAGTTAAGTTATGCAAAAAGGCACCGTAAAGTGGTTTAACACCCAAAAAGGCTTTGGTTTCATTCAACCAGATGCCGGCGGACCAGACGTATTTGTGCACATCAGCGCCGTTGAACGCGCTGGTATGCGCGGCCTCAACGAAGGCCAGAAAATCGGCTACGAAATTGTAGCTGACAAGCGCACAGGTAAGTCTTCAGCTGATCAGCTGCAGGCTGTTTAATATATAAGCTACATTCACGCCGCGCCTTTCTAAAAAGAAAGACGCGGCTTTTTCATGTTGAAGTGCGGGTCGTCAAAACTACGACAAAGCCGAATTACTCAAAATAAGACGACACGAAATGCTGGCCGCGAATATGTTGACGCAACATGTTTAACACTCGCGAGAGCAGCATAGGCCTCTCGTACGAAGCACACAGGTTGAAATTATTCCCGCTGCCGAAGCAGGAATAATTTAGCTTGGTGCGCGATCAGAGCTGCATCGAGTCACCCTAGACGCGATCTTGCATCTCTGTTAGCCTCAACACTTCGAGCGGGGGCCATTATGGAGCGTCTCATGAAAACAGGAATTTTGATTGCGGGCAGCCTTGTTGGTCTTAGCATGATCCACGGTTCAGCCCAGGCAGCTGAACAGACTTTCTCAAAGCCTAAAGCGGGGCCGTTTCGCATTGATTGGTGCCTGGTCTGGGCCGGCCAATGCGGCAAGCCTGCGGCCGATAAATTCTGCCAGTCAAAAGGCTTTGTGCAATCCAATGACTTTGTTGAGGATGTGGATATTGGGGCCACTACGCCCACAATCGTGCAGGCCACCGGCCAAGTCTGCAACGCACCCACCTGTGATGGGTTTACATATGTGACTTGTGAAAAGCCTGACTCATTGCCACCGCCACCGCCACCCGCCCCTCCACCGGGCAGCGGCGATTCGGGTGGTGGGGGTGACACGCAGGATTTTTACAAGCCAAAGATTGGCAGCCTGCGCCTGAATACCTGTTTCACCAAAGGCTCCTCTTGTGATGGCCAAAAAGCCGCTGACGCTTTTTGCGACAAGCGCGGCTTTGATGACGCTGCAGATTTCCAATCAACGCAAATACCGCCATACAAATCGTCACGCTATATCGGCAGTGGCAAGATTTGCCATGGGTACGGCTGCTCGGTTTTCCAAACCATAACCTGTGAGAACCAGCCTTAGGAAGTTTCGGGGCGGGAATTATATTTCCGCCTCACCAATCCGCCACCCTGTCCCCGCCCACAAACTGCGCGCTTTTGGCGGTATATTCAAACAGCTCAATACGCTCTCCAGACGGGCCTTTTATCCATGCCTGCCACGTGTCATCCACGCCGTATTTTTTATCGGTGACGTCCACACCCTTGGCGCGGATGTGTTGAATGGCTTGATCAATTGACGTTACTTCAAAACAGAAATGGTTGATTGCACCGAGTGTGGGAAACGGCGCGTCGGAATGGATGAAGATTTCGATCCATGTGCGGCCCCCCGCTTCAATGTAAACGCCAATTTTTTTGCCGTTTTTCGTAAACTCAAAAGCCTTTTTGAGGCCCAGCACCTCGCAATAAAAATACTCTGACGCCGCCAGGTCATGCGTCATCATGCAACTATGGGCGATTTGTTTGATAAAGGTCATTCGCTGGCTCCGGTTTGTAGTTGCTTGATTCGTTCACGTGTGAGGCGCGCACTGCATACATTCACAATCATTGGCTCCAGTGAACCACCATGTGCATCATAGCCCTGCCAAATGCACTCGGCATCGCGAAAGGTGATCCAGGCGCGCTGAGAAGCTAGTAACGCATCTGCATATTCATGTGTGCCTGCAGCCGTATCACTCGCTTCAGCATCAGACTTTAACGTGGGCCATAACGCATTAAGTTCTTTGTCAGCCTTTTCGAAATCCAGGCCTGCGCACAGCGTCATCGATGATTGATCCCGCGGGTCTTTGCAGTTGAGGGCCTCATCAGCACGCGCTGGCAGTGCCATGAGTATCAAACCAACCAGCATCCATTTCATCGTTTATTTGCACCGTTTACTATTGGGCAGCAGCTTGCCATAAACTGCCTGAAAAGCAAATCAAGGCAACCCAATGTCAAAGCCGATTTACTATGCCCCCAACGGCGGCCTGCCGCCGCAATCGCAACTGCTGACGGGCCGCGCCGTTTTCACGCCAGCTTACGCCGTCATCCCCAAGGGCGTTATGATGGATATCGTCACCAGCCTGCTTCCGGGCTGGGAAAAGACCCGGGCTTGGATCATTGCGCGGCCGATGTCCGGCTTTGCGGAGACCTTCTCGCAATACATCATGGAAGTCTCTTCGGGCGGAGGCTCAATCAAACCAGAGCCGGATGAAGGCGCTGAGGCTGTGCTCTTTGTGGTAGAGGGCACCGGCATTCTGCATGTGGACGGTAAAGACAACATTCTAACGCCTGGCTCATACGCCTATCTGCCTGCCGGTGAAACATGGCGCTTTCACAACAGTAGCCCAGAACCCGTGCGTTTTCATTGGATACGCAAAGCCTGGGAAGCTGCACAGGGCATAACCAAGCCGCAAGGCTTCGTCACGCATGAAAGCCAGGCTGAAACTGTGGTGATGCCAGATACGAACAGCGCGTGGAGCACCACACGTTTTGTGAACCCCACAGATTTGCGCCACGACATGCATGTGAACATCGTCAATTTTGAGCCGGGCGGCGTCATCCCGTTTTCTGAAACCCATGTGATGGAACACGGGCTTTATGTTTTGCAAGGCAAGGCCGTCTACCGCCTTAACAATGATTGGGTGGAAGTGGAAGCCGGAGATTTCATGTGGCTGCGCGCCTTCTGCCCCCAGGCCTGCTACGCTGGAGGGCCGGGCCGCTTCCGCTATCTTTTGTACAAAGACGTAAACCGCCACGCGAGGCTGCGTTACAGATGAAGATCGAACCGCTTTCCCGCCAAGCCTTCGCACCTTTTGGCAATGTGATTGAGCGCCAGGGCGCTGAACGGATTACCATCAACCAGAACTTTGCCCAACGCTTCAATGATCTGGCCCATATCGATGTGCAACACGAAGGCGGCAGCGTCAACATTAGCCTTGCTGCCGCCATACCGCGCCCGCAACCCATAGCTATCACGCTGATGGAACGACACCCGCTCGGCAGCCAAATTTTCCATCCATTACAAAATGTGCCATGGTTGGTTCTGGTCTGCGCTCATCCTACAGACTTTACGTCTTACCACGCATTTCGCGCTTCTGGTGAGCAAGGCATCAATTATGCCCGTGGCATCTGGCACCACCCTTTATTGGTATTACAGCCACAAGATTTTTTCATCGTTGACCGCAAAGGACCGGGCATAAATTTGGAAGAAGTGACTCTAACCTCACCGTTTCATATCACACCTTAATTTCCCAACCGCTTCACCAGCCCGATAAACCTTGCTACATGATCTTGGGGTGTGGCAAAAGACAGTACCAGCCGCGCACAAACTTCATCAGGCGCAAGGCCCTCCAGTGGCCATGCATAAAAAGATGCGCCCTCTTTTTGAAGAGCATCAAACACATAGCGCGGCATGATGGGGAATAGTTCATTGGCTTCAACGGGCGCTGCCAGGCGCACAACGCGAGCCCCTTCGAAGGCAGCTGCTACTTCAGCAGCAAGCACATTGGCACGACCTGCGTTTTGCAACCATAAGTCATCTTTTAAGTAAGCCAGCATCTGCGCCGAGAGAAAGCGACTTTTGGATAAAAGCTGTCCTGCGCGTTTGCGCCGATAAAGAAAATCATCCGCCAGCTTGGTATCAAAAAACACCACAGCTTCCAAAATCATTGCACCATTTTTTGTGCCGCCGAATGACAGAACATCGATACCAGACTTCCATGTCATTTCGGCTGGCGTGCAACCAAGATGAACCAGAGCATTGGCAAAGCGCGCGCCGTCCATGTGGCAAGTCAAGCCAGCCTTGCGTGCGATTGTTGTCAGGGCCTTGATCTCTGCAACAGAATAAACCGTGCCCAGCTCAGTGGCTTGTGAAATGGAAATGGCCGCAGGCTTCGCGCCATGTTCGCCATGCACAAATTGCGCCAGCTTATAGCCCAGTGACTCTGGCATAATTTTGTTGGCTAACCCGGAAACAGTTATCAGCTTGGCACCACCTGTAAAGAATTCGGGGCAGTTACACTCATCGGTGTTGATGTGTGCTCCAGCGTGGCAAAAAATGCCGCCGAAGGGCGGACATAGGACCGAAAGCGCAAGACTGTTTGCCCCTGTACCATTCATAACAAAAAAGACTTTCACATCCTTTTCAAAAACTCTGGAGAGCGCTGCTTCCGCTTCTTTTGCACCATCATCATGACAATAAGACACATCCGTCAGTCGCGCATTGGCTGATACAATTGCCTCCATG
>JAYVCU010000156.1:0-9594 GCA_043749835.1 Hyphomicrobiales bacterium
GGCTTGTTTGGACATAGACTTCAGCGCCTTCATGTTGGCGATTACATCCTGCATGCCGACTGCTAAACTGGCTGATGTGGCAAACTGCTGCATGCTGGCCTTTTGGGCGCGCCGCAAAATGTAGCTTAAGGGCAAGGCCAGCCCCGCCACTGCAATAAGACAGAAAATCACCAAGGTGCTCGACACTAAAAAAGCTGTTGAAAGCAAACCAATTCCAACAATGACGGTCACTACGAGACTGGCCACCGCCATGTAGGCATCCCCTGCCATTTGGGCTTGGGTGGCAATCATGGCTGCAACCTCTCCAGGCTGATGATCTACAAAATAGGCCCATTTCGCATTCATCGTTGCCTTCATCAGGCGCGTTCTTATACCCGTTGCCACATTGGCAACAGAAATGGCAACAAAGCGCATCGAAAGGAAGGCGATGACAGACTTTGTTACCAGAGCCGTACCCAGAAATAGTAGCAAATACACAAATGATGGGGGAACGTTGAACCACTTAAAGACGGCAACAGTAAACAGGCCGAGATAAGAGTTGGTTGTGCCTTGGTCTGAGGCAAGCTGAGAGACCAGCGGAATAAGCGCGCCCATTCCAAGCAAATCCGAAAAACTGGAAAGGGCCATGGCCGATGTAACGGCAATCGGGCGTGCGCCTGGTGCAGTTAGAAAAATGCGTGCCAAGTTTTGGAAAAGCAATCAAACCTCCAAGGCTGGCTAACAGCGAACTTACGCCCTGCCGATTTAAGCCGGATATGAGGCCTCTCCCTAGCAATTGCAATCAGGGCTTTCAATGCTTGGGTTTAGGCGAATTCTTGCTTGCGTGGACGGGCCCAGTGAGCTATGGCCAGCGCCAACTGAGACCAGTGGCAGATTGCCGCTGCTAAAACCGGGGTGCTTGGGCTTTTGGCCCTGCAGCACCCTCAATTATTTCAGACAGGATTGTGACGGACTCAGGATCATAACCGCTGCTGAAATGCTTTAACCCGCTGCCTTAAGGCAGCACGTGCCCGTTTTCTCCGCAATGTCGTGAGTGTGGCAACGTATAGGAAGTGTACCTTATGGCAAAATCTGCCGTTTCGATGAATCCCACCAAATCTGATTTTGAATCTCTGCTCGAAGAAAGCTATCTCGACCGCCCCGTGGCTGAAGGCCAGGTTGTTAAGGGCAAAGTTCTTGCCATTGAAAACGATCTGGTGATCGTTGACGTTGGCCTGAAAACCGAAGGCCGCATTCCCCTGAAAGATTTTGCCCAACCCGGCAAAGAAGCTGACCTTAAGGTTGGCAGCATTGTTGAAGTTTATCTGGAGCGCATTGAAAACGCTTTGGGCGAAGCTGTGCTCAGCCGTGAAAAGGCCAAGCGCGAAGAAGCTTGGGTGCGTCTGGAAGAAATGTCCACGAAGGCAGAGCGCGTTGACGGCGTGATTTTCGGCCGCGTTAAAGGCGGCTTCACGGTTGATCTAGGTGGCGCTGTGGCGTTTCTGCCGGGCAGCCAGGTTGACGTGCGCCCCATCCGCGATGTGGGCCCGTTGATGCATGTGTCACAACCCTTTGTGATTTTGAAGATGGACCGCAAGCGTGGCAACATTGTTGTCTCACGCCGCGCCATTATGGAAGAAACCCGGGCTGAGCAGCGTTCAGAACTGGTTGGAAATTTAGCTGAAGGCCAAGTGGTTGACGGCGTGGTAAAGAACATCACCGATTACGGCGCCTTCGTTGATCTGGGCGGAATTGACGGCCTGTTGCACGTCACTGACATTGCCTGGAAACGCGTGAACCATCCATCAGATGTGCTGACCGTTGGTCAAAACGTGAAAGTGCAGATCGTTCGCATCAATCCTGAGACGCAACGCATCTCACTGGGCATGAAGCAGCTCGACAAAGATCCATGGGAAATCGTGACGGAGAAATTCGTTGTCGGCTCCAAGGTTAAGGGGAAGGTGACAAACATCACCGATTACGGCGCTTTCGTTGAACTGGAAGACGGCATCGAAGGTCTGGTTCACGTTTCCGAAATGAGCTGGACGAAGAAGAACGTTCATCCTGGCAAAATTCTTTCCACCACGGAAGCCATTGAAGTTCAGGTTTTGGAAATCGACAGCGCCAAGCGTCGTATTTCATTGGGTCTGAAGCAAGTGCAACAAAATCCATGGGTCACCTTCAGCCAGAAATATCCAAAAGGCACAGTGCTGGAAGGCGAAGTGAAAAACACCACAGAGTTCGGCCTGTTCATTGGCCTTGACGGTGATGTGGACGGCATGGTGCATCTGTCGGATTTGGATTGGAAGCGCCCTGGCGAAGAAGCCATCAAAGACTATAAGAAGGGCGACATGGTCAAGGCCGTGGTGCTGGATGTGGACCAGGAAAAGGAACGCATCTCACTGGGTATCAAGCAGCTCACCGAAGGTGGCGGTGCTGGAGCATCGGCCACTTCGAGTGCGCCGCGCTCAGGCGGTGCCAGCGACGGCGCGCCACGCAAGGGCTCAAAGGTCACGTGCGAAGTGTTGAAGGTGGAAGATGGTGGGCTGGAAGTGCGCATCGTTGGCACCGACATCACCGCTTACGCCAAGCGCGGCGATCTGGCGCGTGACCGCGGCGAACAGCGCAGTGAACGTTTTGCCGTTGGCGAAAAGTTCGATGCCGTCATCACCGCCATGGACGCCAAGGCCCGCAAGGTCAACGTGTCGATCAAGGCGATGGAAATCTCCGAAGAACGCGAAGCCGTGGCACAGTATGGCTCGTCTGATTCAGGCGCAAGTTTGGGAGATATTTTCCAAGCTGCGATGAAGAAGAAGGAAGAAGATAAGTAAGTCACGGAACTCTCCATGGGCGGACGTGATCCGCCCATCCAAAGTATGAAAGGCCGAAGCCAAAAGCCCCGGCCTTTTTTATAAGGATAACGGGAACGCGAGCAGCTATCAAAAAAACCCGAAGGGCTACGCAGTTACTTAAAAACTGCTCCTGATCAGAGTGCGGTCGAGCGGAGGCAAGCTTGAATCTGACTTTTTAATACCCCTGCTTCGCATGACAAACATTGCCTTTCGTTGGCTGATATTGATTTTTAAAGCAGATATTTGAATACAACGAGCATTGCGAGTGAGTAAAGCATAATGCCCCCTACAAGCAGCGGCACTGGTGTTCCAGCGTTTCGCATAGTTTCGCCTGCCTTCTCGCGCAAGTTCAACAACATCTCAGGCCAAGTGAAAGATACAAAATCGCCTTGCGACAACATATTTAGCAATCGCCCATCACTATCAACAACGGGCAAATGGCGAAACCGCTCATTCGACATTTGGCGCAACCAATCGATTACCTGATCGTCCGTGCTTGCTGTTTTCACCTCGCTGGTCATAATTTTAGAAAGTGGTGTTTTTGCAGGATCAAGCCCAAAGTTCAAAAGTCGTCGTAACAAGTCACGTTCGGTTACGATTCCCAGAACTTTCTTATCATCATCCAAGATCACTACTGATCCTATATTCATGGCTGTCATCGTTTTGATGGCGACAGACACTTTATCATCTGGACCCAAAAAAAACGGTTTCAGTTTACTTTTAAACTCGGGGCGATCTTTGATTTTCATTGCTTTGTTCTTCCCTATTTCCTGGGTTCTTTATCTTTTCAGAAGACACTACGTTTTACAATCAAGTTTGGATCTCCAGGCAGCAAAGTGTTTGGTTCTAGGAGGCAGGTCACGGTCTGAAATAAACTGCCCAAATCATTATGGTTTAAGCATTGGCATCAAGATGGTGTCGATCACATGGATCACGTCATGTGTTCAACTGAGATCAAAGGTTGCACCATTTGAGCCATTCAAAGTTACGCCGTACTTACCATCAACACACAATGCCTCGCCGTTGGTGAAAAGTTTGGCGCCGTCATTACAGCCATGGATGCCAAGGCCCGCGAGGTGAATGCGTCAATTAAACGATGAAAATTGCCGATGAGCGCGAAGCCGTGGCGCGGTATGGCTCATCTAATTCAGGTACAAGCTCGGGAGGTATTTTCCAAGCTGCGATGGAGAAGAAGGAAGAAGATAAGTACGCCTTTTTGAAATGTGAATTAAAAGGACAGAGCCAAAGCTCCAGCGTTTTTTATTGTTCACTCAGCTCTCTAGCCCGTCATCCGACCAAAGTCGGGGCCCCCCAAATTACCTCAACGCGTCTTAGGGACCATGACGAGGCTTTACGCGATACCAAATTCCAAGCATTGTCGCTGAACCCTGAGGAATATCCATCATGACAACCATCACCGAACGCCGCGCCGCATTTCGTAGCTTGCATCAATCGGGTTGCTTCGCCTTGCCCAACCCGTGGGATGGCGGCACGGCGCTGCGCTTGGAGCGCGCCGGGTTAGCGCCATTACCAGCCTTCCCGTAAACGCCGATTTCGAAGCAGGCTTTGCAGACAATGCCGAAGGTGTTGGCGCCAACGTCACGCGCTGTATCACAACGGGCGTGGCCGGACTTTCGATTGAAGACCGCAACGGCGCATCATTCTATGCCATGGATGAAGCCGTCGCCCGCGTGAAAGCCGCGCGGGCCGCTATCGATGCCTCCGGCCAGAATGTGATACTGGTGGGGCGCTGCGAGGCCTATCTGATGAAAACCCTCAACATGGACGAAGTGATTGCAAGACTGCGCGCCTATAGTGCCGCAGGAGCCGATTGCCTCTACGCGCCGGGCCTCAAAAAACTTTCAGACATTGAGCGTATTGTTCAATCCGTCGATAAGCCCGTCAATTCCAACTTGACCGCCACAGGCCTTTCAGTTGCCGACATGGCCGCCGTCGGCGTGCGCCGCGTAAGCGTGGGTGCGGCACTTGCCAACGCGACCTATGCCGCGTTTGATGGGTTTGTGGAACTTTTGCGGCATAAAGGTCGGCTGCCCTAATCGTGGTTCTGGAACAATAGAATGGTCCTAACCGTTCTCTATATTAAAGCTGGAACCAAGGGAAATAGGAGCCAACCAAATGCCTAGATTTGTGACGATCGGATACGGAAACGAAGAGGGCTATAATCGCACGCCTAAAGAAATACGTGATCAAGCACACGCATACGATGACAAGCTTGCGGTCGCTGGCGCTGTGATTGGCGTCGCGGGATCACCTGTGCAAGTGCGAAACACCGAGGCCCAAGGTGTTGATACGCGGAACGCATCATTCATGTCATCTCCTTTGCCAGTAGCGGGATTTGCCGTTATCGATGCCAAAGACATCAACGAAGCGATAAAAATGGTTTCACAGGTTCCCTGTGCTGTTGCACAAGGTGTTGTCGAAGTTTGGCCCTTGAAGGACATGTAAGTTAAACCCGCGCCAACGTCGTTTTCATGATGGGCTCAAAACTATTGTTGGGCGTGAGGTGCCTCCCACAAAGGGGAGACCCAGTTGTGGAGTATGGGTCGATATACCAGGCCCGGCGTACGCTATAAAGCATTATTTACTATTATAGGAATTTATTTTACACCCATCTTATCAGCAGTTTGCGCAGACAAAAAATCCGGCCTATAAGATTCGATGAGCCAATCACACGCGGAAACTCACGCCATGATCAAATCTGAACTTGTTATCAAGATCGCCGAAAAAAACCCGCATCTTTATCACCGCGATGTGGAGCGCATTGTGAACCGCGTGTTTGATGAGATTACTCATGCCATGCGTGATGGCAACCGTGTGGAACTGCGTGGTTTTGGGGCTTTTTCGGCCAAGGAACGCCAGGCACGACAGGGTCGCAACCCGCGCACCGGTGCGGCGGTGGATGTGACGGAAAAGCGCGTGCCGTTTTTTAAAACCGGTAAAGAGTTGCGCCAGCGGCTCAACACCAAGGGCTGAACTCGATTGCGCCGTTTTTTTCGCTGGCTGATTGGTTTGCCGATTTTCATCATCGTGATAAGCTTTGCTGTTGCGAACCGTAAGTGGACGCAGCTTTCTTTTGACCCCTTTCATGACGCTGATCCGGCTTTCGCATTGGATTTGCCGCTGTGGCTTTTGCTGTTTGTTGGCATGTTTATTGGCATTCTGGTGGGCTGGTTGTTCTGCTGGCTGGCGCAAGGCAAATGGCGCAGGTTAGCGCGTGAACGCCAGCGCGAGATTGCGCGGTTGCAGAACGAAATTACTTTAGTGAAGCAAGGGCCAGAGAAATTGGAAGCGCAGATGCTGGCCCCCTTGCCCGGCATTATGCCTTGAAGGTTTTTAGCGCTGCTGATTTAGCGGTGCCTTCTTACCGCGATTATATAGAATCTTTGCGAGACGCTTTCACAGGCGAGGTGACGTCACCGCAACGGTTCGTGGGAGAGACGGGGCCACACACAACTGTGCTGGTGATGCCGGCTTGGGATAAGGCTTTCACCGGCATTAAGACCGTGACCGTCAAAAGCGATAATGACGCATTAGGTTTACCGGTGGTGCAGGGTTCGTATTTGCTGATCAGCAATGCCACGGGTGCACCTGTGGCTGTGATGGATGGCACAGAACTGACACGGCGGCGTACGGCAGCGGCTTCGGCTTTGGCTGCGGATCATCTGGCGCGGCAGAATTCGTCCACTCTGCTGCTGGTTGGAGCCGGTTCACTGGCCCCGCATTTTGCCAGGGCCCATGCAGCGGTGCGGCCCATCAGCCGCGTGTTGATTTACAATCGCACCCACCCCAAAGCGCTGGCTGTGGCCAAAGACATTGGCGGTGAGGCGGTTATTGACCTGGCCAAAGCCTGCGGTGTGGCCGATATAATTTCAGGGATTACGTCCGCAAAAGCTGTGGTGATTTTGGGCCAGCATATTCGCCCCGGAACGCATCTTGACCTGGTGGGCGCCTATAAGCCTGACATGCGTGAGGCAGACGGCGAGGCAGTGGCCAAGTCGCGCGCCTATGTTGATTGCGTTGAGGCGGCAGCGCACGAAGCCGGTGATTTGTTGATGGCCGAAAAGGAAGGCCATTTCCACATGGCCAACATTCAAGGCGATCTCTTCGGACTGTGCCGCGGCCAGGTGCACGGGCGCACGACGGATGCGGAGATTACGCTATTTAAATCCTCTGGTCTGGCGCTGGAAGATTTGGCAGCGGCGAAGATGGTGTATTTGCGCCAAACCTGATTTCGCGCTAGGCCCTTGGCCTATGATCAAGATCAATCCCATTTGCGTGGCACTCGACACGCCTGACGTTGACCGAGCTGTGGCCCTCGCGCGTGCGCTCAAGCCTCATGTTGGCATGTTGAAAATTGGGCTGGAATTTTTCTATGGTAACGGCGTTTCTGGCTACGAATCTGTGGCCCGCGAAGGTGTGCCCATTTTTCTTGATTTGAAACTCCATGATATCCCCAACACAGTGGTGCAGGGCTTGACTTCACTTTTGAAATTGGTACCTCTACCTGCAATTTCCAATGTGCATTGCACAGGCGGTTTCGACATGATGAGGGCGGCAAAGGATGCCGTCGGCGATAGACTGAAATTGATCGGTGTGACTATTCTGACTTCACTTTCCAATGAAAATATCTGGGCTGCAGGATTCGACCCGCGAGAATCGGATGGCCATGCGCTGAATTTAGCGCAGCTGGCAATGAATGCCGGGCTTGATGGTGTGGTATGTTCGCCCTTAGATTTAGCTTTGATCCGTGCCAGTTTACCATCTTCATTCTTAACCGTGGTGCCGGGAATCAGACTAGCGGATGCTTCGGCGCATGACCAGAAGCGCACCGCCACGCCCAAAGCTGCTGTGGCTGCTGGAGCGGATATTTTGGTGATTGGCCGTGCCATTACCGGTGCAGCCGATCCGGCCAAAGCGGCGGCAACAATTTTTGAAAGCCTGCAATGACCACACAGATTAAAATTTGCGGGCTTTCAACGCGTGAGACTATGCAAGCTGCTTTGGACGCGGGCGCTGAAATGGTGGGCTTGGTGTTTTATCCCAAGTCTCCACGCCATGTGTCGTTTGAAAGGGCAATCACACTTAGTGCGCAGGCACGAGGGAGTGCCAAAGTTGTGGCCTTGGTTGTTGACGGCGATGACGCTTTGTTAAAAACCATCACCGCATCTGTGCAACCTGATTATCTGCAAGCCCATGGCAGCGAGACGCCCGAACGTGTGGCAGAGATTGCCAGGCTTTTCGGTGTGCCTGTTATCAAAGCCATCAAAGTCAAAGAGGCCGCTGATGTGGCCTTGGCCAAAGCTTACAAGGATGCAGCTGCGCTTATCCTCTATGATGCCAAAGCACCCGAAGACTTATTACCTGGTGGCAATGGGCTTTCGTTTGATTGGAACCTACTGAAAGGCACAGATGGACGCTTCATGCTTTCTGGCGGGCTAAACCTTGAGAATGTGGCTACTGCCATTCGCCTCACGCGCGCACCCATTGTAGATGTGTCTTCGGGGGTGGAGCACCTTCCGGGACAAAAAGACATTCACCTTATTCGGAAATTGATTGAGGCAGCCAAGTCGGTTCGCTAAGACTGTATCATGATAACAAAACCCAATTCCTATCGCACCGGCCCTGATGAAAAAGGCTTCTTTGGCATTTACGGCGGTCGTTTCGTAGCCGAAACATTAATGCCACTGATTTTGCAGTTGGAGCAGGCCTATAAGGATGCCAAAGCTGACCCTTCATTCCAGGCAGAACTCGACAGTTTCCTCGAACATTATGTAGGCCGCCCTTCCCCTTTGTATTTTGCCGAGCGGATGACTGAGCATTTAGGTGGTGCTAAAATTTACTTCAAGCGCGATGAGTTGAACCACACAGGTGCGCATAAAATCAACAATGTAATGGGCCAGATATTGCTGGCGCGGCGCATGGGCAAGAAGCGCATCATTGCTGAAACCGGCGCTGGTCAACACGGTGTGGCCACAGCCACAGCGTGCGCGCGCTTCGGCTTTGAGTGTGTGGTGTATATGGGTGAGGTGGATATTGAACGCCAGATGCCCAATGTGTTCCGCATGAAATTGTTGGGTGCAACTGTGGTTCCTGCCAAGTCTGGTTCACGCACGCTCAAAGATGCACTTAATGAAGCGTTGCGCGATTGGGTCTCCAATGTTGAGGATACATTTTATTGCATCGGCACAGTCGCTGGCCCGCATCCATACCCAGAAATGGTGCGTGATTTTCAAAGCATCATCGGTGAAGAAACGAAACGCCAGATGATGAAGGCCGAAGGGCGCTTGCCGGATTCACTTGTGGCAGCTATCGGCGGTGGTTCTAATGCCATGGGCCTGTTCCATCCGTTTCTTGATGATGCATCCGTCGAAATTATTGGCGTCGAGGCTGCTGGTTATGGCTTGAAGAAAAAACATGCGGCGTCAATTGCTGGCGGCAAGCCAGGCGTGCTGCATGGCAACCGCACTTATTTGCTGATGGACGATGATGGACAGATTATCGAAGGCCATTCAATTTCTGCAGGGTTAGATTATCCCGGCATTGGCCCAGAACACGCTTGGTTGCATGATATGAAGCGTGTGCAATATGTTTCCGCTACTGACAAAGAGGCCTTGGCCGCATTTCAACTGTGCTGCAAATTGGAAGGCATCATTCCAGCTCTGGAGCCTTCCCACGCCCTAGCCCATGTGATGAACATTGCACCTAAATTGCCGAAAGAGCATTTGATGGTGATGAATTTATG
>JAYVCU010000157.1:0-2976 GCA_043749835.1 Hyphomicrobiales bacterium
CCACGTTGCTGCAGATTTATTTCTCTGTGGTCCACGATCCAACAGAGCTTAACTACCAGGGCCCGGACAGCGGCACGCAATATCGCTCTGCTATCTTCCCGGAGAATGAGGCGCAGGCCACGGTCGCCAAAGCTTATATCGACCAGTTAAACAAGGCCGCTGTGTTCAAGGCTCCCATCGTCACTACGATTGAACCTTCAAAGACGTTCTACGCCGCAGAAGGCTATCACCAGGATTATCTGACGCTGCATCCCACCCAGCCTTATATCGCGGCCAATGATATTCCAAAGGTGAAAGATTTAAACCAAGTATTTCCGAGCCTCTATAGCGAGAAACCCAAATTGGTGAAGGGCTGAGAGTGAAGTTTGCATGATATCGCCTGAACGCCCGCAGACCACTTAGCGAAAGATCACGATTTCTTGACTAGGCACTACGCTCATAACGAAATAGCGCTGAAGCAACAAGAGCAGCTAGCATCATGCCCACACTTTGCGTCACTACGAACGGCAAGACCGAACTCGGCGCGATGCCCGCAAATGTATTGCTGAAGGCCCGCGCAATGGTGACTGCCGGATTAGCAAAAGACGTGGAAGACGTAAACCAATAGGCTGCGGTGATGTACAGGGCTACCAAGCCGGGAACCTGTATGCGGGCAAAGCGCAACCCCCCGACTATCGTTAAGCCAAGTCCGAAGGTTGCAACCGCTTCTGACAGCGCCTGGGACGGGCCGCTGCGGAGTTTCTCAGAGACTTGTCCGAGCGGCAAAGCAAACATGGCATGAGCCAGGATAGCCCCGAGAATGCCGCCCACAATCTGCGCGACAGAATACAATGCCGCAGTCCGCCATGATATTTCACGACGCCCCACAAACAGCCCCGATACGGCGGGATTGAAATGCGCGCCGGATACCGGCCCAAAAATCGTGATGAGGACGAAAAGTATGGCGCCAGTGGGAATGGTATTGCAGAGCAGCTGCAGCCCTACGTCCTTACTAAGTGTTTCCGCCATAATGCCGGAGCCAACGACAGTCGTTACAAGCAAACCCGTGCCCAAAGCCTCAGCACCGAGTTTTTGCGTAAGCGTGAATGTGTTCATGGCTTTGTCATGCTTGCCGGCGTTGCACCTGCCATGAGGCCTATGTCGCGCAGCCGGTTCCGCAGGGCAATGCCTTGCAGCTTGTCAAATGGCAAGTTGATGAACACCAAAATGCGGCTGCGCAATTGTTTGAAGGCAGTGGTGAAGGCGGCTTCCTTTTGGATCTCTGTGCCTTCGATGTGTGCCGGGTCTTCCACGCCCCAATGTGCGGTCATGGGGTGGCCAGGCCAAATGGGGCAGCTTTCCCCGGCGGCATTGTCACACACGGTAAAGATGAAATCCATAGTCGGGCCTTGGGCGAATTCATCCCAACTCTTTGAACGGTAATCCGTGACGGGGCAGTCAAAAGCAGCGAGCGTCTTGAGCGCAAAAGCATTGACGACGCCCTTGGGCTGGCTTCCAGCGGAAAAAGCATTGAAACGAGGGCCACCTTTTTTCCGCAAAATGCCCTCGGCCAGGATTGAGCGGGCAGTGTTGCCCGTGCAGAGAAACAGAACATTGAATTGGCGATGCTCCATCAGCAGCCCTCCCTTGTTGTACAACAGGCGGAAATATCTTTGGCCAACGGGGCGCAGAGCTCGGGCCTGCCGTCACAGCAATCCTGGAGCAAGTGCAGCACCAGCTCATGAACTGCCGGAAGATTGGCGCGATAGACGATGGAGCGACTGTGACGCTCATTGGTGACGAGACCGCATCGGAAAAGGACGGCGAGGTGCGTTGACAGGGTGTTCTGCGGTACTTTGACAAGGCGCGCCAGCTCCCCCGCTGCGACCCCGTCTGGTTCATGCTTAACGAGCACCCTGAATGCTTCGAGGCGGGTATCGTTTGCCAAAGCGGAAAGCCTATCAATTATCTGGTTTGAATCCATATATCTTGAATTGCAGATATTTATGACAGTTGCAAGTCAGATCTTCGAATTTCTCACTTACATCACCCGGGTAGAACCGGCCTCCAATTGCATCCTCAAAAGTCGCTTTTTGCGCGGTCCTCAAACCACAAACATTGCAATCCCTGCAGCAAACATAAGAAGCATGGTGCACAACACCACGACCTGGCTGACTATGGAACTTGGCTGGCCGTGCATGATTTTTTTATCGCGGGCTACCAACAAGATGCCCACCAGAAGAAACGGGGCCAACAATCCGTTTACAACGGCCGTCCAATACAGGGCCTGGACGGGATTGATGTTTGTAAAATCCAACGCGATCCCGCACAGCGTTGAGAGAACAATCACACCGTAAAAAGCTTGGGCTTTGTTGAATTTTTCATCCAGACCGCTTCTCCACCGGAAAACTTCAGAAAACGCATAGGCCGCCGATCCCGTTAAAGTGGGAATTGCCAAGAACCCCACACCAATGATGCCGGTCGTATAAAGGAGCATGGCCAAATTGCCCGCCAACGGTCGTAAAGCTTCCGCTGCTTCTTTTGACGTGGAGATGTTGGTAAGACCGTGTGCATTCAGCGTCAGGGCCGTGGTTAAAATGATAAAAAACATCACCAGATTGGAAAACAATGTGCCAACGCCGACGTCCAATAATCGATCCTTGATTTCCTTTGTTGTCGCCCCTCGCCTTTTGACCAGCATCCGTCTGCCCATGGATTTTTCTTCTTCGACTTCCTGCGAGGCTTGCCAGAAAAACAAATACGGGCTGATTGTCGTGCCCAGAATTGCGACAACTGTTGACCATGCTTCTTTTGAGGGGATTGAAGGTGCAAATGCCGCTTTACCCACAATGCTCCAGTCGGGCTTAATCAGGAAAGCAGTAATAATGTAAGCAAGCAACGTCAGCGCAAGCCATTTCAGAACATTGGCGATCTGATGGTACCGAAACCTGATAATCGACCAGCTGATAGCAGCGCCAAATATAACGACGAAAACAT
>JAYVCU010000158.1:0-19192 GCA_043749835.1 Hyphomicrobiales bacterium
ACGCTACGAAAAAACCGCACGAAACTTTCTCGCCGGCCTTCATCTCGCCTGTGCGCTTGTTTGGCTCAAATGACGACACACCCTAATGGCTCTTATCGATTCTAACTTAGAATGCCCCTCTTCATTCAAGGCAACTTGATTGCTGACATCAATTCTCGAATGAGATTTGATCATATCAGTAAAAGAAATGACTTGCTTTCTATCGTTTTCGTCTTTGACTTCAAGCTTCATTTCATGCGGCTCAAAATCATCCAGTTCAATAATGCCAGCAGTGGCGAAAGATCCTCTTTTGAACATTTTCTTCACAAAGCCTTCTGCACCTAACTCGGAACCACGCTTAGAGCTGATAGATAGCTCCAATCGTCCAAGCGTCGGATCAAGAGCTACGCCCCCGTATTTATCTGCTATGTCATTAGGCACACCATGATGGATAAGTCTGATCTTCGTAATTTTCTTATCGCCAACAAGTTCGTCATATGCATCTTTAGGAATTATTTCGCGAAATCGAAGAACAGATTTATCTGTAATCTTGTCGAACTCCGCCAAAATCAAATTAGTGAGGAGCGTTTTGCAACCTACCTCCCCAAAATTCTGTAGTGCAATAACACCAAACGTCTCGCCCTTTGGAATCCAGATTCGCACGTGCAGAGGTATCATTTCCGCATCATTGACTTTCCTTTTGTAAGTCGATTTCTTACTTTTAAGGTTAAAGAATTCGCTACCATATCCAGAAGAACCAACTTCAACTATTCCATCCAAAGTTCGAGCCGCATCATCAACCGTGATCGCGTTCGTAATAAGCAATTGCCTAGTCGCCTCTTCTGGAGCGACAAATTTGCCGTGAAGTTCAGCAAACATTCCTTTGAACGTTTCAAACAGATCAATCGCGCCATCAATTTTATTGAGCTTGACTGAGTTCTTGGTGTTTCCTTTTACGTTCACACGTAAAACATAAAGTGAAACTGTTATTATCTTTGCCACAACCCGACTCCCCAAAATTGAATTTTGGAGCCAGAATAGATTGAAAGTTGTATTGGTCAAGATCATCTGCAAGCCGTGAACACCTAACTTGTTGATGAAAAATGGTGGACAGCAATGTAAATTCAGATGAAATCGCACCTCATTAGATTGTTCTTGTTATGTTCTATAGTAAGCGCTGCAAGCCGTCAATACCCAAAACCTCACCTCACCACAGCTCTTGTCCACCGGCACCTCAGCGAATAATTCAAAAATACATTCGTTGAACATGCGGGATTACGATGACAGTTCACTTAATCCACTTACCAAAGCTGTATTACCGCCTTCCCGGGAATGACGGGTGGTGGGGAGGTGCGCTGAACTCACGCCGCCCGCTTAAACCGCTGCACCTTGATCGCCTTAGCACCTTTGCGGGCTTTGGCGATGTTATAACTGTTTTGCATGCGCATCAATGTGTTCATCGAAACCCCAAAGGCCTTTTCAAGGCGTAAAGCCATTTCGGGCGAAAGGTCAAGATGCTTATTGAACAAAGCCGACAAGGCAGGTCGTGTGACGCCAAGCGCCTTGGCCGCATCTGTCACCGTTAAATTCAGCGGGACAAAATTTCATGCTTCACGAACCTGCCATTATGCAGCGGAATTAACATCCGGTTAAGCGGCTTCTGGTTCATAGTGCAGAACCAAAATCTTGTTGGCGGCCACGGGCGTCAAAGCATAAGTCTTACCTTCATCATCGCTAAATTCAACAAGCACGTTGCTGCCGTCGAGCGTTTCCACCACCGTGCCAACTTGGCCACGCGCAAGCTTTGCCTCTGGCACTTCGGCTAGAAGCGCTACGACATCGAGATTTTTTACGTCAATTTTCATATGTCGCATATACATTATTCACTGTGTTCGCCAAAGCTGGATTCCCGCCTTCGCGGGAATGACGGATCAGACAGGCGGAGCTTGTGGCCAAGGGCCCTCATCCGCCCATTGGGCACCTTCTCCCATACGCAAGCGCGCACGGGAGAAGGCAGATTCGGTCACCGCTTCCCCGCCCTATTCACACCACTCACCACCGCCTTCAAACTCGCCACCACGATATTCTTATCAATCCCCACGCCGAACAGCGCCTCGCCACCTTCCAGCCGCAGCTCCACATAAGCCACAGCCGTTGCATTGGCACCGTGGCCCATGGCGTGTTCGCGGTAATCGACAAACTCAAACGCCAGCCCGCTTTCTTTTTTCAGCGCGTCGACAAAGCCATCGACCGGGCCATTGCCGTGGCCCTTGATGGTTTTGGGTCTGCCGTCCACCATGATCTTGGCGGAAAGCGGTTGATCGCCATGATCGCTCGTTGCGTGATGTTCCACAAATTTATAGGTGCCATTGCCTTCCAGATATTCCGTCTCAAACGCACTCCACAGGCGGCTGGCCTCCAGCTCCACGCCCTCACCATCAGCAATGGCCTGCACCGCTTTTGAAAACTCAATCTGCAGGCGCCGCGGCAGCTCTATGCCGTGTTCGGTTTCCATCACATAGGCAATGCCGCCCTTGCCGCTTTGCGAGTTAATCCGCACCACGGCCTCATAGCTGCGCCCCACATCCATCGGATCAATCGGCAGATAAGGCACTTCCCACAGATGCGTGTTTGAGGCCTTCATATGTTTGAAGCCCTTGTTGATGGCATCTTGATGAGAGCCGGAAAACGCCGTGAACACCAACTCTCCCGCATAAGGATGGCGCGGATGAATGGGCAGCTGATTGCAATATTCCGCCATGCGCACCAGATCATTGATGTTGGAAATATCCAGCTTCGGGTCAACGCCCTGGCTGAACAGGTTCATCGCCAGCGTGATGATATCCACATTTCCGGTGCGCTCACCATTGCCAAAGAGCGTACCCTCCACCCGGTCAGCCCCCGCCATGATGCTCAGTTCGGTTGCCGCCACCGCGGAGCCGCGATCATTATGCGCGTGGATGGAATAGATAATGCTGTCGCGGTTCTTGATATTGCGGATCGACCATTCAATCTGATCGGCGTGCACATTGGGCGTGGCGGCCTCAACAGTAAAAGGCAAGTTGAGGATCAGGCGGTTTTCGGGCGTAGGCTGAATCACATCCATCACCGCCTCGCAAATCTCTTTCGAAAAATCCAGTTCCGTGCCCATGAAACTTTCTGGCGAATATTGAAAACGAATGGCCTCCGCCATGCCGCTCTCATTCGTCATTACACGGATGAGTTTGGCGGCACCTACTGCGATATCGCGGATGCCAGCCCGGTCTTTGCCAAACACCACGCGGCGTTGCAGCTCACTGGTGGAATTATAAAAATGCACAATGGCGTGCCTGGCACCTTTGATGCCGTCAAACGTGCGCTTGATCAAATCCTCACGGCACTGCACCAGAACTTGGATCGTCACATCATCAGGGATCAGTTTCTTGTCAATCAGGTGGCGGCAGAAATCAAAATCAGTTTGAGACGCCGATGGAAAACCAATCTCGATTTCTTTGAAACCGATTTTTAAGAGCGCGTTCCACATCCGCATCTTGCGTTCATGGCCCATGGGCTCAATCAGTGATTGATTGCCATCACGCAGATCAACGCTGCACCAGGTGGGGGCTTTGGTAATTTGCGCCGAGGGCCATGTGCGGTCCGGCAAGTTGATCGGCGTAAAGGCGCGGTATTTGTCTGTTGGATTAATCATCATGATAAGAAACTTCTTAGGGGTTTTGCTTCGCCGTTCACGTTCCCTCAAGGGCCAGGGCAAAAGCCCAGGCGGCCCTTAAGGGCAGCTAAGAAGCAGCAGTCCAACCAGCAGTGCAGGCGCAAAAGGCGCAAAGGCAGTGTGATCGACAGGCGTGGTCATGACGGCTGTGTAACCGCAATCACATGCTTTGGCAACCACGCCGCAGTGCGCCTTGCGTCAAATGATGAGGCGGAACAGTCCGCGCCGGAGGCTTGGTGTCTTTTCGTTTACCACGCTTGCGGTGACCGGAGGCTTGGGCCTAAATTTGTCACAATGCGAATCTACCCATGATCAAATCTTCGTATCTCACCAAATTGGAAACCGAAATGATCCGTTCAACTGTTTTTGTTGCCGCCGCTTTAGCATTCCTTACCGCCCCAACCTATGCCGCCTCGTGCAAAGATGACGTTGTCAAAATCAATAAAGCCATGGAAACCGCCACACTGGACGCCGATGCCAGGCAAGCGGTGTTAGATTTGCGCGATCAGGCTATTCAGCTCTGTAGTGCAGGCAATGAGCAGCAGGGGCTCGATCAAACGGCGCAAGCCAAGGCTATTTTAAATATCGACTAGTGAAACAGGTACCGCGCAGGTCGGTTACAAAAACTCAAATTTCGATCTCACCACTCATCATACGCACCGCCGAGCCGCCGACGCGAACCGCAGTCAAAACACCGCCAGCAACGCTAGCCTCTAAACGCAAATCTGAAGCACGGCCCATTTCATAGCCCTGCTCGAGCTGCCAGTGATGTTCGCCATCCTTCAGTTCTTCAGCTGTGAGAAGTTGTGCGGCGAGTAACGCTGTAGCAGAGCCTGTGGCTGGGTCTTCGGGAATTCCACCTGTTGGTGAATACATGCGCGCACGAAAGGACGCATTGGGGCCGTCACCGCCTCTTGTGTAAAGATAGGCCGCATCAACACTGTTGCCCAAGGGCTTGATGAGGTCTGACCAATAGGGTTCGCGCACCTGCGATTTTTCAAGCGCCGCACGGGTTTTCACCGGAACGAAGAAAAATCGTGGACCGCCCTCGATGCTGTTAATTTTGTGGCCATCAAAGCCAATATCGTCAGGCTCCAGGTTGAGGGCCTGTGCCGTTCGTGCCACGTCAGGCAAAGCGACGTGTGGCATGAACGGAATGACGGGTGCCGTAAAAATACCGGAACAGTGATCGGCAATCCGGGTCACTCTAACAGGGGTTAAACCAGCCTTAAGCTCAAGCCGGATTTCGGTGGAGATCGTGCAACTCGGCTTGTTGTTCAGTTCGGCTAAAAGAATCGCTGTGCCCAAAGTAGGATGGCCAGCAAATGGCATCTCTCCTTGAGGAAAGAAAATACGCACTTTGGCGGTATTCGCCCGGTCCTCAGCCCGCATCACGAACGTTGTTTCGGAAAGGTTAAATTCTTTCGTGATGGCCTGCATTTGCTCTGTGGTAAGATGATCAGCGCCAAGAACCACGGCCAACGGATTGCCGGCAAATTTGCGCGTGCTGAACACGTCTAATGTATGGAAAATGAGTTTCATGGTTGCGCAAGCCTTGCCACCAGGAAATCTGCCCGACAAGGAAAACCTTGCATAAGTTGATTTCAGAAATGCAGCAGGGTCAAAAGGTTGGGCACCGATTCACGCAGCAACAGAACCGCAACCACCAGCAAAGCCACCTCAATCGAACGAAAAAAGATTTTCTCTGGCAAAACACCTGTCAGCTTATAACCTGCCCAGGCGCCAAACAGTGAGATGGGTGCCAGATATAAACACTGTTGCACACTGCTTACATTCACCTGGCCCAGAACCCAATACGGCGGCAGCTTAATTAAATTTATAATGGCAAAAACAATTGTGGTGGTTCCTGCATAAGTCATCTTGCCGAGCTTCTGAGGCAAAACGAACATATTATAGGGCGGGCCGCCCGCATGGCTGACAAAACTTGTGAAGCCGGCAAGCGTTCCCCAAAATAACCCACGCGGCAGATCGGGTGGCCGTGCAGCAACCACACGTTTAGATTTTACAATTGCATCAATACAATACGCAATGCCGATGAGTGCCACAAAAAATTTGACGACATCGGCGTTGGTGACATGCGCTGCAGCCCAGCCAATCGCCACACCAATCGCTCCTGCTGGAACCAGGATTTTGATATTGAGTAAATCAAACTCGCGCCTGTAAATCCACAGGCCATAGATGTCACTGAGAATATAAATCGGCAGGATCAAACCAGCCGCCTGCCCCGACGGCATCACCAGTGAAAGCGTCGGCACAGACAAAAGCCCAATCAATGGCAACCCGCCTTTTGCTGCACCAACAAAAAATGACGCCGTCATAGCCAGGGCCCAAAATAACAATTCAGCTGAACTCATTCAAACTCTGCGCTAAGTGCGAGTGCGGAAGGGTCATGTCCCAGATAGCGCGCAATCTGCTCCACCACAAAACCATGGTCCTCGCGCTGCGGAATGCCCGAAACTGTAATCGTGCCAACCACGCCTACGCCTTGAATGTGGATGGGAAAACAGCCCCCGTGGGGTGCAAAATTAATCGGCAGCACGCCCTGGCTTTCATCCAGCACTCTGTTGTTTTGCAATAATTCGCGCCCCACCCGGTAAGAACTTTTGTGCGCACGCATAACCACATTGATTTTACGCTGCACCCAATCCTCATTCTCAGGAGATGTTCCGGGCAAGACGATATAAAACAATTTACGGCCAGCCACGCGAATATCGATAACCAAAGGCAGCTTTGCCTGGGTGGCGGCGGCATGCATTTGGCTGCCCAGCATCCACGCATCATTTTCATTGAAGCCAACAAAGCGCAATGCGTCTTCCTGCTTTATGATGTGAGCAATATCGTCTTTTGTTGACATAAGGTTAACTCCAAGGTGAAGAATCGTTAATTTCACTGCCGCCTTTTAAACAACATTACAAAAGATTAGTATGCGCCAGAGAGGATGCGAATCCATCTCAGCTTCAACCATAGTCGGCATTATGTAGTGCGGCTATTTATAAGGAACGGAAAATGTCTCAAACACTGCGCACCCTGGGCTTGGCAGCGCTTCTTGCTGTTTCGGCCAGTGCTTTAATGACAACCAATGCCTCTGCTCTGTCCAGCCATGATTGTAGCGTTTTGTTTAAAGCTGCCAAGGCCGCAAACACTGATGGCGGAATGACTTATAAAGATTTCCGCACTGCCAAGTGCAGTGCTGATGCCGTCGCCGCACCCGCACCTGTTGCTCCAGCCGTCAAAGCTGCTGCGCCAGCTGCTGCCAAGGTTGCTGCACCTGCAGCCCCTGTTGCCCCCGCTGTGGCAACGTCTGGCAGCTTTATGAAAGACTGTTCGGTTGCATGGAAGGGCATGAAAGCCGCCAATGCCGTGCCGCCCGGCATGACATTCAAGGATTTCGTGGTCGGTAAATGCGTTGTTGCTGCTGCTGCTCCGGCCCCTGCCGCTCCAGCTCCAGCTGTCAAGGGCGCTGCTGCTGCAGCACCAGTGGCCCCTGCTGCACCAATGGTGAAGATGACCAAGACTGCGGCCCCAACCGAGCCAACCGCCGCAGATGAACCAGCCAAGACTGTTGATAAGAACGGCAAGGCTTTTACCCCCGGCCAAATTGCTTTTTATCAGCATGAAAAGATTTGCGGTGCGCAGTGGCGCGGCCTTGCAACCAAGCCAGTGGGCATGAAGTGGCCCCAGTATCTTTCGGCCTGCCATAAGCAACTGAAAGCCGCTGGCAAGTAAGTTTTCAATTTAAGCGAATGTGAAAGGCCCCAACTATGGGGCCTTTTTGTTTGGCAAATCTAGAGCAACAATGCTCCTTCATGGCGCAGCAGCCATTCCTTGCGTTTATGACCGCCGCCATAGCCCGTCATTGATCCATCAGCGCCGATCACGCGGTGACAAGGTACGACAATCGAAATCGGGTTCCTGCCATTGGCCGTGCCCACCGCGCGCGACAGTTGAACATCGCCCAATTTGCGCGCGATGGTGCCGTAAGAAACCACCGTCCCACAGGGAATGCGCCGCAACTCGGCCCAAACCTGTTGTTCAAACGCCGTGCCGCCACCATCGCTAAGCAGGTTGTCGAGGGCGTGAATCTCGCCAGCAAAATAAGCCTCGATGGTTTGTGAAATTCCAAACGGGTTGGACGCAGGTTGAAGTTCAACCTCCCCAAATCGCAGGCTCATCTGCCACATCACATGCTCACGCGCGTCTTCAAATTCAAGCAGCAAAATCACCCCGTCCCTCGCCACCAGAACGATGGGGCCAATGGGTGTTGCAATGTGATCAGTGAGGAAACAGTGCATGGTTAGATGATACGCCCTTTCGTGCTCAGCGACACCCGAAATTCGCTGTCCCCGGCCGCCGTCATCCCGGACTCCCAAAATTGCTGACCACTTCCGTCTTGAGTGCAATTGTGAAACACTCCCCCAATGAATGAGAAAGCACCCTGCGTTTACATCGTCGCCAGCCGCCGTCACGGCACAATCTACATCGGAGTAACCAGCGACCTGTGCAGCCGCATTCGCCAACACAAAGTCGCAGAATATGAGGGATTTACGAAAGACTACGGTATAAAAAAGCTTGTCTGGTTCGAATCCTTCGCCTCGATGCAAGAAGCCATTAAACGCGAGAAGCAGTTAAAGGAATGGCAACGCGGCTGGAAGATCACACTGATCGAGAAGATGAATCCGATGTGGGAGGATTTGTTCGATGAGCAGTGCGGGAGGTTTATTCCGTGAGTCTCTGGTCCTACCACCGTCAGCAACCAATTTCCGTCACCCCGACGAAAGTCGGGGCCCATAAAATCGGTACAGCGCGTTTCAGGGATCCCGACTTTCGTCGGGATGACGGGTGGAGGGTGGACTTAGAAGTGCAAAAAATAAAAACACGGGTTACAGGCGCTATTGTTAATTCAAATTCCGCATCACCAACACTACTGCGAAAACCCCCACTACATTGTCACCCCGACGAAAGTCGGGGCCCATAAAATTGGTTCAACGCCTTTTAGGGATCCCGACTTTCGTCGGGATGACGGGCGAGAGGGTGTTGCATCACCCCAGCCTCCTCACAGCCTCATCCAGCTTCGCCTTCTTCTCTTCCAACTGCGCTCTTAACTCACGCGACTCATCCAATACCTCCAGCGGAGCCTTGGCCACAAACGCGGCGTTGTTCAGGCGGCCGTCGATCACCGCCATGTCCTTGGCCACTTTCACCAACTCTTTCGCCAAACGCGCGCGCTCTGCTGCAAAATCAATCATGCCGTCCAGCGGCAGCGCCACGGTGGCTTCATCCAGCGCGATTTGCGCAGACGCTGAAGGCACGGCGTCGGCAAAATCCAGCGACGACAGCCGCGCCAGGCGCATGATTTCGGCTTCCCAGGTATTAGCGCGCGCACGGGCCTCCGCCCCTGCCCCCACCAGCACGCAGGGAATTTTGGCCCCCGCATTCACATTCATTTCCGACCGCACCGAGCGCACCTCGGAAATCAAGCGGATCACCCAATTCATTTCCGCATCAGCGCGTGCATCGCCAAGGCCTTTGTAATGTGGCCACGCTGCGGCGATCAGCAGATGATCACGCGGCGCCGTTTTCTGCCACAGCTCTTCAGTAATAAACGGCATGAAGGGGTGCAGCAGATGCAAAATCTGCTCAAAGGCCCAGGCCGCACAGGCCCGCGTTTCGGCCTTGGCCACGTCGTCCGCGCCAGTCAAAATCGGCTTGATCAGCTCCACATACCAGTCGCAATAGACATTCCATGCGAATTGATAGAGGGCCGCCGCCGCTTCATTATATTTGTGCTCTTCAATCGCACGTGTGACCACATCGCGGCACCGCGCCGCCTCACCCGCAATCCAGCGATTGGCGGTGACACGCGAAGCGACCGGATCAAAATCGGCGTCGCGCACCACACCATTCATCTCCGCAAAACGCGCCGCGTTCCACAGCTTGGTGGCAAAGTTGCGGTAGCCTTCCACGCGGCCCTTGGCCAGCTTGATGTCGCGCCCCTGCGCAGCCATCGCCGCCAGCGTGAAGCGCAGCGCATCCGCGCCAAATTCATCCATCAGTTCCAGGGGGTCAATCACATTGCCCTTGGACTTGGACATTTTTGCGCCCTTCTCGTCGCGCACCAAAGCGTGAATATAAACCGTATCAAACGGCACATCATCCATGAAGTGAAGCCCCATCATCATCATCCGCGCCACCCAGAAGAAGATGATGTCAAAGCCGGTGACCAGAACATTGGTGGGATAGTGGCGTTTCAGTTCCGGCGTTTTATCCGGCCAGCCAAGGGTGGAGAAAGGCCACAGTGCGGAAGAGAACCAAGTGTCGAGGACGTCTTCGTCGCGAGTGAGCTTTACGTTGGGGCCAGCGGCCTTCAGTGCTTCGGCTTCAGTTTCCTCAACATAGATTTTGCCGTCATCGCCATACCACGCCGGAATCTGATGCCCCCACCACAATTGGCGAGAAATACACCACGGCTGAATGTTGCGCATCCATTCGTAATAAGTCTTATCCCAATTCGCGGGCACGAATTTGGTCTTGCCGCGTTCAACGGCAGCAATGGCGGGCTTTGCAAGTTCGCCGGCATTCACATACCACTGCTCCGTCAACATCGGCTCGATGACCACGCCAGAGCGATCACCAAAGGGTTGCGCAATAATCTTGTCTTCTTTGCCGCGATAGAAACCGAGTTCTTCGATTTCGGCTAGCACCATCTTGCGCGCGTCATAACGATCTTTGCCATGATAGCGTTCTGGCACATTATTATCAAGCGTGGAAATCATCCGCGCCTTCTTGTCCATCAACACAATCAGCGGAATGTTGTTGCGCTTGGCCACATGGAAATCGTTTTCATCATGCGCACCCGTGATCTTCACCGCACCCGTGCCAAATTCTGGATCAGGATATTCATCGGCAATAATGGGAATCAACCGCTCAGCAATCGGCAGGCGCACCAATTTGCCGATGAGATTTTTATAGCGCACGTCTGACGGATGTACCGCCACCGCGCCGTCGCCCAGCATCGTCTCGGGCCTTGTCGTGGAAATGACAATTTCGGAAATGCCATCAACAGGCCCGTCAACCAGCGGATAAGCGAAAGACCACATCGCACCTTTGGTTTCTCGTGTTTCAACTTCAAGATCAGAGATTGCGGTTTCCAGAACCGGATCCCAATTCACCAAACGCTGGTCTTTATAAATCAGCCCCTCTTTATAAAGCTGCACGAAAACTTTGCGCACGGCGGCAGACAAGCCTTCATCCATGGTGAAACGCTCGCGGCTCCAATCACAACTGGCCCCCAGGCGGCGCAACTGTGTCGTAATGATGCCGCCGGATTCTTCTTTCCATTCCCACACGCGTTTGAGAAACGCTTCGCGGCCCATGGTTTTGCGATCGGTTTTGTTATCGGCCTTGAGCAAACGCTCCACCACCATCTGCGTGGCAATCCCTGCATGGTCGGTGCCCGGTTGCCACAACACATCGCGCCCGCGCATCCGTTCAAAGCGGCACAGAATATCCTGAATGGTGTTATTCAGCGCGTGTCCCATGTGCAGTGATCCCGTCACATTGGGCGGCGGAATGACAATCGTGAAAGGCGCACCCGTGGAGCGGCCAGGCTTGAAATAGCCGCCTTTCTCCCATGCCTCATACAAACGGGCTTCCATTTCCCTAGGGTCAAACTTTGTATCAAGCGCCATGTGCATATTCAATCTATATGTGGATGTGTGGCGCTTAAACACGAGACGGGGGATTGGTGCAACAGACTCAAATCTCAAACAGACTTCGTCAGTCCCGCTCAGGCGGTTATTATCTTCCCCGTCGTGCCACGCGCTCAATTTCTTCGCGCACTAGTTTTTCCACCAGCGTCGGTAAATTCTCGTCCAGCCATCCCTTTAACAAGGGTTGAAGCATGTCGCGCGTCATCTCGTGCAGCCGACCGTCGCCACTCAACTGCGCCATCAAGCTGTTTGACAGGGCTTGAAATGAGGCTTGCGCGGCATAGGCCGATTCTGCCGACATCAATGCTCCGTTTGGCGGCGACTGCGCATAAAACGGTTGTTCCTGTGGCGGTGCCGGCGCTTCAACCCAGCTCACATCTTTTGGCTCTTGATAATAAATTTGCTCCGTCTGAGGCGCAAAGTTTTGCGGCGTTTCGTAAGGTTCTGGCACTGGCATAAAACGCGGTGGCACAACCCGGTTGACCATGGGCATCCGCAGCGGCATTCGCGGTGTTGACGGTTCATCCTCATGTGCATAACCCGGGCGTAAAACTGCAGCGGACGGCAAAGCGCCAGACGGATTGCCTCCCGATAGAATGGCACTCACGCCGCTGCTGCGCGCCTCAAGCTTGGGTCTAACTGAAACAAACGGCGCGGCGGCGATATGGGCTTGCGGCGGGTCCAGTTTTTGGCGGCCCACGCGGCCACGCAGCCGGGCAATGTCGTAATCCGCATCAAGGCTCTGAACAGATTGAGCCGTAGCAGCGCCTCGTTTGTCGAGTTCGCTGATATCCTGGTCAATGGCCTTGCGAATGGTGGCCAGCAATTCTTCGACGCGTGGTTCGGCGGTCACTGTTTCAGCCAAATGTTCATGGGCGACCAGAAAATCCCGGTTGCCAATTGTAATCTAATGGAACTGCAAAGTCCTGTCGATAAATGTCAGAGCGCGGTTAACGGCTGGATTATTGCAGAACCTTGGCATCAGTACCAATCCACTTATCGCGCACGTCGTAGTAGTTGCGCAATGGGTCATAAATCGTGCCAAGGTGCAGATAGCGCGCCGTAAGATGGCCAATGGATGCCTGTAACCGATAAGACGCCAGTATCAAATCATGCTGCAGTGCAACCTGGCTGATTTGTGCGTTAACCAAAGTTTGTTCAGCATTCAGCACGTCAATGGTTGAGCGCGAACCCACTTGATATTCCTGCTTCACGCCATCAAATGCCGTGCGCGATGCCGATACACCCGTGCTGCTCGACGATACAGCCTGTTTACTGGATGTGTAACTCGCCCAGTTTGCCGCCACCGCCTGGCGCACTTGGCGCGTGGTATCGATAACGGAGATGCGGCTCTGGCTGGCCCGTTGCTTAGCGGCACGAACTTGTGAAAACGTCAGGCCGCCGTCATAAATTGGTACGGTCAGTGTGCCCTGAACAGTAAGGTCGCTTCGACTGGTTTGCCCCTCCCTTATGCCATTCTGCTGCGCGGTATATAAATAAGTGCCGGAAACTTCGGCTTGCGGCAAAAGCGCACTATAAACCACACCTACAGTATGCTCGGTTTGATCCACCACTTGCGCCGCTGCCAATATATTAGGGTTGGTTCTATGCGCAATTTCCATGGCTTGCTCAAGGCTGGCAGGCGCCTTGGCAGCAGGTGCAGATGCAAGTTTGCCAGGCTTATGTCCTATAATCTGTTCGTAAGTTGCTTCACTGGCCTTCAGTTGCGCCAATGTGCCAGCAAGCGCAGCTTGTGCGGTGGCACCGCCCGCTTCCGATTGAGCAACGTCAGTTCGCGTCAATTCCCCAGCCTTGAACCGCGCTTGACTGGCCTTCAACTGATCTTGCAAAACCACCAGATTTTGCTGGCGCAGCTGCAAAGTGCGGCGATCGCGGATAACATCAAGGTAGGCTTGAATACCGTTCAAAAGAACAGTTTGCTCAGTCGCCAGTAGTTGTTGTTGACCAGCCTTCACTTGGGCTTCAGCAACTTTCGTGCTTTCAACCGTCCGAAAGCCGTTGAATATGGGTTGCCTAAGCTGAATCGTATAATCTTCCTCAGTGGGCGTAATGTAATTATGACCTTGCGAAAAAACTGTCGGGTTGGTGGTATTAGAGGTATCCGTGAACGATTGCTTGACGACAGCCTGCGCTGATATAATTGGCCGCCAACCGGCAAGGGCTTGCGGCACGGCTTCGTCCGTTGCGCGCTGGCCAGCACGCGCTGCGTTCAAAGTCGGGTTTTTGTGGTAAGCTTCTGACAGCGCACTTGAAAGGCTTTCAGCAACAGCCGCCCGCGCCAGTGTCACAAACACCAATCCCGAAAGTGAGGCCAAACGAAACGTATTGATTAAACCCACACCATAACCCTGCTTTTCAATAACAATCGTGTTAACCGCCAACCACCCCAGTAAGCCTGCTTCACGATTCCTCTTAAATATAACAATCCGCTATAGAGTTCGCGCAAACAGATTGCAAATGCCATCAACCCTATTTGCAACGCAGTAAATTAAAAATTAATGCTATTGCGTCGCAGGGATGAAAAAATCAGACAATTACGTCCTGCTGTAACGTTTCACATGGTGTTGTGCTACGCGAAACATTACCCTATAGACCGCGCCGCAACCTAAGGCTCCGTGGCGGAATGGTTACGCAGAGGACTGCAAATCCTTGAATGGGGGTTCGATTCCCTCCGGAGCCTCCAGTTTTCCCTCCCATTTGCCTCGCAAAAAAAGTGCTTCCATGCCAGGCGTTTCAAGGTTATAGCGCCGCCTGTGCGTTTTGACTTTTGGTTAAAAAGTCAAAATCGCCCAAAGGTTTTAGTCGATCAACTTTTTTGAACTTTGACGTTGCGTCACAGTTCAGGTCGATCTTATTCCTCGATAGCTCAGTTGGTAGAGCATTCGACTGTTAATCGAATGGTCGCTGGTTCGAGTCCAGCTCGAGGAGCCAGTTTCGTGAAGGCCAGTGTAATGCACTGGCCTTTGCTATTTGACGTGAGGGCAGCTCTGCTGCAAAACCCGCTCATGCAAAACCCTTTAGACATTCGCCCTTCCGTCACCGAAGCCATCGGCAACACCCCGTTGATAAAGCTCCGCCGTGCGTCGGAACTCACCGGTTGCACTATTTTAGGCAAAGCCGAATTTATGAATCCGGGCCAGTCAGTAAAAGACCGCGCTGCACTATTCATCATTCGCGCCGCTGAAAAGGCGGGCACTTTAAAACCGGGTGGCACCATTGTCGAAGGCACTGCCGGCAACACCGGAATTGGGCTTTGTGTGGTGGCCAATGCGCTGGGCTACAAAACCGTGATTGTGATTCCTGATACACAGTCTCAGGAAAAGAAAGACGCAATCAGGCAGCTGGGCGCGGAATTGGTCGAAGTTCCAGCCGTGCCTTACAAGAACCCCAACAACTATGTGAAATACTCTGGTCGTTTGGCAACTAAGATGGGCGCTGTGTGGGCCAATCAGTTTGACAACATCGCAAATCGCCAGGCGCATATTGAAGGCACAGGCCCTGAAATTTGGGCGCAGACGGACGATAAGGTGAGTGGCTTCGTCTGTGCCGTGGGTACCGGCGGCACACTGGCTGGCGTTTCCATGGCGCTCAAAGCCAAAAATAAAAATATCAAAATCGCCTTGGCAGACCCCATGGGTGCTGCACTTTACAGTTATTATAAAACCGGTGAGTTGAAAGCCGAAGGCTCATCCATCACCGAAGGCATCGGCCAGGGGCGCATCACCGCGAACCTGGAAGGCGCTGTGGTTGATTATGCCTATCAAATTCATGACGATGAGGCCGTGCAGTTGGCTTTTGATTTGTTAGAGCATGAAGGCCTGTGCATGGGTGGCTCAACCGGTGTCAATCTTGCCGGTGCCATGCGTTTGGCTAAAGAACTTGGCCCAGGCCACACCATTGTAACGATTTTATGTGACTATGGCACACGCTACGCGTCTAAACTTTTCAACCCCGAATTTTTGCGTTCAAAAAACTTGCCCGTGCCGGCATGGTTGGAAGCGGCATCAACTGCGCCAGAAGTTTTTGAAACGGTATGAGCAATCTTGTTTCGACAGATTGGTTAGCTGCACATCTGAATGACGCTGATCTGGTCATCCTCGATGCAACTTGGCACATGGCCACGCTGAAGCGTGATGCACAGGTTGAATTTTTAGCGGCGCATATTCCGCAAGCGCGTTTTTTCGATCTCGACAAAACCTCGGATCAAAATACCACCCTGCCCCATATGCTGCCGAAAGCTGCGGATTTTGCCTCTGCCATGCAACACTTGGGGATTGGCAACGCAACCCAGGTTATCGCCTATGACTCCTATGGCTTATTTTCAGCCGCACGGTGCTGGTGGATGTTCAAAGTTTTCGGCCACACCAAAGTTTCAATTCTCGACGGCGGCTTTCGGAAATGGCGGGCCGAAGGTCACTCCACCGCAGCGGGCGAAACGGTTCCAGTCCAGCTTGGCCAATTCACTGCCAAACTGAATGCAGCTATGGTTCGCAACCTCAACCAGGTTGACACCACATCGGCGCAAATTGCCGATGCCCGTTCCCCCGCCCGTTTTCGTGGCGAAGAGCCAGAACCCCACCCCGGTGTAAAACCCGGTCACATGCCCGGCGCATGCAACCTGCATTATGCAAGTTTGATAGCAGCTGATGGCACATTGAAACCTCAAGCAGAACTGGCGCAAAGCTTTGCAAACGCCGGAATAGACATCAGAAAACCAATTATAACATCCTGCGGATCCGGCGTCACCGCCGCGATCCTGTCGCTCGCCCTAACGGAGCTTGGTGCCACAGATCATGCGCTCTATGACGGTAACTGGGCGCAATGGGGAGCAAGCGGGATGCCGATAAGCTTACGCGCTTGACTTCAGTTATAACATATGTTATAACGTAGTTGAAAGAATCTAAAATGAACCATTATTCCACTTTGAACAAAGCAAAAGTCATGGCAATCGGCAATTCGGCTGGCATCACTTTGCCAAAGGAAGTTCTCACAAAACTGCGTGTGTCTAAAGGCGATTATCTCAATTTGGTCGAAACACCAGATGGAATTTTACTGACGCCTTACGATAGCGAATTCGCCAAAGCCATGGACGCAGCAGAAATAGTCATGCGTGAAAATCGCGACGCATTGCGTGAACTCGCCAAATAGCCATGACAATTGTTTGGCTAAACACCGTACTCGTGTCAGCAATGCATTTGCGCCAATTGTCAGAACATGGCGGCGGCGCGGGGCTGCGCGATAATGGACTGCTGGAATCGGCGATTCAGCGCCCTCTTAACAAGACTCAATATGGCACTCCTGATTTGAGTGATTTGGCTGCGTCTTATGCTTTCGGTATTGCTCGAAACCATCCTTTTATTGATGGTAACAAGCGCACTGCCCTTGTGGCGTCATTCACGTTTTTGTACTTGAATGGCTACGGCGTGAACACATCGCAAGTCGAAAACGTGCGCACATTTCTGGAACTTGCCAGCGGCTCACTAACAGAAGAAAATCTTGCTGAATGGTTTAGAAACAATCTCCGAAAACTTTAATTCTCACCGCACGGGAGGCGCATATAATATCCCACCATCATTCCACCGCGCATTCAACCCGCGCTCAATTCCCAGTTTGGTGCTCTTACCCAAATTGCGCTCAAACATTTCACCATAGTTGCCTACTGCCTTAATCGCCCGCACCGCCCACTCGGCATCCAGCCCCAAATCAACGCCGAACGTGCCCGCCGTCCCCAGCAGCCGCCTCACTTCAGGGCGCGGGTCATTGGCCTTCATGTCGTCCACGGCTTTGGCTTTTACGCCCAGTTCTTCAGCATTGATCAAGGCAAACAAAGTCCAGCGCGCAATGTTAAACCACTGCTCATCGCCCGTTTTCACCGCAGGCCCAAGCGGTTCCTTCGAGATGACGTCTGGTAGAATGATATAATTCTCTGGCTTGGCCAGCATTAACCGCACCGCATAAAGCTGTGATTGATCCGCCGAATAAGCATCGCACTTGGCTTCACCCTTGGCCTGAAACGCTGCCACCAATTCATCAATTGTGTTAAAGGTGACAGGGGTAAACGCCATGTTTTTTTCTTTGAACAGATCTTCAACATTGGCCTGCGTTGTGGTGCCTGAAAGAAAACACACAGCCGCTTGGTTCAACTGAAAGGCTGATGTAACGCCGATGGATTTGGGAACCAGAAAGCCCTGTCCGTCATAATAGGAAATGCCCACAAAGCGCAAAGGCATTTTGGTTTCGCGTTCCATCGTCCACGTCGTGTTGCGCGCCAATACATCAATGTCACCATTGGCCAATTTATCGAAACGATCGGTCGCGGTGGCTGGAACAAATTCAACCTTTACCGCATCACCCAAAACAGCGGCGGCCAAAGCGCGGCAATAATCCACATCAAAACCTGCCCAGGTGCCATCTGCCGCTTTCAGTGCAAAGCCCAATAGGCCAGGGTTCACCCCGCATTTTAAAACGCCGCGCGCTTTCACATCGGCTAATGGTGTTGCATGAGCCGCAGCCACAAACCCCAGCAGTAAACATATAACGGCGAAAAATTTCTTCATGACAACAGCTTCCGATTCTGAATTTTATAAGTTAGCCCGCAATCTTTAACGTGCCAAGCAATTCAGAAATCTGTGTGACCGTGAATACCGCAGGCTTGAACGGCCGCACGACCATGATAACGCGAAGGCCAAGTGCCGCCGCCGCATCAAGTTTAGCGGCCCGCGCTCCACCCGCATTCTTGCTGACCAGTATCTCCGCCGCACACGTGCGCAACACATCAATCTCATCCTCCAGTGTGAAAGGTGGCCGCTCAAGCAAAACCTGCCACTGCGAAGGCACATCCACAGCCGGCGGCTCAATCATGCGCGCAATACCCGAAAGATCAGCACGCGCAAAAAAAGCGGCAATCTCTTTGCGGCCCACTGTGACAGCGACCTTGGCATTTACGTGCAGGGACTGAACAGCCCCCGCCACCGAAATTACGTCGCGCCACTCATCGCCCTTCTGCGCCTGCCAGGCTGGCACTTCAAATCTGATCAACTGAACGCCAAAACGCGCGCAAGCCTCATGCCCGTGGGCTGACATTTGGGCCGCAAACGGGTGTGTGGCATCCACAACCAGATCAAACTTTTTTTCCCTCAGATATCTGACAAGCCCCTCAACACCGCCAAATCCGCCAACGCGAATTTCTCCGTGCGGTAAATGCGGTGTCCGTGTAACACCGGCAAACGACGTAATAACTGATAGCCCACGCTCAACCAGCGCATTGGCCGCTTCACGTGCCATCCGGGTTCCACCCAACACCAAAACCCGCTGATCAGGCATGCGCGATAATCTTTCCGTCGCGGCTGATAATCATCACATCGACAGTCATGTTCACATCAGCAACAACCTTTGCCGATTGCGCCTGTGCTTCTTGCGCCACTTGTGCTGCCATTGCTGGCCCACAAAGTTCCAAAACTTCTAATGCTGTATTGGCACCAAGCACTTTGTCTTTCACAGCAAATGGTGCGCGTGTCGCCAACCACGCAAAGTCCACTTGCGACCGTCCGGAATGCAAATCCATATGCCCCTGCGCCAGCTTTACCACCTTGCCAAAACCGCCGCCAATGGTGATGCGCGGCACAGGGTGGCTGCGCAGATATTTCAAAACACCGCCGACAAAATCGCCCATGTCCAACATCGCTTCCAGCGGCAAACCAAAGTGAGCGCGAACCGCATCTTCGGACGTTGAACCCGTGCAGGCGGCAACATG
>JAYVCU010000159.1:0-18182 GCA_043749835.1 Hyphomicrobiales bacterium
GTTTTAAACGTGATGCCCGGCTTGGGGGCACACGTGAAGACTGGGTACCTGTTTGTGAAATAGCATCGAAGGCGACAGACGCGCACACGTTTTTTGAAAAACACTTTTTAGCGTTACGCGTTCACGATCAAGAGCGTCCCGAAGGCCTTTTTACCGGATACTACGAACCCGAGACACAAGGGTCACTTACCCAGAGCAAAGAATACTGCGTACCAATTTACGCCAAACCTGATGACCTTGTAAGCTTTACCAAGTTCAACAGCCAGTCGAGCGGCTTTACTTACGGCCGTCTTGAAAATGGTAAAGCTGTAGGGTTTTATACAAGGCAGCAAATTGAGGATGGTGCCTTGGCGGGCAGGGGTCTTGAAATTTGTTACGTGAAAAGTTGGGTTGATGCCTTTTTTATTCACGTGCAGGGCAATGGTCGTGTGATGTTGGAAGATGGCAGGACAATCCGGCTTTCCTATGCAGCAAAGAATGGGCGCGTTTACACCAGCATCGGCAGTGTATTAATGTCGCGCGGGATTGGCACACCCGAATCCATGTCGATGCAGTTTTTGCGCGAATGGATGGTGAAAAACCCATCGCACATGCGAGACCTTCTGTGGTCTAACGATTCCTTTGTGTTCTTTCGCGGTACACAGATTGATGATCCTCATCTGGGTGCAATAGGTGCTGGAAAAGTAAATCTCACGCCACGTCGGTCATTGGCCGTTGATCGCACCAACTGGATGTTTGGCACACCATTATTTATTGACACACATGAGCCAAACGAAGCAAAGAGCGGCCCAATTCCATTTCGCCATTTGATGATCGGGCAAGATACTGGCACGGCTATCCGTGGTCTTGTCAGAGGTGATGTCTATTGGGGCTGGGGTGATACAGCAGCTCATAACGCCGGGCATATGAAATCAAAAGGTGCGATGACGGCGCTGCTTCCAAAAACCTTGGCACATCGCTTGCTGCAATGACAAAAAAGCGCTTTGAGGTGCCGGATCAAGCGCTGTGGGAAGAAGTGAAAACGTCGGTGTTGCCCATCAAAACGGCGCGGCGCAGCAAAGCCAAAGCTAATTCGGCTTCTCTTACATCATTCGGCTTAAGCGACGCGTTTCCCACACCCCAAGTGTTAGAGTCCATCCAAACTGCCACGCCAGCGCTTTCCGCTTTTGACCGCCGCACGGCCCAAAAACTTGGGCGCGGCAAATCGGAGCCTGAAGCTCGTATCGACCTTCACGGCGAAACACTGGAAAATGCCCGCTTTGCTTTGTTGGCTTTTCTGGCATCGCGCCGCAAGCAAGGCATTCGACTTGTGCTTGTGATTACAGGCAAAGGCGCATCACCTTTCGCACGTCACACGCTTCATGGTTTGACCCACTTTAATACCCCAGAACGCGAGGGGAAAATCCGGCGAGAATTGCCCATGTGGCTGGAAGAAACCCAGTTTCGCATCCATGTGGTTGGGTTTCAGCCAGCCCATCCGCGCCATGGCGGGGGCGGAGCCTTCTATGTGCGTTTGCGCAAACATAACGGCAGCACTGAATGACACCTTTTGGCGCAAAGCTCAGAAAGCTGCGGCATGAGAGGTCCTTGACTCAAGCCGAAATGGCTAAAGCCATAAACGTTTCTCCGGCCTATCTCTCAGCACTGGAACACGGCAAACGTGGGCGGCCCAGTTGGCATCTTATCCAGTCGGTTATTGCTCATCTTAATATCATCTGGGATGACGCAGAAGAGTTGATTAAATTATCGCGCCTGTCTCACCCAAAGGTTACAATTGATACACGTGGACTTTCACCTCTCGCGACTGAATTTGCCAACGAGCTCTCCTTGCGGATCAGCAAATTAGATGATGAAAAGTTGGCCCAACTACAACAGTATCTCAAATCAAATTGAACACATAAAGCTATCTTTATGTAGCTCTTGCCGCCCATTTCCGCACGTGCTAGGGCAACCTCAAATTCAGGAGCATAAAATGGCAAAAACCCAAGATTATCATGTTGCAGACATTAAACTGGCCGATTGGGGCCGCCTTGAACTCGGCATGGCCGAAATTGAAATGCCCGGCCTCATGGCAACGCGGGAAGAATATGGCCAAACACAGCCATTGAAGGGCGCACGCATTTCGGGTTCGCTGCACATGACGATCCAGACCGGGGTTTTGATTGAGACTTTAAAAACTCTGGGCGCCGATGTGCGTTGGGCCTCCTGTAACATTTATTCAACGCAAGATCACGCCGCCGCCGCCATCGCTGCTGCGGGCACACCTGTTTACGCCGTTAAAGGCGAAACCCTGAAAGAATACTGGGAATACACCGGCAAGATTTTCGATTGGCCTGACGGCCAGCCATCAAACATGATCTTGGATGATGGTGGTGATGCCACGCTTTACATTTTACTCGGCGAAAAGGCTGAGAACAATCCGGCACTCATTTCCAAACCGATGAATGAAGAAGAAGAATGCCTTTATGCAGAGATAGCCAAGCGCATCAAGAACCAGCCGGGTTGGTTTGAAAAACAGCGCAAAGCCATCATTGGCGTTTCGGAAGAAACCACGACTGGCGTTCACCGCCTTTATGAAATGCAAAAGAAGGGTGATCTGCCTTTCCCTGCTATCAATGTAAATGACTCAGTCACCAAGTCAAAGTTCGACAATAAATACGGTTGCCGCGAATCATTGGTGGACGCAATTCGCCGTGGCACGGATGTGATGATGGCGGGCAAAGTGGCCGTTGTACTGGGCTATGGCGACGTGGGCAAAGGCTCGGCCTCTTCGCTTTCGGGTTCCGGTGCACGCGTGGTTGTCACCGAAGTTGATCCGATCTGTGCGCTGCAAGCGGCGATGGATGGTTATGACGTGAAGACCTTAGATGACGTCGTTGAATCAGCTGACATCTTCGTCACGGCCACAGGCAACAAGGACGTGATCACTGTTGAAGACATGCGCAAGATGAAAAATATGGCCATTGTCTGCAACATCGGTCACTTTGATAATGAGATTGATATAGCAGGCCTGCGCAATCACAAATGGATCAATGTTAAGCCACAAGTTGATCTCGTCGAATTCCCCAAGGGCAACCGCATTGTCCTTCTCTCTCAAGGCCGCCTGGTTAATTTAGGTAATGCCACAGGTCACCCAAGCTTTGTGATGTCGGCTTCGTTTACCAACCAAACACTGGCGCAGATTGAACTTTTCACCAATGCCAAGACCGGCAAATACAAAAACGAAGTGTATGTCCTGCCCAAGCACCTGGATGAAAAAGTAGCCATGCTTCATCTTGCTAAGTTGGGAGCCAAACTTACCACTTTGAAAGATGAACAGGCCAGCTATATTGGTGTAGATAAAAAAGGCCCTTTCAAGCCCAATTATTATCGCTACTAAGAGCTAGTCGATACGATAAAACTGGGCCGCTGTTTTTTCGAAAACGGCGGCCTTCTCATGTGGGGCTACAATTTCCTGCGCCGCCATAAACCAACTGTCAAAACTTCCATTGAGATTAAGAACCGGCCAGTCAGAGCCCCACATCACACGCGTTGATCCGAAACATTTCAGCACATGCGACGCATAAGGCCGAAGTGTTTCAACAGTCCAACCTGGCTTTGCTTCTGAGGCAATGCCCGAGAGTTTGCAGAACACATTCGTCTCTCTGGCAATCAGTTCCATCGTTGAAGCCCATGGCTCGAAACGTCCATCGCGAATGGCTGGCTTCATGCAGTGGTCAATCACGGTGCGCATTTTTGGATAATGCTGAAACAGCCGCAAGAACGGATGAAGATGAAGTGGAAAACCCAGCGCATCAAATGTGAGATCAAGATCAATAATCGCTTCGAAGGCCCATTGCACATCTTTGCGGTGCATCCATTCTGGGTCTGGCAAATCCTGAATCATCGGCCGTACACCAGAAAATTTCAGATGCTTGGCCAGTCGTTCAAGCTGCCTGAGATCATCGCGCTTCTCAAAATCAATCCAGCCGACAACTTTGGCCACATGATCTGTCGCATCAGCAAGGCCCAGCATATATTCAGTCTCGGCAATAGTAGGCGCTGCCTGTACTAAAACTGTTTTGGCAATACCGTGCCGCGCCAAATGCGGAGCCAAATCTTTGGGGCCAATCACTTTGGCAATGGGTGCCACGGCTTCTCCCACCATCCAGAAATAATCACCGCGTGCTGGGTTCCAGAAGTGATGATGCGCATCAATCATATAGGCGCACGCTCATCCATTAAGTCGGCGGCCTTCAGGTCTTTCCATAAGACCTTCGGAATTTTCTTCGAAATTGTCTTTATGTTGAAAGCGATTTGCTGAGTTGATGACGCTCCCGGAATCACCGAAACCACACACGGATGCGTGAGTGGAAAATGCAACGCAGCCTCTGCCAGCTTCACTTTATGCTTTTTGCAAATCGCCTCAATTGCCGCTACGCGTTGCATGATGTGTTTAGGCGCCGGGTCATAATTATACATGGCACCTTTCACCGCCCCCGAGGCCAAAATACCAGAATTATACACCCCGCCCAGCACAATACCGATGCCGCGTTTTTCACATAAGGGCAGAAACGAATTGAGGGCCTCCTGTTCCAGCAACGTGTAACGACCAGCAAGCAGGAAGAGATCAAAGTCTCCTGCCTTGGCCAAAGTTTCAGCCCCCTGCCATTCATTGATCCCGGCACCGAAGGCCTTGATCACTTTTTGATCGCGCAACGTGACCAGAGCTTTATAGCCGCCTTCCATAAAGTCTTTCGTGTGAGCATCACGCAGCGCTTCGGATTTATGGGTAAACACGTCAAGATCGTGAACATAAACAATATCAATTGAATCCACACCCAGGCGTTCGAATGAAAATTCCAATGAACGCATTACGCCACCATAGCTGTAATCATATTTCTCGTGACGGTTCGGCGTGTTAAAAAATTTACCAATCCCTGTGCGATGAGCCGGTTCACAGACCTCCAGCAAGCGCCCTACTTTAGTTGAAAGCACATAGTCGCTGCGTTTTTTTCCGCGTAGAAAGTGATTAAGCCGCGTTTCCGAAAGCCCCAGTCCGTAAAGCGGGGCTGTATCAATATAGCGGTGCCCTGCCTTCCACATGGCGTCCAGAACATGCGTAGCCTGATCTTCACTCATTGCCCTGTAGAGATTTCCAAGCGGTGCCGCGCCAAAGCCCAGTTGCGTGAATGGAATAGCGGCTCCCGACGGGGCTTTAAAAATTTTGCGCTTCATGATGTTCCTGCTAGTCTCAAGTCTGACAAATTTGAAATGAGTGAACCATGACTTCTGCCACCCCGCAAGCCCCCTCCATGCTCCGCCTCAATGCTGCGGATAATGTTTTGATCTCAACCCGTATCGTGGAAAAGGGCGAAAGCTTTGAAGGTTTGGCGGTGGCCGCCAAAATCATGCGCGGCCACAAGATGGCGTCAAGGCCAATCAACCAGGGCGAAACCATTCGGAAGTTTGGTCAGATCATTGGCTTTGCCAAGCACGACATCGCAACAGGTGACTGGGTGCATGAACATAATGTGGTAATGGGCGAACTGGCGCATGACTATGCGTTTGCAAAGGAAAGTAAAGTCGAGAAACTTCTCCCCGAAAATGAACGTGCCACCTTTCAGGGCTTTCGCCGCAAGAATGGCAAAGTCGGCACCCGCAATTATATTGGCATTATGACGTCGGTTAATTGCTCAGCCACAGTTGCCTCGCACATCGCTAAAGAAGTTGAGAAGCGCGGCCTCCTGAAAGACTATCCAAACATTGATGGGGTTGTGGCGCTGACCCAAGACAATGGCTGCGTGATTGATTATCGCGGTGTGATCTTTGACACGTTCAAGCGCACCGCTTGGGGCTATGCCACCAACCCCAATATGGGCGGCGTGATGATGGTGGGCCTCGGTTGTGAAGGCTTTCAGATCCCACGATTCAAGGAGGCCTACAAGGTCGAAGAGGGCGACACGTTTCGCACCATGACCATTCAGGAAACGGGGGGCACACGCAAAACCATCGAAGCTGGCGTGAAAGCCGTTATGGAGATGCTGCCCAAAGTAAATGACGTAAAGCGCGAAACCTGTTCTGCATCAGAGTTGATCGTAGCTTTGCAATGCGGCGGCAGCGACGGTTATTCCGGGATCACCGCAAACCCGGCACTGGGTGCAGCTGTCGATATACTGGTGCGCCACGGCGGCACAGCCATTTTGTCGGAAACACCTGAAATCTATGGTGCTGAACATTTGCTCACCCGCCGCGCCGCGACTAAAGAAGTGGGCGAGAAGCTGGTGAGTATCATTAAATGGTGGGAAGACTATACCGCCCGCAACAAAATGGAGATGAATAATAACCCATCCCCGGGCAACAAGCTGGGCGGCCTCACTACCATTCTGGAAAAGTCACTCGGTGCCGCAGCCAAAGGGGGCACAACCACATTGCAGGCCGTGTATAACTATGCCGACCCCGTCACCGCCAAGGGTTTCGTGTTTATGGATACACCAGGCTACGATCCAGTTTCCGCCACGGGCCAGGTGGCGGGCGGTGCGAACCTGATGTGTTTCACCACGGGCCGCGGCTCGGCTTACGGCAACAAGCCATGCCCTTCGATTAAACTCGCAACGAACACAGTAATTTACAATCAGATGATTGAAGATATGGATATCAACTGCGGCGACGTCATCGAGGGAATATCTTTGATTGAAAAAGGCCAGCAGATTTTTGACGTGATGCTCAAAACCGCTTCCGGACAAAAAACCAAATCTGAAGAGCTGGGCTATGGCGAAAATGAATATGTGCCCTGGTATATTGGCGCGGTAATGTAGCCGGGCCCAATCCGGCCATGATTTCACCGCCATTTGCCCATTTTGGCCATTCATGAATGATCAAGACAAAAGGGCTAAATTTCACCCATGGGGGACAAAAACACGAGGGGTGGAAAACGCGCACAAGCCAAGCGCAAAATAGAACCACGCCTGTTTAAGGATGAAAGCCAAGCCCTGCGCTCTGAAAAACGTAAATCCCGCCCTAAGCGCCAGTCCTGGTTTTGGCGGTTCACTGCCTTCTTCCTGGTCACTGGCTTTTGGACTGGCCTCGTAGGAATCTTGGCCTTTGCCTTCATTTGGTTCTCGCTCGATCAGCGCGGCCTTCTCCAAATTCCCAAGCGCGAACCCGGAATTATGATCCTAGCTAATGATGGCACGCCGCTGGCGCAGGAAGGTTCGTTCTTCGGTGACGCGGCCAGGATCAGCCAGCTGCCGGATTATGTGCCCAATGCCGTAATTGCCATTGAAGATCACCGCTTCCGGTCACATCATGGCATTGATCCCCTAGGCTTGGCCCGCGCCATGAGCCGCAATATCTTAAAGGGCCATGTGGTGCAGGGTGGATCAACGCTCACCCAACAGCTTGCCAAGAACCTTTTTCTCACGCAGGAAAAGACGCTGACACGCAAAGCCCAGGAAGCCGTGCTGGCAATTTGGCTTGAATCAAAATACTCCAAAGATGAAATTTTGCAGCTCTATCTCAACCGCGTTTATTTTGGTTCTGGTGCCTATGGGATTGAGCAGGCCGCCCACACCTTTTTCAATAAATCGTCGTCCGAACTTACGTTACTGGAAGCTGCAAGGCTTGCTGCCAGCCTAAAGGCCCCAACGACTTACGACCCCGCAAATAACCCGGATGGAAGTACAACGCGCGCCAAACTTGTTTTGGCGGCGATGCAAGACCAGAACTACATCACTGAACAAGACGCTGCCGATGCCCTCGATCAATCCGGCGACGTGGTGACAATCGATCATCTGCCAGCGCGTCAATATGTGGTGGATTGGGTTGACGGCCAGTTGAGCCAGCTGGTCAAAACCTACGACGAATCAATTGTGATCGAAACCACCATTGATCCGGCCATTCAGACCAACGCTGAAAAAGCCCTGAGCATTAGACTGCAACAGAATGGCAAGAAGTTGGGTGTATCCCAAGGTGCTATGGTTGTGATGGATAATACCGGAGCTGTGTTGGGTTTGCTTGGTGGTCGTTCCTACGCAAAAAGCCAATACAACCGCGCCCTGAAAGCTGAACGCCAGCCCGGTTCTGCCTTCAAAGCCTTCGTTTATCTCACCGCCTTTGAACAAGGTTACACACCCTCGTCGATGGAAGTTGATGAGCCAGTTCGGATTGGTAACTGGTCGCCCGAAAACTATAAGCACAGGTATCTCGGCCAGGTTTCCCTTGAGCAGGCATTTGCTCAATCAATCAATACGGTTGCGGCAAAACTGGCGGTGAATGTCGGGCCCGATCAAGTGGCCGCCACGGCCAAACGTATGGGCATATCGTCAACCCTAAGCCAAGACGCTTCTTTGGCTCTGGGAACGTCTGAGGTGACACCGTTGGAGATGACGGCAGCCTTTGTACCCTTTGCAAATGGTGGAACGGCAGTGGCCCCCTATGTCGTCAAACGCGTCACCACGCGAAATGGCAAAGTGCTTTACCAACGCAAAGGCGATGGGTTGGGCCAGGTGGTTTCCCCAACCGTTGAAGGCGAGATGAACCAACTGTTCCGCGCCGTGGTGCGCCAGGGAACCGGCACCAAAGCGCAGTTTGGCAATTGGGATATCGGCGGCAAAACCGGAACCAGCCAGGATTACCGTGATGCGTGGTTTGTTGGTTTCACGCCCTATCTCACGGCAGGGGTCTGGCTCGGCAATGATGATAACTCGCCTACTAAACAAGTCACCGGCGGGTCACTCCCGGCGTTGATTTGGAAAGACGTAATGCAACCAGCCCATCAAGGCCTGAGGTGGCTGCCTTTGCCCGGCGCCCCGGAACTACAACAGCCAACAAACAACGTGGTGGCCGTTAAACTTGATCAAAACGGCGAAGGTGCCAGCCCAGACCTTGTGAGCGCACCCATCCAGCAGTCACCACCACTTCCTAAAAATCTTCTGGAATTGTTGTTTGGTAAACGAAAACCATCGCCACCGCAGGGTAACGTGCTTTATTAGCTATAGTACCCGCAGCGCCAAAGCGCGACTGGGAACAGTGCCGATTTCCCCTGGCATGGAAACATAGGATACGGTCTCTTCGGCCACAGTGAGTTTTCCCGCAGTCACAAATTCGGCTATGCGCTGGGCAAATCCATTTTCCCACAAGGCATTTTTAACGGTGATAACAATCACCCCGCCTTTGCGGCAAATACGAACCAACTCATTCAAACCCTCAGCCCCCACATGGCCGGTGGTAAAAACGCCAACCGAGATGATCCCCGCATAAGCCCCATCGGCAAAAGGCAAAGACCCACCCAGTGCCAATTTGTGAAAGGCATAATAGACACCTTTTTTTCGTGCCACATCAAGCATGCCTTGAGAGATATCAAGAGCTTCAACAGTGGGATAACCCATAATGGCCAGCCACTCACCAATTAACCCCGTGCCCGCACCTGCATCAAGAATAGGAGCAGCACCGCGCGGCAGGTGGCGCGAAAGTAGTGCCAGGCCAATGGCGGGGTGGCAATAACCGGCTTTTGCCATTTCAGCATCGTAGGTATTGGCCCAGCCATCATAAAGCGCTGCCACTTCATCAGCGTCTTTGGCATCGTAAACCGCCCCTAATGCACCACCGTGTTTTGCCATTTCATACCTTCCAAAAACCATGTTAGCTTTTTGCTCATGACATCAGAAGAGCAAAACGAAGTGCAACAGGTGATCCGTGCCATTCCAGCATTGGCGCAGATCAACTGCACAGTTCACCGCTTAGGTGGTCTAACCAATCGCGTTTACGCCGTGGATAATTATGTGCTGCGCATTCCTGGCAAAGGTACAGAGGAATATATCCACCGCGTCAATGAAGTTGTGATGGCCAAAACAGCGGCTATGGCAGGCGTCAGTCCGCAAGTGATTTATGCCGATGCAAAATCCGGCATCATGGTAACACGGCGCGTTTTGGGTGTTACAATGTCACCCAAGAGGTTCAAGACCGATGCTGAATCCGTAGTCCGGGCAGGGCAAGCACTGGCAAAACTGCATCGCTCAAGCGCCATGTTTCCATCACGCTTCGAACTCTTTACGGTGATGAATGACTATGTCAACCTTCTCGTGACCAAAGATTACGCTTTGCCGGATGGCTATCAAGGTGCGGTAAATAACGCTGAAATCATCCGCACTGCTTTGGCCAAGCATCCAGCACCGCTTGTTCCGTCGCACTGCGACCCCTTATGTGAAAATTTCCTGGATGATGGCAAGCGCATGTGGATCGTCGATTGGGAATATGCCGGCATGAATGATCCGATGTGGGATTTGGGTGATCTTTCCATTGAAGGCGCTTTCACCCCGCAGCAGGACGCGGCTTTGATCCATGCATATTTTGCAGGAGCCGCATCTGCTGCAGATCAAGGCCGTATGGTGATTTATAAGGCCATGTGTGATTTGCTGTGGGCACTATGGAGCCTTATTCAACACGCCAATCAAAATTCGGCAGAAGACTTCGCGGCCTATGCGGCTAACAGGTTCAAACGCTGCAATGATCTGATGGCAACAACAGACTTTGCACTTCATCTCAAGGCCATATCCGCTCAAAAATAAAGATGAACGTCTTTGCCATGGGTTTTCAGCCATTGCTTGGCGTCGCGCCCCTGTGGACAATGAGTGAGCAGCAAACGCCAGAATCGCGGTCCGTGATTCATTTCCCGCAAATGCGCAACTTCGTGCGCAGCCACATAGTTGAGAACGAAATCCGGGGCCAAAATCAACCGCCATGAGTAAGACAGAACACCGCCCGCTGAACATGATCCCCAGCGACTCTTTTGATCACGAACGCTGATGCGGGTATATGTTGCATCCATCGCCAGTGCATATTTATGCGAGGCCGCTGAAAGCTCTCTCAAAGCCTGGGCCTTTAAATAATCACGTAAACGCCGTGTCGCGTGAGCGGCATCGCCGGGCACAAGCAATACGCCCTCTGACACCGAAACCACGCCGCGCTTTCCACCGGTCAATTGCACGCTATGTGGCGTGCCGCGGAAGAGCAGGTTGGCACCATCGGCAAGGGTTGCTGTGGGTGTTTGCCTGCGAAGCGTACACACAATCCATTCACGTGAGCTTTCAACAAAACGCAAAGCATCCGAAAGCCCGGTGCGCTTGGGCAAGGTCATCACCAAACCCTGTGTTTTGGCATCAAGTCTCAAAACTAAACGTCGTGCCTTAACGTTACGCCGAAACCGCAACGGAACTTTGCGGTTATCAACATCAAGTAAGATCGGTTCAGGTGCCAGTGGCGCGGCACGCTTTAAAAGTGACGTTCGCAGAAACCCAATCAAGGTTTTTGCTGAGTGAGGAACTCAACAATCATCGGGGCAACTTCGGCACGGTATTTAGAACCGGAGAAAACGCCGTAATGTCCAACAGCCATCTGCACGTGATGCTTTTTCATTGCCAGTGGAATGCCAGCGCAAAGCAACTGTGCAGCTTCAGTTTGGCCAGGGCCGGAAATATCGTCACGCTCGCCCTCTATGGTAAGTAAAGCCGTACGCGAGATTTTTTTAGGTTCAACTGTGCGGCCACGATAAGCGTAAGTGCCATTGGGTAAATCATGATGCATGAACACGCGCTCAATCGTCTGCAAATAGAACTCAGCAGTCAAATCCATCACCGCCATATATTCATCGTAGAAGTCGCTATGTTTTTCTACACTCACATCTTCGCCATCAACCAGATGATGATAAAGCTGGCGGTGCGCCTTCAAATGCCGATCAGCATTCATTGATAAAAAGCCGCTGAGTTGCATGAACCCCGGATAAACGTCGCGGCCCACGCCTGCGTGAGCACCCGTCACTTTCATAGTTACATTCTGGCGGAACCAATCAACCGGTTTGTTTTGCGCCAGCTTATTCACAGCCGTCGGGCTTTTCCGCGTATCAATCGGCCCGCCCATCAAAACCATCGAGAGTGGAGCTAGCGTGTCTTTGTCTGCACTCATCAAAGCAACTGCAGCAAGCACCGGCACGGAAGGTTGGCACACCGCCATGACATGGGCGCGTTCACCGAGGTGATGCAGAATGGTGATCAACGTATCCGTATAGTCATCAAGATCAAACGCACCGGCAGATACAGGAATTTCGCGTGCATCTTGCCAATCAGTCACATAACAATCAAAATGCGGCAACATTGATTTAACTGTGTCACGCAATAAAGTGGCATGGTGGCCAGACATGGGAGCGACCAGCAAAAGCTTTGGCTGTTTCGAGCTTAAACCCAATTTAGTAAAATGAAGCAGGTGGCAGAACGGGCTTTGCCAAACGATTTGCTCGTCCACGGCAAAACGTTTACCGGAAATATCAATGTCAGTAATTCCAAAGCCCAGCTTTGCATAACGCCGCGTGGCTCGCTCAAACATCGTAAGTGCGGCGGTGGCTTGCTTGGCAAAAGCCGAATTCGCGAAAGGGTTAAAGGCATTTTGCCAGAATGACAGGCTGGTTTGTGCCATCAACCGAAACGGCTGGCTGGCCATATGGTTCATTTCAAACAGAGGATAAAGCAAAGAGGCAGGTGCAGGAAAATTGGTCATCATTAAGACCTTAGCACTAAAATGAGGGGTCATCTAGTCAATTACACTATCCAATTAAGCAGCAAAACTTAACCGCTGGTGGAGGCTGCTTAACCTGTTGATTTTGCATAGTTGCGATATTGCTTCTAGAACATCCCCGCCATGTCTGAAACCATCCAAATAAACACGTTCCCCGCACTCGGTCTTTTGCGGCTCAGAACCTTGGTGCGCCTGCGTTGGCTGGCCGTAATCGGACAATCTCTTGCAATTTTGCTGGTGCAGTTCCCCCTCGGCTTTAAACTGCCCATAGCGGCTTGCCTGGCCATAATTGCTGTCAGCGCGTGGCTTAACGTATTTCTCACACTGCGCTGGCGGGGCAGCCAAAAACTCTCTGCACGGGTCGCTGGGCTGCTCTTGGGTTATGATGTATTACAACTTGCTGGCTTGCTGTATTTGACCGGCGGCTTGCAAAATCCCTTCGCTTTGTTGTTCCTGGTGCCGGTCACAGTTTCTGCGACGTCCCTTCCGATTATGTGGACAGCCGCATTGGGTCTTTTGGCTCTGGCAAGCGCTTCAGTTTTAGCCTTCTTCCATCGGCCTTTGCCGTGGGACGGTGTACAGGACTTTTCCTTACCGCCGCTGTATTTATTGGGCATGTGGGCAGCCATTGTCAGCGCCACAATTTTTTCAGCCATATATGCAAGGCGCATTGCCGAAGAAGCCCGCATTATGTCTTCAGCCCTGCAAGCCACTGAGATGGTCTTGGCACGTGAGCAAAGACTTTCAGCATTGGATGGGTTGGCAGCGGCCGCTGCACATGAGCTTGGAACCCCTTTGGCCACAATAGCCCTTGTGGCAAAAGAGTTGAAACGCGAACTTCCTAAAAAATTCAAACACAGCGAAGATATTGATCTGCTCATTTCACAAGCAGCACGCTGCCGCGAAATCCTTAAACGGCTTGCAGTTCCTGAACAGCTCTCTGATGAAGTCTATCAACACGTAGGCCTGGAAGCCATGTTGGAAGACATGGTTGCCCCATTACGGGGTTCCGATGTTGCGGTGGGCATCAGCGTGATGTCGAAAGATCAACATGCCTCCAGCCAGCCCCCCGTATTTAGGCGTAATCCGGCCATTACTTATGGCCTCGAAAACCTTCTTGAAAACGCCATTGATTTTGCATCCTCTCGGGTTGATGTAGAGGCGCGCTGGTCATTGGCCCAGGTCAGCGTTACGGTCTCAGATGATGGCCCGGGCTTTGACCAAAACATTTTTGACAGATTGGGTGATCCCTTTGTTACGACCAGGCCAGGTTATGGCAATGCCGCCTTGGGCGACGACAGCCAACATGAGGGCATGGGCCTTGGGCTGTTCATCGCCAAAACCTTGCTTGAACGCTCTGGGGCTAGCGTGACTTTGGCTAACCGTAAATATCCACATAAAGGGGCTATGATATCGATCCATTGGCCTCGCCACGCCGTAGATGTAAGTAAGAGCTAGACAATGACAGAAAACCTGAAAACTCTTTTATTAGTAGATGACGATAAGCCGTTCCTAACACGGCTCGGAAAAGCCATGGAGGCACGTGGCTTTGACGTTCGTTTAGCCGATACGGTTGCCGAAGGCGTAGCGGAAGTGAAAAAAATGCCGCCCATGTTTGCGGTGGTTGATTTGCGTTTGGCCGATGGCAATGGCTTGGATGTTGTTGAAGCTCTGCACGCTGCCAAGGCAGATGCACGCGTTGTGGTTCTAACGGGTTACGGCAACATCGCCACCGCAGTCACTGCCGTCAAGCTTGGCGCCATCGATTATCTCGCTAAGCCTGCTGATGCTGATGCAGTTTATGGTGCACTCATTGGCGACAAAGATAATCGCAATGCCTTGCCCGATAATCCCATGTCAGCCGACCGTGTGCGCTGGGAACATATCCAAAGGGTTTTTGAAATGTGCAATCGCAACGTCTCTGAAACGGCACGGCGTTTAAATATGCACCGCCGCACCCTGCAACGGATTTTGGCTAAACGTGCACCGAAATAACCGCAGTTCATTTAGTGTTGTGAAACTAACGCCACGCAAATTCTCTTGACATTTCGTTTGAGAGGTTCAACGTCTATTTATCAGCAGCAGTGATTGGCGCTGATTTGAACCTAAAATTTCATCTGGAATTGGAGGGGCCATGACTCCACCAAACTACCAATACTGATCACAGCATTTCATGTGATCACTTTCCGGTTCTGCCGTGCGGCTGAATACCGTGAATTCTGTACCGGACTGCTAAACACGTAATTTTAAATTGCTAAGTGGGCTTGTCTCACTTTTTAAAGGTTCGGATTCATCCGGATCATTTCAAGCTAAAACTCGATCCTCCCGAGGGCCCCGCTGGCGCGTTCATCGTCGCAGCGGGGCTAGTCGTTCCTGTGGATTGGAATATCTATCACGTCCTCATTCCCGCGAAAGCGGAAGCCATGATTGCCATATGTGCGGGCCGTTGAGATGGATACTGCGCTTTCGCGCAATATGACGACAGATGGAATGCCGTTGGATCTATAACGATTAAGCCAATACCTCAACACGCGACGGCAGCGAGTTAGCTTTCAGTTTGTAAACGATCGGTACACCCGTCTCGAGTTCTCTCTTTAAAATCTGCTCGGGTGTCAGGCCTTCAATTGCCATGATGAGTGAGCGTAATGAATTGCCATGAGCCGCCACTAAAACTGTCTTGCCTTCCAGCACATGTGGCTGAATCGTATGCACATAATAAGGCAGTGAACGCGCTAAGGTATCCTTCAGCGATTCACCGCCTGGTGGCGGCACATCATAGGAACGACGCCAAATCAAAACTTGCTCTTCGCCAAATTTTTTGCGCGCATCATCTTTGTTGAGGCCCGTGAGTTCGCCGTAATCGCGCTCATTCAGCGCCTGATCTCGGGTTTCGGGTAAACCAGTTTGACCAAGTTCACTTAAGATGAGTTTCAATGTGTGCTGCGCGCGCGTCAGGGCGGACGTGAAGCAGATATCAAACGTCAGTCCCTTGGCTTTCAAGCGTTGGCCTGCGGCCTTGGCTTCTTCAATGCCTTTGGGTGAAAGATCAGGGTCTTTCCAGCCAGTAAACAGATTCTTCAAATTCCAATCGCTTTGCCCGTGGCGAACAAGCACGAGAGTTCCACTCATCTTGGGTCCAATCCTAAAACGTCATTCATAGTATAAAGCCCGGGCTTTTTACCCGCGGCCCACATGGCGGCTTTCACCGCACCGCGAGCAAATAATTCGCGGTTTTCCGCCACATGGCGAAACTCTAACCGTTCACCGCTACCAGCAAAAATCACGGTGTGGTCTCCAACCACCGAGCCGCCGCGCAATGTGGCAAAGCCAATGTCACCTGCTCTTCGCGCACCGGTGATGCCATCGCGTGAGCGCACGGATTTATCCGTCAATGAAATAGCGCGGCCATCGGCTGAGGCCTTGCCCAGAAGATAAGCCGTGCCCGAAGGCGCATCCACTTTGTTACGATGATGCATTTCCAAAATTTCGATATCAAACTCTTCACCCAAGGCAGCGGCTGCTTTTTTCACAAGTGATGCCAGCAGATTGATGCCCAGCGAATAATTGCCGGTTTTCATGATCACGGTTTGGGCAGAGGCAACTTTGATGATCGCATCCCCTTCCACACCAATGCCCGTGGTGCCGATCACGTGGAATTTTTTGTGCGCGGCAGTCAGCTTCACCAACGTAAGTGTGGCCGGCGCAGAGGTGAAATCAATAATGCCGTCGCAAGTTGACAGAAGAACTGCTGGCTCATCACTGATGATAACGCCGTTTTTACCAACACCAATCAGCTCACCATAGTCTCTGCCGACATGTGGTGAACCCGGTGCTTCAAGCCCGCCCATAAGTGAGCAGCCATTGGTTTCAAGAACGATGCGGGCCAGTTCGCGGCCCATGCGGCCAGCGGCACCAGCAATTGCAAGTTTGATTGTCATACCACGTGCTTTAGCAACCCAAACGCAGCTGGGAAAGACCTCACGTATCCCACACCGGGCACCAGGCCCCATTCACCAAGCGGTGGTTTTCATCGAGCGTGCGGATCTCAGACACATCATCGGCAGAAAGCTTCACCTTCTGCGCATCCCAGTTGCTTTGAATACGCTCGCGCTTCGAAGACGACGGGATGACGATGTGCCCTTCAGCCAGCAAAAAGGCCAGGCCTATTTGCTCGGGCGTAGCGCCGTGTTTTTTAGCCATAGCCACAAGCCCGGCACTTTCCGAAAGATGCCCCCGTGCCAGGGGGCAATAGGCGGTAATGCTGATGCCCTGGGCTTTGGTGTAATCGACGATGAGGCGGTTCTGCATCAGCACATGGCATTCAACTTGGTTGGTGGCGATGCGTTTGGCACCCAGAATGCGCAATGCCACATCAAGATATTTTTTAGTGAAATTGGATACACCAATGTGTGTCGCAAGGCCTTTATCCTGTACATCGCCGAGCTGTGCGACGTAGTCATTGGCATCGAAATGGTCTTTGATTGACGGCCAATGCAACAGGTATAAATCCACTTTCTCAATGCCCAGCTTTTCCAAAGAAACCTTGGCATGGGGCACAATCTGCCCCGGCGCAAATTGCTCTGGCGGCACCTTGGTGGTGATAAAAAGTTCATCGCGCTTGATTCCGGAATCTTTAATCGCCCGGCCCACGGCACGCTCATTGCCATAACCTTCAGCCGTGTCGATATGGCGATACCCAATATCCAAAGCCTCGCGCACAATGCGGTAAGTTTCGTCTTCGGGATGGTTCCACGTGCCGAAACCAAAGCGGGGGATGGGGGTCATGAGGGCGATCCTTGCCAATAACTGTTATTGGTAGTATATTCTTAACAAGGAGAATGACAATGGCTATCAGCGCTGATCTTGGATCAATTTTAGAAAATTATGTTGGCCAGCTCGTCGAGAAAGGCCGTTACAATTCTAAAAGTGAGGTACTACGGGAAGGTGTGCGCCTTTTGCAAGAGCGCGAACAGCGACTTGCTGCGCTGGACGCCGCGATTGCAGCGGGAATGAAAGACATTGACGAAGGTCGAACCATTCCTGCCGAAAAGGTTTTTGCTGAATTGCGCAGTAGATTCGCCCCCGCCAAATAATGAAACTACGTTTCTCAATTCTGGCACGAAATGATCTGATCTCAATTGGCGAGTGGATTGCGAAAGAAAATCCCGAACACGCGTTTGAATATGTTTTAGAAATTGAAGCGTCCTGCCGCCGTCTCACGGATTTTCCATTAACAGGCGAAAAGATTGGTCATTATCAAATGGAAGAAATCAGGCGTAAAGTTCATGATCGCTATTTGGTTCTATACACCATCCGCGAAGAGACAGTCTTTGTTGTCAGAGTAATTCACTCAGCGCAAAATTACCTACGCTTCTTGGACTAGCTTTTGGCGGGCAGCTACCCCCCAAACCCATCCCAAAACGCCTTGGCCTTGGCAAAAAACCCCTCCGACTCCGGCGAGTTCTGCCCCGAATCCTTGTCGAATTCCTTCAACAGCTCGCGTTGCCTGCGTGTGAGATTCACAGGTGTTTCCACGCTGACCTGAATATACATGTCGCCATATTGCGACGAACGTAAAACCGGCATACCCTTTTGTTTCAAACGAAACTGTTTGCCGTGTTGTGCGCCCTCGGGAA
>JAYVCU010000160.1:0-9831 GCA_043749835.1 Hyphomicrobiales bacterium
GGTGCAGAGTATTCAAAAAACCAACCGCTGCGTGTGCGTGGAAGAGGGCTATCCGCGCTTCTCGGTCACCTCCGAAATCGCTGCCGAAATTATGACGCATGCGTTTGATTATCTTGACGCGCCTGTGGCCCGCGTGGCTGGCAAAGATGTGCCTATGCCTTATGCCACTAACTTAGAAAAACTGGCGCTGCCTAATGTCGATGATGTTGTGGCCGCCGCGAAAGGAGTTCTCTATGTCTAAGAAACCTGCTCATGACGATCATGGCCATCATCACCATGATCACAGCCACGAAACGCACCCGAACCAGTTGCAGCCGCCGCATGAAGTGTTTCACGATGCAGGCGCTGGTGAGATTGCGCGGGCGTGGATCAGCGGTGGCCAGCTTTCGCTGTCATTGCATTCCATGGCTTTTGGCAAGGCTGACATCTGGGGCCATGTGCTGGCTGGCATGGCGCAACAGGTTGCGGCTTCCATGGAAGAGATGGGCCATTCCACCAAGGGCCATAATCTGGAAGTGATCCGCAAGATACTTGTCGAAGACCTCGCCAAAGCCGCGGCCGAGAGTTCGGTTCTTTCTCACAAAGCTTGATCAATGACTGAAATCGCCAAACGTAAAGCCACCTATGCCGATCTTGAGGCGGTGCATCCGCATTTGGTGGCAGAGATTATCTATGGCAGTTTGGTGACACATCCAAGGCCGACGCCGCGGCATGCTGCTGCGCATCATTCTTTAGGGAGCGAGTTGGGTGGACCATTTCAAAATGGCAGGGGCGGGCCAGGGGGTTGGATTTTCCTAACAGAACCAGAGTTGCATTTTGGCGAGGACATCGTTGTGCCAGATCTTGCTGGGTGGAAGCGTGAGCGTCTCTCGCCATTTCCTGAAACAGCATATATTGAAACGCCGCCTGATTGGCTTTGCGAAATTCTTTCGGAATCTACAGAGCGATTTGATCGTCGCGAAAAGCGCGAGATCTACGCGCGTGTGGGTGTCAAACATCTTTGGCTGCTTGATCCGCGTAAAAAGAATTTGGAGTGTTATGCTCTGGTAGCAGGCAAATGGCTTTTGGGCCGCATCTATTTAAATAATGAAATTGTCAGTGCGCCGCCTTTTGAAGTAGCCAGCTTTGCCATTAACAAGCTTTGGCCATTTGACGACGTCAAAAAGATTTCGGAGTAACTCATGCCTGTCACCATTCTCATGCCCGCGCTTTCGCCCACGATGGAAAAGGGCAAACTTGCCAAATGGCTGAAGAAAGAAGGCGACAAGGTGAAGTCTGGCGACGTGCTGGCCGAAATCGAGACCGATAAGGCGACAATGGAAATTGAAGCCATCGATGAAGGCACGCTGGGTAAAATAATTGTGGCAGAAGGTACCGATAATGTTTTGGTAAATGCGCCGATTGCGGTGATTTTGGGCGAGGGTGAGAAGCTCAGCGATGTTGCTGCCAGTGCTTCGAGGCCGCCGATGGCGACACCTCAGCATGAGGTGAAACCCATTAGCCCTCACCCTGAGGTGCCGACGCAATCGGCCTCGAAGGGTACGCCACAAACTCAAAATGGGCCCCGCGTATTCGCTTCGCCCCTTGCGCGGCGCATCGCCAAGGATAAAGGCATCGACCTTTCATCCGTACACGGATCAGGCCCGCATGGCCGCATTGTATTAAAGGATTTGGAAACGGCCAAGCCCAGTGCTGCACCTGTTGCTAAAGGCGTCGCTGCTCCGCTAGCAGCTGCCATGGCAGCCTCAGACACCAATGTGTTGAAGGTATTTGCCGAGGGCTCTTACGATCTCGTGCCGCATGACACGATGCGCAAGGTGATTGCGCGTCGCCTCACCGAATCCAAACAGCTGGTGCCGCATTTCTATGTGACGGCGGATGTCAGCCTGGACAATTTACTGGGCCTGCGTGAGCGTTTGAATTTACAAGCGCCCAAAGACAAAGACGGCAAGCCAACATGGAAAATCTCGGTCAATGATTTCGTGATCAAGGCCATGGCCATGGCTTTGGTGAAAGTGCCGGAAGCCAATGTGGCCTGGACGGAGAACGCCATGGTGAAGCACAAACACGCCGATATTGGGGTGGCCGTTTCCATCCCCGGCGGTTTGATCACGCCAATTGTGCGCAGCGCTGAAATGAAGGGGCTTGCACAAATTTCGCAAGAGATGAAGGACTATGCGGCGCGCGCCAAAACCCGCAAGCTGAAGCCGGAGGAATATACCGGCGGCTCGTGCAGCGTTTCCAACATGGGCATGATGGGGGTTAAAAACTTCTCCGCCATCATCAACCCGCCGCAATCATCGATCTTGGCCGTGGGTGCCGGTGAACGCCGCGCCGTGGTGAAGGGCGATACTGTTGTGATTGAGCAACAGATGAGTGTAACCCTCTCCACCGACCACCGCTGCATCGACGGCGCATTGGGCGCGGAGTTCTTGGGTGCAATTAAGCTGTATCTGGAAGAACCAGCACTCATGTTGATGTGATAGACAATGGAGGCAGACAACCGATTGAAGAAATGGAGCGCCGCCCGTGGTCTCCTGCATTGGTTCTTTGCGACTGTGGTGTGTTTTCTTGCAGTCGTCCTGCTCATCGTCAAATCACCAGATCAATTTAACTATCTATTTTCGAATGAAAAATTGTTGCCTGTTGGCAAGGAATTTTTGTTTGGTGTGATTGGAGTTCTAGCACTAAGTATTTCTGATGGAATGGAAACTATGAGCCGCACAGTGCTCACTGAGTCGACAAAATTCATCGCTCAGCTACTAGTAATGACAACGTTTGTTCTTGGGTTTTGTTGCTCAGCTTGGATAGCTGAAATCGAGTCAAATTCAACTCATTCTTTGGCGATGGTTGTTTTTGTCTCAATTCTTGTTGGGGTGTTCCAACGACTTCTGTTAGTGGGCAGTCGCGATGCTCAATAGCGTTCTTACTTATATCGCAAACATGTCACCTTGGTTTGCTGGGTTGGTCGTCTTAGAGGCCTTTTGGCTGCTGGCAGAAGGCCTGAGCAAAATTTCAGTCGAGCGTTTCGTAAAGTTGACGGAGACTTTAGATGAAGTTTCAGATATTACTCCGAACTGGGATATTTTGCGTTCCGAAATTAAAAGCATAGTTGAAGAGTTTGAGCTTGTGGGAACGCTTAGTTCTTCAAAAATGATCAGGGTTAACGAAATCGTTGGAGAAATAAATACTCACACTCTTGCGATTGCAAAGCATGATGCTGTTTGGAAGAAACACTTGGCAATGCAAGAGCGCCAATTTTGGCTACGAGTATTTCATCCGAAAGGCTACCGGAAGATAATTGAAACAATCAAAAGTGTGGACCAAAAATTGGAAACGTTTTTGTCAAATGAGCGGCATCTTGCTGAATCTCTGGGAGAGCTTATGAAGATAGCCGAGAGACATCAGGCAAAGATAGAACAATAAAAATGAAATCCATCCTCGCATTCGGAGACTCGCTCACTTGGGGTGTCAACACCGCCAATGACCTGCGTCACGATTTTGAAAATCGCTGGCCTAATGTTTTAGCTGCTGGCCTCAACAACACAGCCCGCGTTTACGAAGAGGGCATGAACGGGCGCACCACGGTGTTTCCTGATCCGACCACCACGGCAGACCGCAATGGTGCAACGGCTTTGCCCATTCTGCTGGCCACGCACCAGCCGCTTGATCTGGTGATCATCATGCTGGGCCTCAATGATATTAAATTCGCCAATCGCTGTACGGCGTTTGATGCCAGCCTAGGCATGGAGCGTTTGATCAAGATGACAAAGACGCATGATTACAGCCGTGGCTATCAGGTTCCGCAAATCCTCATCATTTCGCCGCCGTGTTTGGTGAAGACTACAAATGAGTGGTTTAATGAATTGTGGAGCCACGCGTTTGCAGAGTCCAAGCGTTTTGCCGAACATTATGCCCGCGTGGCAAACGAGCAAGGTGTACATTTCTTTGACGCAGGATCAGTGGCGCATGTAAGTGACGTAGACGGCGGGCATTTGGATGCGGAGAATACGATTGCCATCGGCAAGGCTTTGGTGCCGGTGGTCAAAAAGATTTTGGAGATTTAAATATGGCAGATACATCATTCGACGTTCTTATCATCGGTGCAGGCCCTGGCGGTTACGTTACTGCCATTCGCGCTGCGCAGCTCGGTTTCAAAACCGCGATTGTCGAGCGCGAGCATGTCGGCGGCATCTGCCTCAATTGGGGCTGCATCCCCACCAAAGCGCTTCTCCGCTCAGCAGAGATTTTTCATTACATGAAACATGCTGATGCTTATGGTCTCAGCGCTAAAGAAGTGAGCTTTGATCCCACCGCCGTTGTGCAACGCAGCCGCAATGTGTCTGGCCGCCTCAACATGGGTGTAGGCGGCTTGCTCAAGAAAAATAAAGTGCAAGTGATTTGGGGTCAGGCCAAGGTCACCAAGCTGGGCGAAGTTGTGGTGGGGGCTTCCACCAAGCCGGTGATGTTGCCGCAGAACCCGCCGCCCAAGGGCACGTTGGGGGCTGGCACTTACACGGCCAAGCACATCATCATCGCCACAGGTGCCAGGCCTCGTGCATTTCCGGGGCTGGAGCATGACGGCAAACTGGTGTGGAGTTATTTCGAGGCCATGGTGCCAAAGGAAATGCCGAAATCCCTGCTGGTTGTGGGTTCTGGTGCCATCGGTATTGAGTTCGCATCGTTTTACAACGCCATGGGTGTGGATGTGACGGTGGTGGAAATCATGGACCAGATCATGCCGGTTGAAGATACTGAAATCAGTAAGGTTGCGCAGAAACTGCTTGAAAAACAAGGGATTAAGTTCCGTATCTCAGCCAAAGTCTCAAAGCTTGATAAGGCAGCTAACAGCGTCACTGTCACCATTGAAGCAGGCGGCAAGGTTGAAATAATGACCGTCGACCGTGTAATCGCTGCCACTGGAGTTGTGGGCAATATTGAAAACCTTGGCCTGGAAGCACTTAATGTGAAAACCGATAAAGGCTGCATCGTGGCGGATGGCTTTGGCCGTACCAATGTGGCTGGCCTCTACGCCATTGGTGACGTGGCTGGCCCGCCGATGCTGGCGCATAAGGCTGAGCATGAGGGTGTGATCTGCATCGAAAAGATCAAAGGCCTTGATGCCCACCCGATGAATAAAGAACACATCCCCGGCTGCACCTATTGCCATCCGCAAGTGGCCTCTGTCGGCCTCACCGAAGCCAAGGCTAAAGCTGCCGGATTTGAAGTGAAAGTAGGCCGTTTCCCATTTTTAGCCAACGGCAAAGCCATAGCACTGGGTGAAGATCAGGGTCTGATCAAAACCATTTTCGACGCTAAAACCGGCCGCCTCTTGGGTGCGCATATGGTGGGGGCTGAGGTCACCGAACTCATCCAAGGGTTTGTTATCGCCATGGGCCTGGAAACCACCGAGGAGGAGTTGATGCACACCGTGTTCCCGCATCCAACTCTTTCCGAAATGATGCATGAAAGTGTGTTGGATGCTTATGGCCGCGTCATTCATATGTAATCTTGAAGCCAACGTTCGCACTTGCCATATAGAGCACTGAGGGAATCGCAACATGGACCAGAAAAATCTGATTATCGCCATTGTCATGGGCCTGGTCGCGGGTTGGCTGGCCTCGTGGGTCGTGGGCGGTCACGGCATTGTGCAATATTTGATTAGCGGTGTGCTAGGCTCATTCGTCGGCTCATTTGTACTCAACAAGGCCAGTCTGAATTTGGGTATCCGAAACGAATATGGTCGCGATATCGCAACAGCAACCATTGGTGCGGTGATCGTGATGATCGTCGCTCGCATTTTGCACTAAGGAATTTATCATGTTGGCGGTTATGGATTTGGGAAACGTTGGCTTTTGGGGAACCGTTCTCATTGGCATATTGGCGGGCTGGTTGGCACACACGGTTATGGGCGGGCGAGGCGGTCTTATTTGGAATTTGATTATTGGTCTCATCGGTTCGTGGATCGGTTTCTTTGTTGCCAATAAGCTGGATATTCACCTTACTGAATTGTTTCACGGTTGGTTCTTTGGAAACCTCATTGTTTCGGCTGCAGGAGCAATTGTTCTTCTTTTCGTGCTTCGTCTGGTTCGCGGCCGCTAAGTGGTGAATGTTCTCGATACAGTCGTGCGGCTGCGCCATCCGGAAAAAGCCAATCGGCCGGAAACGCCACTGTTGCGCAAGCCGGATTGGATTCGCGTCAAGGCACCGGGTTCGCCAATTTATACCGCGACGCAAAAGATTGTGCGCGACAACAAGCTGGTGACTGTGTGTGAAGAGGCAGGCTGCCCGAACATCGGCGAATGCTGGTCTAAAAAACATGCCACCTTTATGATCATGGGTGACACGTGCACCCGGGCTTGCGCCTTTTGCAATGTGAAAACGGGTTTGCCTGATATGCTTGATCAAGGTGAACCGGCGCGCGTGGGTGATGCGGTGGCACAAATGGGGCTGGCGCATGTTGTCATCACTTCAGTTGACCGCGATGACCTGGATGATGGCGGTGCCGAGCATTTTGTGCGCACCATCAACGCCATCCGCGCCGCCACGCCGGCCACGACGATTGAAATCCTTACGCCCGATTTTTTGAAGAAAGACGGTGCGTTGGAACGCGTGGTGGCTGCTGGCCCGGATGTGTTTAACCACAATCTTGAAACCGTGCCTGCGCTCTATTTGAAGATCAGGCCGGGTGCCCGTTATTTCCATTCTCTACGGTTGTTGCAGCGCGTAAAAGAATTGGACAAAACTATGTTCACAAAATCCGGCATAATGGTGGGCCTTGGGGAAACACGTGAGCAGGTGATGCAAGTGATGGACGATATGCGCTCAGCCAATATCGATTTCATCACCATTGGCCAGTATCTGCAACCATCGCGCAAACATGCGGCCATTGACCGTTTCGTCACACCCGATGAATTTAAGGCCTATGAAATGACCGCATATTCGAAAGGCTTCTTAATGGTGGCGTCGTCACCACTCACCCGCTCATCACATCATGCAGGTGAAGATTTTGCGAGGCTGCGTGCGGCACGGATTGCGGGTTGATGGCGCATGTTTCGGTTAAACGCGCCGTGCCTTTATCCTTGCATCAAGTTTATGCGATCGCGGCTGACGTTGCGTCCTATAAAAACTTTCTGCCACTTTGCACGCGCTCCAGCATTCGTGGTGCTGTGGCAGAGGAAGGCGGCGTCAAGCGCTTTGCAGCAGATTTGCAAATCGCTATTAGCAAACTTGGCCTGAATGAAAGCTTTACCAGCAAAGTGGAAGCTGATGAGCTCAACAAAACTGTTCTGGCCACGTCACAGGATGGGCCTCTGAAAAATCTGCATGCGCTGTGGACGATGAAATCCATTGACGGAGCGCGCAGCGAAGTTGCCATTACCATTGATTATGAAATGAAGAGTAAGCTCATGCAGATAGCCGTCTCAAGCATGATGAACTATGCTGTAGGCCGGGTGTTGGATGCGTTCGAGGCGCGGGGCGCCAAGCTTTATCCTGCCAGCACTATGCCTAACATTTGAAGGGCATGATCACGGGCCTGGATGCGCACGTCCTGGCGATTGCCTTTGAAGATTTTGTGCTCGGCCAACGTTTTTATATGCCGTTGGGCGAGGCCGAAGTGCACCAGTCCCACCGGTTTTGTGTCGCTGCCGCCAGCAGGGCCGGCAATGCCAGTTACGGCTATGGAAATTGTTGCAGGAGAATGTCTTAAGCCGCCCTCGGCCATGCTGATGGCCACCTGCTCACTTACTGCCCCGAAGCTTTCCAGAAGTTTGTGCGGCACGCCCAATAATTCACTTTTCGCGGCGTTTGAATAGGTTACAAAGCCGCGATCAAATACAGCAGACGACCCGGCTATGTCAGTGATGCATGCTGCCAGCATGCCGCCTGTGCAGCTTTCTGCGGTCACTAAAATTTGGCCCCTGGCGAGCATTGCAGCGACGATTTGTGCGGCACTGTTCACAGTGGCAGCCGCACCGTCACAAGGGCATGTGCTGCCATGCCTTCGCCACGCCCAATAGCCCCCATTTTTTCCGTGGTGGTGGCCTTGATGGCGATGCGCTTTACGTCGAGTTTTAAAAGCTCAGAAAGTTTCAATTTCATCGCAATAAGGTGAGGGCTGATTTTTGGTTGTTCGGCTAGAATGGTTATGTCTACATTGACCAGCTGGCCGTTGAGCGCTTCTAACAATGTGCAGGCCTTCGCCAAGAAAATTGCAGAAGGCGCACCCTTCCACTGTGGATCAGATGGCGGGAAATGCGTTCCAATATCACCCTCGCCGATTGCACCCAGAATGGCATCGGTTAACGCGTGCATTGCCACATCGGCATCGGAATGGCCTTTAAGCTTTTTCACATGCGGAATTTCGACACCGCAGAGCCAGAGCGATGTGCCTCTGGTAAACACATGAAAATCCATGCCGTGGCCTACACGCATATCCGGCCTTTTGCTGACGGCAAGGGTGATTAATTCTAAATCTGCTGCAGCAATGTCCTGCATGGTTGTTAATTTCCGATTTTTAGTTTCGCCCATAACCACGTGCACTTTCATGCCGAAAGCCTCAGCCACTGAAGCATCATCGGTGAGCCCTATTTTATCATGTGTAACTGCATCAGCGTGAGCCAAGAGGATTTTCTGAAAATGAAAACCTTGCGGTGTTTGCACCAGATACAGTGATGCGCGGTCCAGCGTGTTGCTTACGATGCCACCACGTGCCGATTTGATCGTATCGGAAACTGCCAGGGCGGGAATAGCGGCCTCGCTTATGGCTAGAGCGTCGATCACCCGGTCAATCAAATCATGCGAAACAAAGGGTCTTGCAGCATCGTGGATCAGCACGAAATCTGGCGCATGGGGCAGGCAGGCTTCAATTCCAATGCGGCAGGAATGCTGGCGTGTGCCACCGCCGCTAACGGCTTGACCGATCTTAAGGCCAAGTGCTGCTTGATTAAAGTCAGCTGCGTGGCCGTCACCGATCACAGTAATAACGTGGTCAATGCGGGGATGAGACGCAAATACCTCTAATGTACGGCGCAACATAGTTTTGCCTCCGATCATTTGGTATTGTTTTGGGCAATGCCCTCCAGCACGAACCCCAGCCCCCGCCGCCACAATCACTGCTGCAACCTTCATAGGTTGCGCCATTAACGCATATGTGGGTGGATGGGAACGGTGCAGACATTCGGTGCGTAATTAACTTGCGGAAATAGAAATTCTCCTTGACGTTGCTGCGATGCAACCTAATCTGCTTAATTATTGGACGAGATAAGGTGGCGCTTAAAAATTGAGCATTCTAATTGGAAAAGTGATAACACGTAATTCGGTTTTTCTGGCGCCGATGTCCGGGGTGACAGATGAGCCCTTCCGCATGGCGGCCCACAGTGCTGGTGCAGGATTGGTCGTATCTGAAATGGTGGCTTCAGAAGAGTTGTTGCGCCAGCGCCGTGACATGGTGAGGCGGGCCAAGGGATCTAAACATTTAAGTCCTTTCGTCATGCAGCTTGCTGGCCGTGAAGCTCATTGGATGGCGGAAGGTGCAAAAGTGGCCACCGACCTGGGGGCCAACATTATTGACATAAACATGGGTTGCCCAGCCAGACAGGTGACGGGTGGGCTTTCTGGCTCAGCCCTCATGCGCAACATTGATCATGCGGTAACCCTGGTTGACGCGACGGTTAAAAACAGTGGTGTGCCAGTAACGCTAAAAATGCGTTTGGGTTGGGATGAGAATTCTCTTAATGCACCAGAGTTAGCCAGACGGGCGCAGGATGCGGGCGTGTCAATGATCACTGTGCATGGCCGTACGCGCTGTCAATTCTATAAAGGCCGTGC